>JBDLUD010000018.1:0-21522 GCA_039805465.1 Pseudomonadota bacterium
TTTAAACACAGCTATCAATGCTAACTTCAACAAAGTAGCCAAGCTATTTTCTGGAACGGGTAATTCAAGTGATAGCAAAACCTTGCAAGGTTTTGCTTACCAACTAAACACCGCTCTCACCAGTGCTACCGGCATTGATGGATTAATTACCAACAGAAAATCTAGCCTGCAGTCTGAGATTCGTCGATTACAAGCCAAAGCAGATCAAGAACAATTGCGTTTGGCTGATTTGCAAAAAATGTATCAAAAACAATACACGGCATTAGACAGAACGGTATCGAGCTTAAATTCGATGGCCAGTTATTTGACTAATCAGTTTGATGCCATGAGTAATAAACAAAACAACTAATAGCAGTCATTTATAAGGCAATCATTCATGTTCACTTATACGCACAATGCGGCAAAACATTACGCGATGATTAATTTAGAGTCAAACGCTTTGGTGGCTGACCCGCATAAATTGATCAGCATGCTATTTGAGGGTGCTGTGATTGCCTTGAATCAAGCTGAATTTGATATTCAAAATGGTAAGCTGACTGAGAAATGCACTTCAATCAGCAAAGCGATTGACATTATTTTATTGGGTCTTGACGCCAGCCTTAAGTACGAGAAAGGCAATAAATTAGGTGAGAACCTGCACATGCTTTACCAGTACATGGCTCACCAATTAACTTTAGCCAATTTACACAACGATACAAATAAGATTGCTGAGGTTCGTCACTTGATCAATGAGCTCAGAGGTGCTTGGAATACCATCGATCCCAAGGTGAATGTGGCGACCAGACAAAGAACACCTGCGGCCAACGAATCCGGCGCCCAAAATTTTGCGAGGGCTTTATGATGCTGACGCAAGATGACGTGATTTCTTTGTATGAGAATGTACAAAACATCACTGAAGAGATGTTGGTGGCTGCCCGTGAAAAAAATTGGTCTTTATTCGAAGAATTAGGCGCAAAATGCACCAATGAAGTGGGTATTCTTAAATCTGAGGAAGTAACTGCCCCCCTTTCTTCTGATAATATTGAGAAGAAGTTCAAGTTGATACAAAGCATTCTTGGAAACGACCGAGCGATCCGTGACATCACAGAGCCTTGGATGAAAAATCTAGATGCCTTGATTGGAAACACCAGTAACCAAAAGAAAATCGAACGCTTTTACAATTCAAGAGATTTCTAACTTAAGGTTTTTTTATGGCTATTCTGCCAAATAATCTTTTGGCAAATAAAACGGCTATCTCAGCAACTGAGATTCTGCGCTCAAGCGCTGTGGCCGGAGATCCCCGAATTGACTCTGCCATTCGCCTCGATCAAATAGCGGTTGGCAAAAATTTCAAAGCACAAATCCTAAGTTTTCAGCCTGATGGCACCGCAGTTGTTCAGCTAACCTCAAAAGAGACTGGCAAAAACTCCGCGACCGTTCAGATGCAGTTGCCTGCCGGCCTAGAAGTTGGCGAATCACTGGAATTAACTTTGCTGGGCAAAAGTCCCAATCTAAGTTTTGGTGTGAGTGGCCGCTTACACAATCCAGAACAAAAGTTCAGCTCTTTGGGTCAATTGATGGGTCAGATACCCAATGACAGCACCCCTATCAAAGGTGCAAGACCCCTTCTTAAATCATCCCTATCTCATCAAGAAAGTGTTGATGAGTTACCTCCGCAACTATCAAAAGCTGTAGAGATGAGCGGCACTTTTTATGAATCACACCTAAAAGATTGGTTGATTGGCCAAAGAACAACCGATCAAATCAAGCAAGAACCACAAAACCAACAAAGTTTATTGCGCGCAGTCATCTTTACGGATACGCAAGAGGATGGCATGGGAGGCACGAATAACTCAGTCATTCCACAACAATTAAATGCACTAGAAAAACGAAGTTTTACCTGGCAGGGCGAGCTTTGGCCAGGACAGCACTTCACCTGGCAAATCAAAGACGACACCCCCAGAACACCCAATAAAACCAATGAACCAGCCGAAAAGGTTTGGCAGACCAGAATGCAGTTTCATTTACCTCATTTAGGTGAAGTAAAGGCTTCTGTCATCATCATCGGCAACCAAACTCAAGTGAAATTACTGATTGGCAAAGATTCTGGCGTCACTCGTTTGCAAGAGTCTCAACAAGCATTGATTAACACCCTCAGTGCGATAGGGCATGATGTCAGCAGCATCATCATTCAAAAAGATGAATAAGCCCAAAGACCTGCGCACTGCTGTTGCAATCGCCTACGAAGCTGGCAGCAGAGCCCCTGTGGTTGTTGCGGCCGGCAAGGGTCTGATTGCAGAGCAAATCATTGAACTTGCAAAAGCCAATGACATCTACGTGCATGAGTCAAAAGAACTCGTGGCTTTGCTCATGGGGATTGATTTGGATAAGGAGATCCCACCCAGTTTGTATAAAGTGGTGGCAGAACTCTTGGCTTGGCTTTATCAAATCGACGCAGCAATGGTGCCTGCGAAAAAAGTAGAAACCAAAAAAGATGGGGATTGACCAGCTTAAATCTGCATGTTCATGATGCTTTGATAGGCCGCAACGACCTTATTACGCACCTGAACACTGGTTTGTATGGCAACGCTGGCCTTTTGTGAGGCAATCATGACATCAGACAAATTGACTTTGGTGTCACCCAAGGCAAATCGCTGCCCCAAGCTCACTGAGTTTTGCTCAATGTTATTCAGTTGATCTAACTGAGCGCGCAAAGCAGAAGCAAAATCGATTTTTGTTGTTGAGGCTGGGTTGGCAACATCCATGCTTTTAGCCACAGGCGGCTTCACAACGGCAGAACTATTCCGTATCTGACTCAAAATCGACTCTATTTGAGAGCTTCCGACAGGTGATGTCATATTAAATTAATGCCTTTTATTACATTCACAAGATAGAAAGACTATAACAAGTCAAAACCAAGTCAACCCTCTGATAAAAGGGGGTTTTTCACCCCTATTTAGGCTTATAGTTGTTTTAGTAAGTAGGAGAATGTTATTTGTAAATTTGTAACATTTTTTTCACCCTAAATTAGATGAACGATGCCAGATCAAGCTAACGAACAACGCAGTGGATTTAGCAACTTTATTCAGAGTGGTTTTGGACTCAATATTGCCTTGGGTGCAGGCATTGCTCTAGCAATTGGAATCATGGCCGCTGTTTTTATGTGGAGCATGAAAACAGCTGATTACCGAGTCCTTTTATCCAATTATTCTGATCGTGATGGCGGCGCCATCGTTGCCGCCCTTTCTCAAATGGCAGTTCCTTACAAGTTTTCAGAAGATGGCGGCACTATATTGGTGCCATCAGGACAAGTTTATGACGCTCGCTTAAAGCTTGCAGCCCAAGGTTTGCCCAGAGGAGGAAACATCGGTTTTGAGCTGATGGAAAACCAAAAAATGGGCACTTCTCAATTTATCGAGCAAGTTAATTATCAGAGAGCTCAAGAAGGTGAATTAGCCAGAACCATCAATTCGATTGGCTCTGTTGCATCCAGCCGGGTTCATTTAGCCATTCCTAAACCCTCTGTTTTTGTTAGAGAAAAACAATTCCCTACCGCTTCAGTCATGGTCAATTTGCAGCCCGGTAGAGCTTTGGACATGGGCCAAGTCAACGCCATCGTGCATTTGGTATCAAGCAGTATTCCTGAGTTACCTGCCAAAAACGTCACGGTTGTTGATCAAAATGGCTCCCTACTCTCAGCCAAAACCAGCGATAGCAATGATCCAAATAAACTGGATCCTTCACAATTAAAGTATGTCAGAGACATTCAAGACAATCTCAACAGACGTATCGAGGCAATACTGACGCCACTGCTGGGTGAGGGTAACGTAAAAGCTCAGGTGGCAGCAGAAGTGAATTTTGCCACCGTTGAAAAAGCAACGGAAACATACAGCCCCAATAGCAATCCAGAGAAAAATACTATCCGCAGTCAGAAGAGTAACGAATCAACCAGTTCAGATCCGATTAAAGGTGGCATTCCAGGGGCAGCAAGTAATCAAGCTGGTGCTACTCCTGCAGCTGGTGCCGGGACTGCTGCTGGAGCAGCAACGAATGCTAAAAGAGAAAATATCGTCAACTACGAAGTTGATAAAGTTGTTAGCTACACCAAAGAGCCTGTTGGTGGCATCAAACGCTTAGCTGTGGCAGTTGTCGTTAATTTAAAACCATCGGTAGATGCTGAAGGTAAAACTACCCAAAAACCATTGACCGATGAAGAAAAAGCACAAGTCACTGCACTCATCAAAGAGGCTGTTGGATTCAGCCAAGATCGTGGAGATACGATCAACCTGACCAATAGCGAATTCAAACAAGTCGAAAAAGTAGATATTCCAGAGGAAGCATTTTGGAAACCTTACGCTAACTTATCAACTGCCAAAACTGTCCTTCAATACCTTGCAACAGCGGTTGTTTTATTCTTGCTTTACTCCAAAGTTCTTAAACCACTCATGGCACGCATGGCGAGCGCATCTGTTGGTGGCAGCTTCGCTTTCGGCTCAGCTGGAGCAGCTGCAGGAGGTTTCGCAGGCGGAGCTGGTGGTGCCGGTGCAGCTGGCAATGCGGAGCAAGAAGAAGAGGAAGAAGAAATTGATGAAGAGCTTGATGCTGAAGCCAAGAAAATTGCTTCCGATCTCTCAGGCCTTGGCCGTAACTCTGGCAGCGACCTAAAAGCGGTTCAAAAATTTGGCGCTCAAAATCCTAAAGCTGTAGCAGCGGTAGTCAAAGATTGGATTAACGAATGAGCGTTGAGGGCTTAAAAAAATCAGCCGTATTAATACTTGCTCTTGGCGAAGAGAAAGCTGCGGATGTTCTCAAGAATCTGACATCCGATGAATTACAGCGAATCAGTCGAGCCATTTCTGAATTAAAGGGCGTCAATGACGCTTATTTACGTAAAGTATTGAGAGACTTCAGCGTTGATGTCAAATCCCAATCCGCATTAGGGGTTAATAACGATGAATTCCTAAAAGATATTTTAGAGAAAACCCTCGGCGAAGAGGATGCCGGTCTTGTTCTTGGCAGAATCTTAAACAAACAAGATTACTCTTCAGGACTTGATGTTCTGAAGAACATGCCGGCCAAACAGGCGGCACAGTTGATTGTCAATGAGCACCCTCAAATCATTTCAACCATTTTGGTTTTCTTGACTCGCCAAAAAGCGGGGGAAATTCTCACTGAATTGCCGGTTGAAGTCAGAAACGAAGTCATATCAAGAATTGCCACCTTAGATGGTATTCCCCCTGAAGCACTGACAGAGGTGAATATTTCTCTCTCTAAATTATTGCTTAAAGATGATTCACAAAGGGGCTTGGGTGGAGTACGCCCTGCTGCCGAAATTCTTAACTTCTTAGGTACTGAAGTCAGTGACAATGTCATGCAATATGTTGCAGGTATTGATGAAGAGCTCTCTCAGCAAATCAAAGATGAGATGTTCATCTTTGATGACATCATCAAAATTCGCGATCGCGACATGGAAATTGTTCTTCAACAAATTTCTTCTGAAGGTTTGGTCACTGCCCTCAAAGGTGTTTCAGATGCCCTACGCGATAAGTTTCTTAACAATATGTCGCGTCGTGCTGGTGATCTTCTTCGTGAAGATCTTGAGGCAAAAGGCCCAGTCAAATTATCAGAAGTTGAAAAACAACAAAGAGAGATTCTTGCGGTTGTTACAGGTTTATTGGGCGCAGGAACTATTTCTGTCATGTCTGAAGGTGATGAAGAAGAGTTCATTTAATGTCCGAACAGAAAATAGAGACTGCGTACGAAAGATGGGAGCTTGTCTCGCTCAATGAAGATCGTTTTAGACATCCCGATCCATCCATTGCAAAGTTAGCTCAAGAAATCATCGATGGCCGACAGGCCGAGTTCGCTGAAGGCAGGAAAGAAGGTCAAGCTGAAGGTTTTGCTCAAGGTCGTGGAGAAGGTTTTGCGCAAGGCTTAGAGGAAGCCAAAGTTGAAATCAATGAGAAGATAGCTTTGCTGGTTGCCATGCAGGCCAAGTTATCACAGCAGATTCAATTTGTTCGTGAAGAAATGGCAAAAGAGTTGGTTGACCTCACGCTCAATGCCGGCCGCGCTTTGGCCAGCAATGCTTTAGAAGCTAAGCCAGACCTGATCAATGACGTGATTCATCAAGCCCTTCAAGGGATACCCGTCTTTCAGTTACCTGCAAAAATCATGTTGCATCCAAAGGATGCTTTACTTGTTGAAGAATTCCAGGGACCCGCATTAAAACAAGCAGGCTGGGTGATTCAGCCAAATGATCAAGTTGCACGAGGAGATTGTCTGATTGAAACCGGAAGCAATCGCATCGATGCATCGATTGAATCAAAATGGCAAAAACTAGCGATTGCGATGGGTAAAAAGCCCACCGATAATCAAATCTGAGCATGCCAGATCTAAGCACAGATAACTCCATGCTGACTGATTTTGTTCAATCATGTCATGAGCGCATCAATGACGCTCAACTATTAGAGACCCAAGGAAAAGTGATTCGCGTGGCGGGCTTGGTCATGGAAGCGGTAGGCTTAAGACTGCCTGTTGGCAGTCCTTGCTACGTTTCCCTACCAAATAATTCTCGTGTTGACGCAGAGGTGGTTGGGTTTGATGGTGACCGTTTATTTTTAATGCCACTTGGAAACGTTGAGGGTGTGCGGCCCGGAGACTATGTCATTCCATCTGACAGTATTCCAAGACCACTTTCTTTTGATCATGAAGCAACTCATGAGCAAAGTACCCCTTCATCAGGCAGATCACTACCGGTCGGATTTCAGCTTTTAGGAAGAGTGGTTGATGCGGCAGGAAAAGCTCTGGATTCAGGCCCGGCCATTGAAAGTTACCCTTCCGCCCCCTTATACGTGCCACCGATCAACCCTTTGCGCCGATCACCGATCGTCGAAAAACTAGACACTGGAATACGTGCTATCAACGCAGGAATACCAGTTGGTCGTGGCCAGCGCATGGGTTTGATCGCCGGATCGGGCGTTGGCAAAAGTATCCTGATTGGCATGATGACACGCTATACAACGGCTGACATCACCGTCGTTGCCCTCATCGGCGAGCGTGGTCGAGAAGTGAAAGAATTTATTGATGACATCTTGGGTGAAGAAGGCTTGGCCAGGTCCGTGATCGTGGCCGCACCTGGTGACAATTCTGCGGTTATGCGCTTGCAAGGTGCTTTTTATGCAACCGCAATTGCCGAATATTTCCGAGATCAAGGCAAAAATGTGCTCTTGATCATGGACTCACTCACTCGTTATGCCATGGCAGCCAGAGAAATTGGCTTAGCCATTGGCGAACCACCAGCCACAAAGGGTTATCCACCCTCAGTATTTGCAAAAATACCCTCTTTAATCGAACGCGCTGGTAATGGTGAAAGTGGCAGCGGCTCAATCACGGCTTTTTATACCATTTTGACCGAAGGTGAAGAGTCGCAAGATCCAGTAGCAGACTCGGCCAAAGCCATTTTAGATGGCCACATCATCTTAAATCGCCAGTTAGCGGATTCAGGACACTACCCTGCTATTGACATGGAACAATCCATCAGCAGAAGTATGACCACAATCAGCACTGCAGAGCACCAAAAAGAGGCTCGCCAACTAAAAGCTTTAATCTCCAAATACCAAAGAAATCGCGATTTAATCAACGTTGGCGCTTATGTTGCCGGAAACGACCCCATTTTGGATTTAGCGATCGAAAAATACCCTGCCATTGAGCAATTTCTTCAGCAAGGAATTGATGAAAAACACGGTATTGAGGAGAGTTTAAGGGAACTTTCTGCTCTATTCGCTTGATTAGAAACCGCTGGTTTCTAACATAATGGCACCATGAACCCAAGTGTCATTCAACTTCTTATTGACTTAGCTGATCAAAAAGCAAAAGCAGCGTCTATTGCTTTGGCCAGTGCTTTGAAAAATGTACAGTCAACAAAAGACAAATCAAACACTTTGTATCAATTTGCCAATCAATATGAAGACAATCTTGGTCAAAAAGCCCTAAAAGGGATGAGCATTTCAGAATACCGAAACACGCGTCAATTCATCAACAACATTGAAAAGATTGCCGTGCAACAGTCAGCCTACATCCAGTTTGCACAAGATGTCGTGACTCAACGACAGGCTGACTTCAGAGAAATCGAAAAAAAACGACTTGTGTACGAAATATTACAGAAAAAACAAATCAAGTTATCAAGAGCTCGAGCAAATCTCATTGAGCAAACAAACTCTGATGAACTTTCTGTTATGAGAAAAGGGTTTTAAAGTGAATCTTCCAAGCATTCTCAGCACCATTGTTAATAGCCCTCAGCTTGATGTGAGTCAGATTGACAATGGTCAACAATCAAATTCTGGCATGAGCTTTGATCAGCAGTTAGCCGCTCAAACCGAAAAGCTCAACCAACAAGCTTCAACAATTCAGCCATCAGAAACAAAAAGTACTGACTCCAATCAAGCTCAATCGCAAGACGCTAAGTTAACCAGCAAAGCTGCGAGTGATGCCGAGGAGAAAAATACTGAGAATTCTGAAATTGTTGAAGCCATGGCTGGCATGGCAGTCGCTCCTTCACTGCTGAGCGGCATTAATCTTGCTGCAAAAGTTATTGATCGTTTAACCACTTCTGATACAGCCACGCAAATTGAGAATGTCTCAACCACATCAGGGGTTTCTGGAATCACACAAAGCGCATTGACGGATTCCGCTAATGCAGCAATCAATGCTCAAGACACCTCAAAACGTTTGCCAGAAGCCAAAACAATGATGGACGCCGCAGCATTCAATGATGGCGCTCAAGACATCAACCAAGCCAAGCAAATGAACATGACTGGATTTACTCCAGAAATCATGGGTGCGGAAGTCACATCAGAAAATGATTTGAGAAATTCAATTCTCCAAAATGCCAGAAATAGTGCCAGCAATAATTTAACCAACAATAATGAAAGCTTATTGGCTTCAAATTTAGTTGATTTGGAAAACCAGCTGGCAGAATTAAAAGTTGGCAACTCAGTAAAACTAAATAATTCAATCACTGCTGCAGCTACGGCCCAGAGAGTACTTGCTTCTGATTTGGCTTTGGATACAACAAACCAAAATATCAGTATCAATAACATCGGTAATAATCTGCGAACCCCACAAGTGGATTCAGTCAATGTGGTTGAATTAAAGCCGCCTGTCTCAAGTCCTGATTGGGGTCCAGCATTAAATCAGCGCATCACTTGGATGGTGGCAAACTCTTTACAGAATGCAAATATCACGGTCAATCCGCCAAATCTTGGCCCACTCGAGATAAATATTCAAACAGACCAAAATAAAACCAACGTTCAGTTCATTGTTACCAGCTCAGAAGTTCGTCAAGCCATTCAGGATTCCATCCCTGCCCTAAGCAAAATGTTTGAGAACAGTGGGCTGCAGCTAGGACAGGCTGATATTAATTCAAGAAGCTATAACCAAAATAGAGAGAATGCCAAGACTGATATTCAAATAAAGAATATCGAGGCACTCAGCAATCAGGTTGAGGCTGCATCTATTCAGGGTCAGGGCTTGATCAATACATACGTTTAACAAACAAAACTAAGGTTTAAGAAATGGCTGAAGAAAAAAGCGAAGAAGGGCAAAAAAAATCAAAACTGCCTCTCATCATCATTGGTGCGGTAGTGGTTTTAGCTCTTGCTGGAGGTGGTGCTTGGTTTTTTCTAAAAGGCGGTGATACAGATGCCGAAAAAGAGCAAGCTAAAGCAAAAGCAAGTGCCCTTGAGGCCATCCCCGTTTACATGCCCATTGATACATTAACGGTTAACTTAAAAGATAGCCGTCAATATCTTCAACTAACAATCACCCTTCAATTGAAAAATGGTGAAGATTCAGCACTCGTCAAACTTTATATGCCACAAGTTCGCACAAGGGCATTGATCATCTTGGCCAGCAAAAAACCAGAAGATGTTATCAGTTCAGAAGGCAAGCTGGCTTTGCTAGAAGAGCTTAAAACAATCACAGAAAAGCCTTTTACAGAAAAATTAGAACCCATTGAAATTTTAGATGTGGCGTTCACAAGTTTCATCATTCAATAACCATGGCTGAAGAATCCCTCTCTCAAAATGAAATGGACACTCTGCTGACTGGACTTTCGAGTCCAAAAGTAGAAGCTCCATTCCAATTTAGCGACGCAGATGTCGTTAAATATGACCCTCTCAAACAGAGGTATATGGCACAGAAATTGCCAACACTTGAGATGATCAATGACAGCTTTACTCGCTTAGCAAGAATCACTCTTTATAACTTTTTAAAGAGATCAGCCAATATTTCAACTGGAACAATTCGAGTCATTGAATATGGAGAATTTTTACAGTCCATCATCAATCCTTCTTGTTTGAATTTAGTTCAGTTAAAACCTTTGAACGGCACCGGGCTTTGTGTCTTTGACCCCGATATTTCATTCTTATTCATAGATAGCTTTTTTGGTGGCGATGGTCGTTTTGAAATGGGCGGTATTGTCAGAGAATTCACCTCGACAGAATTGAGAACCATTCAGCGCATTCTCAATCTTCTCTTGTTGAATTATCAGACAGCATGGGAGCCGTACTACCCTCTTGAGCCAACGTTTGTCCGAACTGAGATGAACCCAACGTTTGCCAATATTGCACCTCAAACAGACTTAACAACAGTGACAACTTTTGTTATTGATGTGGGTAATATCAGTGGTCGCATCAGTTTTTGCTTGCCCAACGCCATGTTAGAGCCTGCAAGAGAGATTATTTCCAGTGACTCACACACGGCCACCTCTGACGTTAAGTCTATTTGGTATGAATCACTAAAAATGCAAATGTCTGATGCGGAAGTTGTGACCATAGCTGAGCTTTGTCACATTCCGACCACACTGCAAAAGGTTTTGGATTTAAAAGTTGGAGATGTTTTATATGCAGAACTCCCTCATCTCATTAATTTAAAGGTAGAAGGTTTACCAGTCATTGAGTGCACTTATGGTCAGAAAGATAATCGTTTATGCATCCAAGTAGAAAAGATTATTCACAATTTTGATTCCTTCACACATCTCACCTAAAGAGTTTTTATATGGCAGAAGAAAATAACCCTGGTTCCCCTGAAAATATTGCACAAGAGTCATCCGCTGACCCTAGCAGTGTTTTTAAAGATTTGAATATGGGCGATGTGTCCGATGACAGCCCGCAAAGCATCGACTTTATTTTAGACATTCCCGTTCAATTAACAGTTGAATTAGGTCGCACTAAAATGCCGATCAAAAATTTAGTTCGCTTAACCCAAGGCTCAGTGGTTCCTCTCAATACAAATGTGTCTGAGCCCTTAGATGTCTACGTCAACGGAACGCTTGTTGCAAAAGCTGAAATCGTGGTCATCCAAGATAAATTTGGCATTCGCTTGACCGACATTATTTCTCCAGCTGAACGCATGCGTAGGTTAAGCCGTCAATGAGCGCTTTATTTCAAACAACCTTCGCACTTGCAGCAGTTTTATTAGTTATATGGGGTTGCGCTTATCTATTGCGTAAATTACAAATGGGGCGAGGCAGTCCTTCAAATTTAATTCAATTAAAAGCCATCAGCTCATTAGGCCCAAGAGAGAAAGTGGCTTTAATTGAAGTGTCGGGACAATTGATTCTTGTTGGCGTTGCAGCAGGTCAGGTTAACCACATTGCAACCCTACAAAAAACAGCAGAAACAGATGTTACTCAGGGTGAGGTATCTACTCCTGAGCCATTTAATGCTAAATCTTGGCTAGAAACCTACCTAAGAAAAAATAATGTTAAATAATTGCTTTTCTTTTTTTAAGAATTTCTCTTTTCTTGAAACTCTGGGTAAATACAAAGAGAATCGCTTCAAGTTCCTTGTCATTTCAAGTGTTTTATTCGCTGGATTATTCACTTTCTTGATTCAGCCAGCCTTAGCGCAAGAATTACCAGGTCTTAATGTTAGTAAAAACGCTGGTGGCGGACAAACCTATAGCTTGACCCTACAGCTACTCATATTATTAACATCACTGACATTTTTACCAGCAGTTATTTTGATGATGACCAGCTTCACCAGGATCATCATCGTTTTGTCCTTGCTTCGTTCAGCTTTGGGTACGACAAACTCACCACCCAATCAGGTGTTAATTGGTTTGGCTTTGTTCATGACTTTTTTCATCATGAGCCCAGTGATTGATGATATTTACAAAAATGCTTATGAGCCATTGGCTGCCAACAAGATTTCTACCACCGTGGCTATCGATAGAGCGGCAGAGCCCCTTAAAGCATTCATGACCAAACAAACTAGAGAGGCTGATTTAGCTCTTTTTGTAAAAATGTCAAAATCAAATGAAGTATTTGATGTTACAAATATCCCATTAACCATCTTAGTTCCTGCTTTTGTCACAAGCGAATTAAAAACTGCTTTTCAAATCGGCTTTACCGTGTTTCTTCCATTCTTGATCATTGATATGGTGGTCGCTTCGATATTGATGGCCATGGGTATGATGATGGTTCCACCATCGATTGTGTCGCTACCATTTAAATTGATGCTCTTTGTTCTTGTAGATGGCTGGCAATTACTGTTAGGTTCTTTAGCCCAAAGTTTTTCTTGAAAAACTCATGAATCCACAAGACACGATGATGCTTGGTAGACAAGCAATTGATTTGACAATCATGCTGGCTGGCCCATTACTGTTAGTGGCTTTGGTGATTGGACTGGTGGTCAGTATTTTTCAAGCAGCCACTCAAATCAATGAATCAACACTTTCTTTTATTCCAAAATTGTTAGGAATTCTGATTGCGCTAGTGGTTGCGGGCCCTTGGATGCTGTCATCCTTTGAAGATTACTTCAAGCTCGTGCTGACCAATATTGCCAATTTTGGCGGTTGATACACAAAGGTATGTTGATTGAATAGGCCATGTTCCAGATAAGCAGTCAAGAACTGATCAGCTTGGTCGCCACTTTTATTTGGCCTTTTAGTCGAATATTGGGCCTTTTTTCAAGCGCCCCGCTTCTGAGTCAGAACTCTTTTCCAGTCACAACACGCATTGGTTTGGCCATCGCTATGACCATTTTGATCATGCCTGACATATCGCTCACGGTCACAAAAGACCCATTATCGATGGATGGTCTTCTGATCTTGATCAATCAATTTTTAATTGGTATTTCAATCGGTTTTGTCATGCGGGTGATCTTTTCAGCCATTGAGATGGCCGGAGAATTGATTGGTGTATCAATGGGCTTGGGCTTTGCGACTTTTTACAATCCTCAAACGCAAGCGCAAACGATTGTGATTTCTCAATTTTTATCATTGCTGGCCTTGGCTGTGTTTCTCAGTACCAATTTGCACTTAGTCATGCTCGAATCATTTTTTGATAGCTTTAAAACAATCCCTATCAATCAAATTTCTTTGGCTCCCATTGCATTTAGAGATCTTGCTTATTGGGGATCTCATATCTTCAGTATTGGCTTGCAACTTTCTTTGCCTATTGTGACCACCCTGTTGATAGCCAACATTGCTCTTGGGATTCTGACCAAAGCTGCGCCTCAATTGAATCTATTTGGTATTGGCTTTCCCATCACCATTGGTGTTGGCTTTTTGATGCTTTCTATCAATATGCCCTACTGGAGTAGCCCCATCATCAATTCACTGAATCTGGGAATTCAAATGATCAGGCAGGCAACAGCCACCTTGGCTAGTTAACTGTCTGCCGATTAATTACTTTATGTAATTAAAGATGCTCAAGTTGCTGATTTGAGTGAATGTCTTTTGGGCCACCTGAAGCTGCAATTGCTGTCTCGCTAAATCTGATAAAACTTTGTTGTAATCAACGTCTTCTAAAGAAGAGACAGCATCCTTATAAGCCAAAGCACGCTCTCCGCCAATCGAATCCATGCTGGTCAATCTATTCTCAGTTGTTCCAAGTGTGACTTGTGCGGCATTGATAGTTACTTGAGAAGCATTGAATGCCGTTGTTAAATCACTGATAGCTGTTGCTATTTGTGCGTCTGTTGATGATCCATTGCTCAACGTATTGATACTTGTTTTAACTTGTGCAAGGAAGCCACTCGAAAACATTGTGTTGGCATTGATCCCCAAACCTAATTGCGTCGAGCTATCAACTTGTATCACGGCATTATTGGCATCGCCACCATAGGCATAAGTTGATGCATCAATGGAGGCTGTGTCAGACTTATACCCAGAGAATATGTAATGCCCAGCAGCATCTTTGGTATTTGAAAGAGACACCAAATGATCTAATTGAGATTGCATTGTTAATGCAATTGACTGGCGATTAGAGTTACTTAAGGATCCGTTGCCCAAACTAACGATCTGCTCATTCATGCTCTGCATAACGTCTTGAACACCGTTCAAAGCCACATTAGCAATACCAATGGTGTATTTCAAGGCATTGCGATTCACTGCATATTGATCATTGATTGAAATCGCCTGCTTTGCTTCTAATAGCTTCGCTGAACCCACTGGGTCATCCTGAGGGGTCATCACTTTTTTGCCAGTACTTGCCTGCTGAGAAGTCTGTGAGATTTTCTCTTGCAAAGCCGTCATTTGACTGCTACTGAGCTGATAAATTGTATTGGTGCTGATACGCATAAGTTACCTAAGGATTTGATTACCGCATGATGCCGAGAATGCTATCGAACATTTGTCTGGCCATTTGCAAGACAGTGCCTGATGCTTGATAGGCTTGTTGATAGCGCAATAAATTCGCTGCTTCTTCTTCAAGATTAATGCCAGAGTAGTTCTCCATGGCAACACTTGAGCTTTGCTGCCACTGCTCTGCATACGCACTCGTGGCTTTCAATTCTGCTGATTTATTACCAACCGTGCTGATCAGCCCTCCCAATGTGTCTTGGTAGGTACTTAGACCGCCCCCCATGACCAAGGCCGTTTGCTTGGATAACATGGCCAGAACATTTGAGTTGTCGCCAGGTGCAGGCGCTACAGCTGGGCTGGCTTGTGTTGCTCCTGCTCCTGCAGTTGCTAAGTCATTGATGGTTGCAGTCACTGAATAGCTATTAGCGCCGGAGTAGGTTGGTCTTAACAAAAATTGATCACCAGTAGATACTGCACCCGCACTGATGGATAGTGAAAATCCAGCATTGGTGATCGTTGCTAAAGCGCTGTTTGAATACACATCGGCGCCATCAGAAACTCGAGTTAACTTATATGAGTCTCCTGCACCAGTTTTTTCTAAAATGTAATCACTGCTAGTGAGTAGATTTGTATTGGTAATGGCAATGCTTATACCGCCAGTACCTGTATTGGTTTTATAAGGAGTAGCCAAGCTTGCGGGCTGAGTAAAAATATTTGTTCCCTGGACTCCGCTGGCTTTTAAACCATTCCTGTTCACAGCATTAATGTCCGATGTGATGGCTAAGATGATTTGTCCGATGGTATTTTGGGTTGGATTAAGTATATTTTTTCTAAAATCAACAATACCGCCCAAAGAACCGCCCAATAAAACATCTGTGACATCAACCTCTGCCCCACCATTTGGGGTGTAACTCACGTTCAATCGGGTTGGATCAGTTTTACTCGCCACCGTTTCCAGCTTGTAAGTATTGAATGCAAGCACCAAAGGCACACCATTGCCAATCATGACGTTGTAATTGCCGTCTTGCTCGTTCACTGTGAGCTTGACTTGTTTACTGAGATTAGCAACCACCTGATCACGCTGGTCTAGAAGACCATTGACGTTTGAACCACCGCGACTTGTTTGTGAAACAGCAATTTGTTGATTCAAGGAAGCGATTTGAGAGGCTGCTTCATTAATTTTAGCAACGCTGTCTTTGATTTGGATATTCAAACCACCATTGACATTGGTCAACTGCTTCTGAGCATCATTGAATCTTGCCACAAGGTTCTGTGATGCAGAAATAACTGTCTGACGAGTTGCAGTATCTGAAGGTTTGGATGATAAATCTTGTAATTTATTGAAAAAGTCTAGAACAGCTGTCGATAATCCAGAGCTTGAATCAGTCAATAAGTTATTAATGGGTTGCATTTCAGCACTTTGCGTCGCCAACTGACTGCTTGTTGTTCTTGCAGTATTGGCTTGTAGAGCTAAAAACTCACTATAAATGCGGTTAATGCCTGTTACGTTTGTGCCTTGACCAACTGATGTCAATCCATATTGAACTGAAGGGCTGGGCTGCTGCTCCACAACCTGTCTTGAATATCCAGGCGTAGAAACGTTGGCAATATTTTGACCAGTCGTGTTAATACCTGCCTGAGCGGCATGCAAACCACTTTGTGCGATCGATAAAATATCAGCCATTTACACCTTTCAATACTACGTACATTGACAACGGCATATTTATAGAAAACATGAGCCTTTTATAAATAATGATGCGTTTCTAAATCTTATGAACTTATCCCTTGAAATTCGTCCGAATCAAGTTACTTAACTTCTCTGCATAAGCTGTATCTGTTGCATACCCAGCCTTTTTTAAGCCTTGCACAAACCCTAATAATGTTTGGCCGTTCTCAATCAAATTTTTATATCTTGGGCTTGTTGAGATTAAATTGGCGTAATCAGAAAAAGCATCGGCATAGGAGTCATAGGATCTGAATGTGGCCATGACCTTTTCAGGTTTACCATTGATATATTCTGTGGTTAATATCTCAGTGGTTTTACCTTTCCAGCTTGCATTGGCTTTAATCCCAAAAATATTGTGACTGCTTGATCCATCTGCATTCAATATCTGACGCTTTCCCCAACCACTTTCTAAAGCAGCCTGACCCAAGATGAATTGAGGTGGCAATCCAGTTTTCTGGCCAGCTTCTTTGGCCTGAGAAAGCAATGGTTCAATAAACTCTTTTACTTTGCCAGTCACACTCGATAAATTAAAGCCAGATTGTGAAGGTTTATTGAGTTCAAATGTCTTTGGAACATTCAAAGGCATTGGTTCAGGCGAACCTTTTTCCTTGATTTCCTTTATTTTTGGATCAGCTTGATTAAAACTGGCAGCATTTTGAAGTTGCTTGATCATCATGTCAGCTAGACCAACACCTTTTTCGGCCATCACCTGACTCATCTGCTGGTCAAACATGCTGGTGAATAATTTTCTATCCGAACTGGTTTCATTAATATCAGTTGGGGTGGCATCGCGCATACTCTTGAGCACCATATTTAAGAAAAGTGCCTCAAACTGTTTTGCCGCTTGATTTAATGCCTCAGGAGAATTTTTCTTCGCCGCCGCCTTTAAATTACCCAAACTCTTGGCATCAATCGCAATCGATTGATTTGTTTGAATATCAGCGCCAACGGGGGTAGTCATTAGATGATCTCTAACTCTGCATTCAATGATCCAGATACTTTAATGGCCTGCAATATTGCCAATAAGTCTTGGGGAGTCGCTCCAATAGAATTCAGAGCATTCACAACATCACTCAATAGAGCTGAGTTGGGCAATGAAACAACCAAACCTGGTTTTGATTCGATACTTACTTGAGCGTTTGTCACGCCCACTGTTTCACCGCTCGATAACGCACCTGGCTGACTGACTTCGTTGGTTGCAGAGACAACCACAGAAAGATTGCCATGAGAAATCGCACAAGGCTTCAGTGTGACTGCCTGATTCATAACAATTGAACCAGTTCTGGCATTTAAAACAACTTTAGCAGCTTGAGGCTTTGCTTGAATTCTGACAGACTCAAGTTCACCTAAAAAGGAAACTCTTTGGTCATAATCAACGGGTGCTCGAACATTGATCACACGAGAATTTTTAGCACTTGCTGTGCCATCACCAAATTTTTTGTTGACCTCTGCCACAACCAATGCTGCAACTGAGAAATCAGAATCTTTAAGTTCGAGAGTAATGATGCTGCCCTCTCCAACCATCATATTAACGGCTCTCTCAACAGTAGCGCCTGCACTGATTCGTCCCGCACTCAAATGATTAACGGTCGTTGTTGATCCGGCAGCAGCCGCACCAGCACCACCAACCAATAAATTTCCTTGGGCCATTGCATAAACTTGGCCATCAGCACCTTTTAAAGGTGTCATGAGCAAGGTGCCACCGCGCAAGCTTTTGGCCGCGCCAACAGATGAAACTGTGATGTCAAGAGTTTGGCCAGGCTGCGCGAACGACGGCAAGCTAGCAGTCACAACAACGCCAGCAACGTTTTTTGCTTGTAAATTGGCGCCTGCTGGGGTGTTGATGCCCATTTGGGTCAACATATTCGTAATGCCCTGAACAGTCACCGGGCTTTGGTCACCAGTACCATCAAGTCCAACAACAATGCCATAACCAATCAATTGGTTTTGACGAATACCCTGAATGCTTGCTAGTTCTTTGATGCGCTCAGCATTGGCCAAAGGCGAATGAATGAAGGTGACCAACAATGCCAAACAGATCACTTGTCCAAAAAAATATTTTTTAATCAATTCTTTCGGCATCAAATCAGTTGACGTTTTAAGCTGAGCTTGTTGAATAAACATAAGATTTTTTAAGCGATTCTAGAAAGGCAAGATGCTGTAAAAAAGTCGATTCATCATGCTTGCGATCGCTGACTGATCAACTTGCGAATTTGTTCTGTATTCAATACGAGCATCAGCAACTTGAGTCGATGAAATGACATTGCCTTTAGATATCAACTGTGGCGACACCACCCCTGAAAAACGAATAAAGTCAGCGCCACGGTCATAACCTATCTGCTTTTCGCCTTGAACCACCAAGTTACCGCTTTCAAGAACATCAACCACCGTCACAGTCAGTGATGAGGTAAAAGCATTGGTAATATTGCCAGTATCAGTTGACTCAAGAGTTCTTTCACCTGCTCCGTTGACATTCGCATTTTTCAAAGCACCAGCAGATAAACCACCCAGTGAACTTAGATTATTAACTGCAGATCCGGTATTTTCTGATTTTGTGTTGTTTGCTTTATTGGTAGAACTTTTTTCAGCAATCATGATGGTGATGACATCACCAACTTTGCTTGCACGACGATCTTCGAACATTGATCGATAAGTTCTTTCGGTATAGATTGCACCACTCATGGGCAGTGCTCTTTCAGCTGCCATTGGTCGAACACTTGCAGAAGTTGAAGTAATTGAGGATGGCGTTACACCAGCACAACCTATGAGGGTTGTGATGCATGTGGTGATGAGGATCAAATACTTCATATAGTCACCTATTCTTACAATTGCGCTAACTTTTGTAACATTTGGTCAGATGCAGTCACGGCCTTACTGTTAATTTCGTAAGCACGTTGTGCCTGAATCATATTGACCATCTCTTCAACAACGTTAACGTTCGCTGTTTCAATGTAACCCTGAACCACTGTTCCCAAGCCATTAGTGCCTGGAACGTTGACTGCAGGAGCTCCTGAAGCATTGGTTTCGATATAAATATTGCCGCCCTTTGCTTCTAAGCCAGCTGGATTAATAAATGCGGCTAACTGAATAGCGCCAACTTGAGTAGGAGCGGCAGCGCCTGGCAATGTCACGTTAACAAGTCCATCCACACTCACTGTCAGTGATTGGGCATCTGCTGGGATTGTGATAGCAGGTTGCAGGACATATCCACTGGCCGTCACTAGCTGACCTTGGTTATCGACTTGGAATGATCCAGCGCGCGTATAACCAGTTGTGCCATCAGGTAAAAGAACTTGAAAGAAACCTTGACCATCAATTGCCACATCTTTGGCATTACCTGTTGTTTGAAGATTGCCTTGCGTGTGCATACGCTCAGTTGCAACCGCTCTCACACCCGTACCGAACTGCATACCTGATGGAAGTTGTGTGTTTTGAGAAGATACCGCGCCTGGTTGGCGAGTATTTTGATAAAGAAGGTCTTCGAATACGGCACGAGACTTTTTAAATCCAGTGGTATTAACGTTTGATAGGTTATTGGTAATAACGTCCATCTGCGTTTGCTGGGCCTCTAACCCTGTTTTTGCAATCCATAATGATCGAATCATTTTTTTACCTTTAAAGTTATCTAAATCAGCTTAGGTTAAAGAGCTGCGAAGCCTTAGCAGCATTGTTTTCAGCATTTTTTAATAAATTAATCTGCATTTCATATTGATGACTCAAATGAATCATGCGAACCATTGCATCAACAACGTTCACATTGCTTCCCTCTATTGATGAGTCAACAACAGTCACGGTCTGGTCAATCGGTGCAGGGTTGCCATCTTTTGTTCTGAATAAGCCATCATCCCCTCTGACCAATGTTTCAACAGCAGGGTTCACCAACTTAAGTCTGCCGAGTTCATTATTGATAGCAGGGTTCGTTCCAGGAACAATGGTTGAAATCGAACCATCTTTGGCAATATTGATGGTTGAATCTGGTGGTACTGTGATTGGACCGCCCTCGCCCATCAAGTTAAAGCCTCGCTGAGTTTGCAACAAGCCAGTACTGGTGGCCATCATTGCACCGTTGCGCGTATAAGCCTCTTTACCCTCTTTATCTATCACAGCAAACCAACCTGGGCCACTGATGGCGATATCTAAGTCACGTCCAGTTCTCTGGATTGGGCCATAAGAATAATCACTGCTGGTATTTCCAGATACAACTTGAGTTCTTGTCTTCAGCTCTCCATCACCAACAATCGGAACAGCCTGATAACTATCAATTTGCGCTCTGAATCCAGCAGTAGAAACGTTGGCCAAGTTGTTGGCAACAGTTGCCTGTTGGTCCATGACCTGTTTGGCACCCGTTAACGCTGTGTAGATCAACTTATCCAAAGTTATTCCTTATGCTGAAATAATTGATTCAATTACTGACTGATGTTGATGGCAGTTTGCAAAACTTCGTCTTGCTTTTTGATCAACTGAGCCACTGATTGATAGTTACGCTGAGCTGCGATCAATTTGATCATTTCAGCGGTTAAGTCAACGTTGGACTGCTCAACTGAAGATCCTTCGATAGCACCCGTACCATACTGACCAGGTGCACCAGCATCTTCAACACCTGAAGCCAAAGTTGATAAGAATTGATTATCACGAGCAACTTCTAAACCGTTAGGATTTTTAAAGTTAGCCAACATCACTTGACACTGAACTTGTTGCTGACCGTTACCGTATCGCGCCAAAATCCTACCGTCACGCTCAACAGAAATACCCAAAAGTGCGCCTGGAGGATATCCAGCTGTTTGAGTAGAAGACGCTGTAAAGTCGCCCGCATATTTTGTAACCTCAGAAAAATCCATAGGCAATCCAACCATTGCCGTACCCGTTCCAGCTGGCACAGTAAATATTAACTGACCCATAGCAGCATTCCATGAGTATGTTGGCTGAGTTCCCAATGCAAGGTTAGTGTTTTTATCTAAAATCGGGCTTTCAGCATGGGTAAGATTTTTATTGATTGTTCCATCAGCATTAAACATCAAGCTTAATTGTGCAATTTGCTGAGTATCGCTGTAAATATAAGCTTCCCAGTGAGCCGGTGCAGCGACTGCTCCGCCTGCCAAAGCAGCGGTTGTTGCAACAGTGATCGGTACCGTTGTGCTTCCACGAACGTAGTTATCTGCGATGAATGTATTGTCAGCAATACCTGTGCCGGTGATTCTTTGTCCGGGCATCAATCCAGTTGCATCCGC
>JBDLUD010000019.1:0-21223 GCA_039805465.1 Pseudomonadota bacterium
CGGTCAAAAAATGTCCAAGTCTTATGGCAACACGATTGCCTTGCGTGAAGATGCGGCATCCGTTGAGAAAAAAATCAAAACCATGCCAACCGATCCAGCCCGTATCCGTAAAACCGATGTGGGTGATCCAGCGCGTTGCCCAGTGTGGCAATTGCACGCGGTTTACTCAAGCGATGAAACCAAAGCTTGGGCAGAAAAAGGTTGTAAGAGTGCTGGCATTGGTTGCTTGGAATGCAAACAACCCGTGATTGATGCGATCTTAAAAGAGCAGCAGCCGATGATGGAACGTGCGCAAACTTATTTGGATGACCCAAGCTTATTGCGCGCCATCATCGCTGATGGTTGCGATAAAGCTCGCAAGTCTGCCCAAGAAACGATGCGCGATGTGCGCGACTGGGTACAAACTCACGCATCGAAGATCAAAGCAGGCGGACGTGTCTTGGATTACGCCTGCGGCAGTGGTCGTCATGCCGTTTGGTTGGCCAAACAAGGCTTTCAGGTGATGGCGATTGACAGGGATCTAGCCTCTTTGCAGCAAATCAAGAGCAACCATCCTGAGCTGGCGATTCAAACCGAAGCCATTGATCTAGAGACCGATACCTGGTCATTGAGCCATTTAGGCCCATTTGACGCGGTGATTGTGACCAATTACCTTTACCGTCCTTTTTTGCAAAAATTGCCTAATTTATTGAATTCTCAAGGGGTTTTAATCTACGAAACCTTTGCCATAGGCAACGAGGCCTTTGGTAAACCCAGCAATCCTGACTTTTTATTAAAACCCAATGAACTGCTCGGCTTTGCCTCAAATATGAGGATTTTGGCCTATGAGGACCTCACGGTCACTCAACCCAAACCTGCTTGTGTGCAGAGAGTCTGCGCTGTTCCGCTACAATCAAATCCATGACTAAATTAGCTAAAAATATCTCAGGAAGTTTGGTGGCCATTGTCACGCCCATGCACGCCGATGGCAGTCTAGATTTGCCTGGTTT
Source organism: Pseudomonadota bacterium (assembly GCA_039805465.1). GTDB lineage: Bacteria > Pseudomonadota > Gammaproteobacteria > Burkholderiales > Burkholderiaceae > Polynucleobacter. The sequence goes on from JBDLUD010000019.1 coordinate 990, forward strand.
ACGCCAGTTGATCGATTGGCACATTGAAGAGGGCACCGATGGCATCGTGATCGTTGGTACCACTGGTGAATCACCAACAGTTTCAGTTGAAGAGCACTGTGAACTAATCAAAGTGGCCGTTGAGCACACCGCTAAACGCATTCCAATCATTGCAGGCACTGGTGGTAATTCAACCAGTGAAGCGATTGAACTCACAGAATATGCAAAAAAGGTTGGTGCTGATGCCAGCTTGCAAGTAGTGCCTTATTACAACAAGCCAACGCAAGAAGGCATGTATCAGCATTTCAAAACAATCGCTGAAAAAGTTGATTTACCAGTTATTTTGTACAACGTGCCTGGCCGCACCGTGGCTGATATGGCAACAGAGACCACGATTCGTTTGGCCAAAGTGCCAGGCATTATGGGTATCAAAGATGCGACTGGCAATCTTGATCGCGGCATTCAGTTGATCGCTGGTTTAGAAGAGGCTGGTTGCAAAGATTTTGCGGTTTACTCTGGTGATGATCCAACAGCCTTGTTGCTGATGATGATGGGTGGTCGCGGCAATATTTCTGTGACGGCCAACGTGGCTCCTAAGCTCATGCATGAACTGTGTGTGGCTGCCATGGCCGGTGATGTAGCTCGTGCCAAAGAAATCCAATTCAAATTACTCCCTGTTCACAAAGCCATGTTCGTAGAAGCCAACCCAATTCCAGTGAAGTGGGCTTTGACTGCTATGGGCAAAATGAAGCCAGGAATTCGCCTACCACTCACCACCTTGGTGGCTGGTGCTCAAGAACAAGTCAAGCAAGCACTGATAGGTGCTGGCTTGATGTCCAAATAATCGTTCGATAACTTAGGAAAACTTATGCGTCGCATATCAATTAAATCAAGCATGCTACTGATGTCAGTTTTAGCAACTGGCGTCTTGACCTCTGCTTGCACCAGCACGTTTTCTGGTGACACCATTGATTACAAATCTGCTGGCGAAAAGAAGGGCCCTAACTTGGCGTTTCCGCCAGACATGACTGCCATGGGCGGCGACAAGCGTTACGTGGTGCCTGATGGTGGCGCAACATTGTCTGGTTACAGCACGGCATTGCAAACTAAACCAACCGGTAAAGAGGCAGTATTGCCAGCAGTGTCTGGCATGAAAATCGAGCGTGAGGGTAATCGTCGTTGGTTGGTGGTTTCAAAGCCAGCCAAAGATTTGTATCCAAATGTGCGTGAGTTTTGGCAAGAGACAGGATTTATTCTCTTAACGGATTCACCGGAAACCGGCATCATGGAAACTGATTGGGCAGAAAATCGTGCGAAGATTCCTCAAGACATCATTCGCCGAACGATTGGTAAAGTTTTTGACTCTCTTTACTCTACTGGTGAGCGTGACAAGTTCCGCACACGTTTAGAAGTGAACAGCAAAGGTGAGACTGAGATCTATATCACCCACCGTGGCGCTTCTGAAGAGCTGACAGGAACTGATAAATCCCAAACGATTTGGGCTAATCGTCCAAATGATCCAGAATTAGAAGCTGAATTCTTGGCCCGTTTGATGCAACGCTTGGGTTACACCGAAACTGCAGCGCGTGCCTCAGTTGGTCAAAAATCAACAGTGGCTTCTAATGCACCATCTCGTTTGAAGAAAGACCAGCAACCACGTCTTGAGTTCGCTAGCAACTTTGATCGTGCCTGGAGAGAAGTGGGTGTAGGCTTGGATCGTTCAAACTTCACAGTTGAAGATCGCGATAGAAGCAAAGGTATTTACTTCGTGCGTTTTGTGAACACCAACGATCTATCGCCGGAATCTAATAAGAGCTTCTTTAGCAATCTATTTAGCAAGACCAGCGCTGATGATTTGAAAAAAGCAAAACGTTATCGTGTGCAAGTCAAAGATGTGGGTGGTAATGTCACTGTGACCGTTCAAGATGAAAAAGGCGCGAACGAACTAGGTGATACAGCTGTTCAAATCTTGACACTCTTGGATCAGCAGATCGGTCGCTGATCAATCATTAATAAAAGCCATGGCTAAAAAATAGCAGACGCTAAAACAGCAGGCAAAAAAAAGACCACCCGAGGGTGGTCTTTTTACTTCTGAAGAAGGATTACTTCTTTTCTGGAGCAGCAGCAGGAGCAGCAGGTGCGCCAGCAGCAGGAGCAGCAGCAGGAGCAGCTTCAGCAGGAGCAGCAGCAGGAGCTACAGGAGCTGGAGCTTCTTTTTTGCCACAAGCAGCCAAAGAAATTGCCAACAAAGAAGCGATTAATAGTGATTTTTTCATTTTTATTTCCTTAAAAGATTAGCTAATCATCTAACGGTGATTTAGACCGGGTACCTTCATTATTAAAACTAATGCACCGCCCGTGATTATAAATAAAAATGAGCAAAATACTAGTGATTACCCTAGTTGCTGATCAATTAATATCCAAGCAGAGCTGTAGGCCTCAAACCAGGGGCTATCAACATCTTTGATCAATTTCACTAACTGTTGGCACTTAGCTGGGCTCAACGTTTGCTCTTGGGCTAACTCTAGCCAAAAAGCCCAATCGGATTCTTCAGAATCGCTCAAACTTTCCCCATTGAGGTAGAAAAAGTCATGATCGTGCAGGGCTTTGGATTGAGGTGCCAGTCTAAGTCCTTGTTGTGCCATCGTTTTCTTGAAAGCATGAAGGTCTAGCTGACTTTCGGGCACTGCAAAGAGTGTTTGCGGTTTGGGCTCGCTGAGGATGCTGGCCAAGGTGCAAGAGATGTCGCTATCGCTCCAATGCAGGCCATTCAGGTGCTTTGAAACTGCCGCAACAAGATCTTTGGGGATTGCACCAGCATCCAGTGTGGCCGCTTGTTTGGGATCTGCATATAACTGGCAAAGCGCTGGATCATTCTCAAGGGCCTCGGTGGTGCGCCAAAGTATCTCGCTGATTAACTCTTTATAAGTCGGTGCTCTAAAACCAATCGACCATGTCTGACAGCCAGAATCTAAAGACAAACCATCATGAGCGATGTTTGGTGGCAAATACAGCATGTCGCCGGGCTCTAAGACCCAATCTTGGGTCGGCTCAAAGTGCTTCAATATTTTGAGTGGCAAACCTTCTTTTAAGCGCAGATCTTTTTGCCCTGAAATCTTCCAATGACGACGACCCGCCATTTGTAACAAAAACACATCATAAGAATCCACGTGCGGACCGACACCGCCATGTTTGCCTGCGATGCTGATCATCAAATCATCTAAACGTGCCTCGGGGATGAAGCGAAACCAAGACATCACTCTTTCGGCGATCGGATGATGCGCGTTGACACCTTGAACCAATAAAGTCCAAGCATCTTTTTTTAAAGAGGGGATGTTTTTAGGTTTAAAGGGACCTTTTTTGAGTGACCAAGGTTTGCTTTGAATCAGTCTTGATTCAACAGTCTTCTGTTTGGCAAGATCACTTAAATCTGACATTGAAATTGGGCTTTCAAGCACCAAGCCAGACTCTTTGGCCAACTGAAACGCTGGGATGGCGCCACGCACCAAAAGCGGTTTCTTTTGCCAATAGTCTTTCATGAAGGTCGCTGGACTCATACCGCCCAACAGAGCCCAAGGCTCTTGGATTGGCAGGGGTTGTGGGGCCTTTGGGGCTTGGTAGCGGTTGTTTGGCTTGGTTGTCATAGGAAGATTATGACCTGCTTGGGTGGACTCACGTAAAATACACATTATGAAAGTACAAAAAAATACCATTGTTTCACTCAAATACCGTTTGACTGATGCTCAGGATAATTTGATCGAAGAATCAGCTGGCCCCATGATTTATCTGCATGGTGGCTATGACGGCACCTTTCCAAAAATAGAAGAAGCCGTGGATGGTCATGATATTGGTTACGAGACCACGATTCAGTTAGAACCCGCTGATGCTTTTGGCGATTACGACCCAGAATTACTCAAAATTGAACCACGCACAAGATTTCCTGAGCCTTTAGAAGTCGGTATGCAGTTCGAAGGTCTCTTGGACGACGAAGTAACGCCTGCTGAAGAAGAGGATGAAGACGAAGATCCTTTGATCTACACCGTCACTGATTTAGCAGAAGACAAAGTGGTCTTGGATGGCAATCATCCTTTAGCAGGTTTGGCATTGAAGTTCTGGTTGCTGGTTGCCGATGTGCGTGAAGCCACTGAAGAAGAGCTTGAAGATGGTCACCCAAAAGGAGCTTTTGGCCTTGATGTGGATGATGAGCCAGACATGGACATTGATGAAGAACCACCAGCACCGTCTGTGGTTCAGCGACCAACACTGCACTGATCTTTTATAGAGAGCTGCTCAGTAAGAGCTCTTCAGCTCAATCTCTTTAGGCTGTACAACAAATCAAGAGCTTCTTTAGGGCTAAGGTTGTCCGGCTGAATCTCATGTAACTGCTGCAACACAGCCAAAGCCTTTTCTATTTCCTCAGTTTTTTCATCATCTGCAGCAGACTCAGATTCAGATTCAGAATAATTCTGGCTGAACAAATCAACCTGCGCACTCTCTTGATTGGCGTGTTCTTCTAGGCGACGTAAATGTTGACGAGCATCTTTGATGACCGCTTGAGGAACACCCGCCAACTGCGCCACTTGTAAACCATAACTTTGATTGGCATGGCCTTCTTTGACAGTGTGTAAAAACACAATGCCTTGACCTTTTTCAACGGCGCTCAAATGCACATTGGCGCACTGCGGGTATTTACTTGGCAAAGATGCCAACTCTAAATAATGAGTGGCAAACAAAGTCCATGAACGATTCTTCGTGAGCAAATGTTGTGCAATCGCCCAAGCCAATGCCAAACCATCAAAGGTGGATGTGCCCCGACCAATTTCATCCATCAAGACCAAAGAATGCTCGGTTGAGCGATGCAAAATGGCAGCAGCTTCGGTCATTTCAACCATGAAGGTTGAGCGACCACTGGCCAAATCATCGGCAGCACCAATGCGCGTGAAGATTTGATCGACCGCACCGATGCGTGCATGCTTGGCCGGCACGTAAGAGCCCACATAAGCCAATAAAACAATCAGAGCGATTTGACGCATATAGGTGGACTTGCCACCCATGTTTGGACCGGTAATCAGCAGCATGCGTCGACTTTGATCAAAGCGCACATCGTTCGGTGAAAAAGATTCTGAACGTTTAGCAAGCTGTGCCTCGACCACTGGGTGACGACCCTCTTGAATATCGATGCCAGCATCCTTGCTGAACTCAGGACGAGACCAACCCAAGGTTTGAGCTCTTTCAGCAAGCGTGGCTAAAACATCGACCTGCGCCAAGGCCAAGCCCATCGCTTGGCAAGCTTGCACGTGCGCTTGTAATTGCACCAATAATTCTTCGTAGAGTTGTTTCTCTAAAGCAAAGCTGCGCTCTTTGGCGGACAAAGCTTTATCTTCAAAAGCCTTGAGCTCGGGAGTGATGTAACGCTCCGCATTTTTTAAGGTTTGGCGACGACGATAGTCATCAGGCACCTTGTCCGTTTGACCATTGGTCACTTCAATAAAGAAGCCATGAACTTTATTGAACTCAACCCGCAAATTAGCAATGCCAGTTCTTTCTCGTTCGCGAGTTTCTAAATCCAATAAAAATGCGCCGCAGTCATCACTCAATCTGCGCAGTTCATCTAACTCTGCATGGTAACCATCAGCGATCACGCCGCCTTCGCGGATCACCACGGATGGTTCTGCTGCAATCGCTGCTTGCAACAAAGCCAACACTGGAGGAGGGGATGCTAGGGTGCTTGCCAAAGAAGCCAGCAATGAACTTGCTTGTGTTGACTGGCCTGATTGATTTGGTTGAGCCAAGTCATTCAAAGTCTTGGCAATGGTCGGCAAGTTCGCCAAGGTATCGCGCAGACTGCTCAAGTCACGAGGACGAGCACTGCTCAATGCCAAGCGTGTGCTGATACGTTCAATATCAGCCACACCGCGCAAGGTTTGACGTAAATCTTCTAAAACAAAGGCATGTTCGATTAATGTACCGAGAGCCTTGTGACGCTCACCAATCAGGCCTTGATCACGGAGTGGATGATGCAAGGTGTGTCGCAACAAACGACTACCCATGGCACTTGAACAGGTATCTAACAAAGATAACAAAGTCGGTTCTGTTTCACCGCGGAGTGTTTCTGTAATTTCTAAATTGCGGCGTGTGGCTGCATCAATGCCAATGAAGTTCTGATCTTCTTCTAATTGGCATCGCAAAATATGAGGCAACTTGCCTTGCCAACCCAAGCCTTGCGTGTTGGCACCATAGGCCAAGACGGCAGCGACTGCAGTGAGTGTTGGAGCAAATTTATCTGCATCATCAATACCCAAGCTTTGCAAACTGCTCATATTGAACAGCTCTAAAAGACGGCGCTGTCCTTCATCGGCTGACCACACCCAATCAGGAATCGTATGACCTGATAAATGCACTTCAGCAGCACTGGATGCTTGCAAAACTTCTTTGATAGAGTTCTCGGAACCGAGTGGGCAGAGTAGTTCTGCTGCACGGATGCGATAGATGTAATGGGCTAATTCTTCAGGAGCGCATTGCGTGAAACGCAATTGACCACTGGTGATGGTGAGCCATGCCAAACCCCACATCTTTTTGCTGGGAACAATGGCCAATAGTGGCGCATCTTCTAAATCACTCATCAATGCTGAATCTGTCACAGTGCCTGGTGTGATCACGCGCATCACGCGCCTTTCAACTGGGCCTTTAGAAGTGGCAGGGTCGCCGACTTGTTCAGCAATTGCGACTGACTCACCGGCTTTGACGAGCTTGGCTAAATATTGTTCGGCAGCATGGTAGGGGATGCCTGCCATTTTGATGGGTCTACCGGATGATTGACCGCGTTGGGTCAAAGTGATGTCTAAGAGGCGAGCAGCTTTTTCAGCATCATCGAAGAAGAGCTCATAAAAATCGCCCATCCGAAAAAATACCAAGGAGTGAGGGTGCTCAGCTTTGATGCGCAGAAATTGCTGCATCGCTGGCGTATGCGTTGCCAACTCCTGCATGTTCATTAATTGTTGAGGTCTTCTGGTGTGATGCCGTAGGCAGTGAATGAGTGTTGAGACTCATTGGTTTCAAGAATGCGCGCTGGGATGCCGACTGCTGTTGCACCAGCAGGAACGGCTTTAAGCACGACCGCATTAGAACCGATGCGAGCGCCTGCGCCCACCACAAAACCACCCAATACTTTTGCACCAGCACTCACCACCACACCAGCCTCTAAGGTTGGATGACGCTTGGTACCTTTGAACAAAGAAGTGCCACCAAGAGTGACACCTTGATAAATCGTGCAATCATCACCAATCACGGTGGTCTCACCAATCACAACACCTAAACCGTGATCAATGAACACACGCTTACCCACGACCACAGCAGGGTGGATTTCAATACCGGTGATGAAACGGGCAGTATGAGAAACAATTCTGGCCAATAATTTCAGCTCAATGCCCCATAAAAAATGAGCGATGCGATGCAGCCAAATGGCGTGTAAGCCAGGATAGCAAAGGATCACCTCCAGACGGGTGCGCGCGGCAGGGTCTCGGGAAATGATGGAGTCAATATGATCGAATAAAGGCATTATTTGATTTTACCGTGTTGGAGCATTTGTTTCGCGATACCACGTAAAAGATCAATTTCTTCTTTTTGTAAGGCAGCCCTGGCAAACAGACTTTGGAGTCTGGGCATCAGTTTTTTAGGATTTTCTGGGTCGAGATAGCCAATGGCCTCTAACCCTTGTTGCCAATGCTCGAGCATTGCGGCAATGGCGCTTGGGTCTGCTAATTCAGGTGCATTATTTGAGGCCAGGCTCTCTGGTGGTATTGAATCAATCGCCAGTTCTTTCATCAAACCTTGGCGCATTGAATAAGCCACGATCATCATGGCTTGGGCCAGATTCAAAGAAGGGTAGCTGGGATTCGCATCAATCCACACCCGATGGGTGCAATGCTTGAGATCCTCATTGTCTAGGCCAGTGCGCTCAGTACCGAACACAAAAGACACGGGCTTATTTGCCACAACTGCTGCACTTGCCATCGACACCGCTTCAGGCAATGAAATAGCCGGTGGGCCAAATTCACGATCTCTGGCGGTAAGACCAAAGACCAGCTGACTCTCACCCAAAGCCTCGAGCATGGATTCATGATTTTGTGCGGCTTCTAGAACATCAAAGGCCCCGCTTGATAATGAAATGGCCTCAGCTTTTCTGGCCATGTACTCATAGGCCGGATTGACCAAATGCAAGGCTGAAAAACCCATGGTTTTGATGGCGCGGGCTGCAGAGCCCACATTTCCGGGGTGGCTGGTGCGCATCATGACCCAACGAATTGGCCAGTTTTGGTTCAAAACTCCCAATTGATCCTCATTTCGGGCTAAAATCTGTTTTCGCCGTTCAGCTTGATTGCTGGACATTGCTCTTCTCCAATTCGTTGTGTTACTTAAATACTATGCATCCCATGCTTAATGTGGCCATTAAGGCCGCGCGTCGCGCAGGAAATATTATCAACCGAGCATCGCTGAATAGCGAGCGTATTCAGGTTACCCGCAAGCAACACAATGATTTTGTCACTGAAATCGATCAGGCTGCTGAAGCTGCCATTATCGATACTTTGAAAGAAGCTTTCCCTGATCACAGTTTTTTGGGGGAAGAAACCGGCGAAACACCATCCAGTACTACCAATCAAACGTCCAACCATGTGTGGATCATCGATCCTTTGGATGGCACGACCAATTTCATTCATGGCTTTCCACAGTACGCGGTATCAATTGCATTAGCAGTTGATGGCGTATTACAACAAGCCGTGGTGTATGACCCCAACCGTGATGAGTTATTCACTGCCACTCGTGGCGCTGGTGCTTATGTGAACAACCGCCGTTTGCGTGTGGCTGGCCGATTGAAAATGTCAGAAGCACTTTTAGGCACTGGTTTTCCGTACCGTGAAGACCAAAACGTTGAAGAATATTTAGAGATTTTTGCCAAGATGACGCGTCAGTGTGCTGGTTTGCGTCGCCCGGGCGCCGCATCTTTGGACTTGGCCTATGTGGCCGCAGGTCGCTTGGATGGGTTCTTTGAGTCAGGCTTAAAGCCATGGGACATGGCAGCCGGCATCTTGTTGATCACTGAATCAGGTGGCTTAGTTGGTAACTACGCAGGTGAAGAGGGTTACATGCAGTCAGGAGAAATCATGGCAGCCAACCCACGCATCTTCGGCCAATTGGTGACCGCTTTGCGCGATCACTCAAAACCTCAAGCTTAAAAATAAAAGAGAAAACTTAAGCAATCAGTCGATTGCTTAAGAACGCACCAAATCCAAAGCTTTGACACCCGCAGAGGTGACGCTCAGTGCATTACCTTTGGGCAGTACTGTTTCAGGGTGATCAAAGTCCCAATCTGATAAAACCCAGCGCTGCCATGATTGGCCGCCCAAAGATTCTTCGTGATAACCAGGACGATGGGTGTGTCCATGGATCACTCTTTGACAATTGGTCATCGAGACCAAGCTGGCGGTTGCGGTGATGGTCACATCACCTTTGACCTGAATCACATCTGGCGTGAAACGTTGTGCACGGTGATACTTGGCCGTGCTGTTGCTGCGCAATGAACTAGCGATATTGACTCGCAAAGAAGTTGGCAACATCAAAAATAATTTTTGTACAAATTCACTTCTCACCACAGACCTAAAACGTTGGTAACTCTTATCAGCGGTACATAAGGCATCACCGTGGGTGAGTAACCATGTTTGCTCAGCGATCGTGACAACTTGAGGATCTCTCAAAACTTCCATATTTGCTTTTTGTGCATAGGCCTCACCCAGTAAAAAATCTCGGTTGCCATGCATGAAGTAAACCTTGGTGCCTTGCTGTTTGAGCGCTTTTATTTTTTGAGCGACTTCCTGATGGAAGGGTGATTTTGCTTTGGCATCATCACCCACCCAAAATTCAAATAAGTCACCCAAAATAAACAAAGCTTCATGGGTGCGAGCCTCTTTCTCTAGAAATTCAAAAAACCTCTCTGCCGTTCTGGGCATCGATGGGGTTAAATGAAGATCCGAAATGAAGAGAGCGCTCGCGTGCATGATCACTCTTCTAGGATCGTTGCTGTGATGATCGTGACATCTTCCTTAGGCACATCTTGATGAAAGCCTGAGCTGCCAGTCTTCACTTGGCGAATGGCGTCGACCACATCCATGCCCTCAGTCACTTCACCGAACACGGCATAACCCCAACCTTGTGAAGTTGGTGCTGAGAAGTTTAAAAAAGCATTGTCAACAACGTTGATGAAGAACTGTGAGCTGGCTGAATGAGGGTCGCTGGTTCTGGCCATCGCTACGCTGCCACGCGTGTTTTGCAAACCATTATCAGCTTCGTTTTCAATCGTGGCTTTGGTTGGCTTTTGTTTCATGCCAGCCGTCATCCCGCCGCCTTGAACCATGAAGTTAGCAATCACGCGATGAAAAATCGTGCCGTCGTAATGACCAGAGCGAACATAGTCTAAAAAGTTCTCAGTCGATTTAGGCGCTAATTCATCATTCAACGTCAATGTGATGTTACCCATGCTGGTATTTAATTGCACTTTTGCCATGCTGCGTCCTTCTCCATGTAATGAGGGATTGATTCCCTTCGTAAAAAATAAAACAAACTAAAAAAATAGGTATTTCGCCAATCGTTACTTGAGTGTTACTTCAGGTTCACTTCAGAATATCTTCCGCCAATTTCATCTTGCGACGACTATCTACCAATCGGCGATCGAGTTGCACCGCTTTGCCATAGGATCTGGAGGCCAAGCGTGTGTAGACATCACCCAAGTTCTCTAAAGCCGTGGAAAAGCTGGGTTGAACCTTGAGAGCCAACTCTAAATACTCTTTGGCTTGATCAAGATCACCGCTTTGCGCTTCAAGCACCGCTAGATTGTTATAAGGCTCCGGCAACTCTGGGAACTGTTGGGTGATTTCTTGAAGGGTTTTTTTCGCCGCATCCATTTGACCCATTTCAATTTGGATCCTTGAGCGCACAAAACGCAACTGAACATTGCGAGGATTAACCCCCAACTCTTTATCAATCGCAGCAATCGCTTCTGGCAGTTTCTTGCTGGTGATCAAGTTGTAGATGTTTTCGGGGATTGCGTTTTTATTCTTCGGCTCTGGCACTCTTTGTAAAACAATAAAGGGTGTGGCCAATGAAGGTTGCATCTGCGCCGATTGAACAGCGCTTGGATTATTTTCAAAGGGTGATGGATCTGATTTGGCGGCAATGTCTGAGCGGCTGACTTTTGGTGCAGTCAAGTTTGTTAGTGGGGCAACCGTTTGAGCCAACACAGTCTGTGCTGAGATAAAACAAAGAACCCCGAGGGCCACTTGCTGCAGGGAAGGACTTTTTTGGAAAAGCATTTTCATAAAACGGGCCCGGGATCGAAGGAATAGGGTGATTTTAAAGCAGATACGACAACGAATTAGCTATACTCATCAATCAGTCTAACAAATCGCCAGACCACTGGAGTATTTCTAAGATATTGCCTTAAATAACACCGTAATGAAAGTGATTTCATTAAAATCACGTCAGAATAAAGACCGAATCACCAAAAGAAATTTTAAGAATAAATAATAAGAAATCTCACGCTTTTATATGTTGCATATTTTTAATACCCTGACGCGCCGTAAAGAAACATTCAAGCCCATTGAGCCAGGCAAAGTAAAGCTCTATGTTTGTGGCATGACGGTTTACGACTTTTGTCATATCGGCCATGCTCGGGTGATGGTGGTGTTTGACATGGTGCAGCGTTGGTTAAGAGCTTCTGGCATGGAAGTGACTTATGTCAGAAACATCACAGACATCGATGACAAAATCATCAAGCGTGCAGTAGAAAACAAAGAAACCATCAAAGCCTTGACCGATCGTTTCATTTTGGCCATGCATGAAGATGCGGATGCTTTGGGGATTGAAAGACCCACGCATGAACCACGAGCGACTGAGTATGTGCCGCAGATGCAAAATATCATCACGCGCTTGATGGATAAGAACTACGCTTATCAAGCGGACGAAGGCGATGTGAACTACGCCGTTAGAAACTTCAAGAACTATGGCCAGCTATCAGGTAAGTCATTGGACGATCTAAGAGCGGGTGAGCGTGTGGCCGTCACCGGTGGCAAACAAGACCCATTGGACTTCGTGCTATGGAAAACTGCCAAGGCCGATGAACCAGCCGATACCAAATGGGAATCTCCTTGGGGTGTTGGTCGACCAGGTTGGCACATTGAGTGCTCCGCCATGAGTTGCGAACTCTTAGGCAAGCACTTTGATATCCACGGCGGTGGTGCAGATCTGCAGTTCCCTCACCATGAAAACGAAATCGCTCAAAGTGAGGGCGCCTTCTCAGATGAAACTGGCAAGCCGTTCGTGAACACTTGGATGCACAACGGCTTTGTGCGAGTCAATGAAGAAAAAATGTCTAAGTCATTGGGCAACTTCTTCACGATTCGCGAAGTATTAAAAGTATTTGACCCTGAAGTAGTTCGTTTCTTCATTCTCAAGGCTCATTACCGCAGCCCGCTGAACTACAGCGATGCTCATCTAGAAGAAGCCAAGCAAGGTTTGACTCGTTTGTACAACGCCTTATCAAGCGTTGAGAACATTCCGACTTATAGCAAGCCAAGCACCTGGAGAACTCGCTTTGCAGAGGTGATGAACGATGACTTCAACACCCCTGAAGCGATTGCCATTCTGTTTGAGTTGGCAGGTGAGATCAATAAAGCAGAAGGTCCTGAGAAATTAGAAGAAAGACGGGATCTTGCAAGAGAGCTAAAGCAATTGGCAAAACTATTGGGATTGTTAGAAAGACCTGCCCAAGAATTTTTACAAGCAGGTGGGGGTTCACAAAGCGCAGATAACGACACGGCGGCGATTGAAGCAGCAATTCAGGCGCGAGCTGATGCCAAGCAAGCTAAAGACTTTGCCAAGGCAGATCAGATTCGCCAAGACTTGTTGGCTCAAGGTATTGTTCTTGAGGACAAGCCGGGTGGTGTCACGCTTTGGAGACGTGCTTAATGCCTGCTGTCTCTTCTAAGGTGCCAGTAATGAGCGCTCCAGACTATTGGGGCCAAGCATGCACAGAGTTGATGAAGCATGACCGCATCATGCGTAAGATCATCCCCAAGTACCCCAAAGCAGAATTCTTGACCACACGTGGTGATCCATTTCAGACTTTGGCGCGTGCCATTGTGGGTCAACAGATCTCAGTCAAGGCAGCGCAATCAGTTTGGGAGCGCACGATTGCGCTCACCAAAAACTTCACTGCCAAAGCAGTTCTTAAGTTAGACCCTGCGACCTTAAAGGGTGCGGGCTTATCGCAAAGAAAAGTGGAGTACATGCAAGATTTGGCCAACCATTTTGTGAATGGTGGCCTGCATTGCGCCAATTGGGATAGCTTGGACGATGACACCGTGATCGCAGAATTGACCGCGATTCGTGGCATTGGTCGTTGGACAGCAGAAATGTTTTTGATCTTCTATTTGATGAGACCGAACGTCTTACCTTTGGATGACATTGGTTTGATCAAAGGAATTTCTTTGGCTTACTTCAGCGGCGAACCAGTGTCACGCCATGAAGCCAAGGAGGTTGCTGCCAATTGGGCGCCTTGGCAAACCGTGGCCACCTGGTACATGTGGCGCAGTATTGATCCTATACCTGTCGAGTATTGACCCCATACCAGTCGAATATTAGGCTTTTAAAGCCTCTGAAATAAATATAAGCTATTGATTTTAAATAACTATTCATAAAATTAGGCGTCTGCGCCACAAGCCATTAGAATAGAGCCCATGAAAATCACTTTCCTTGAATTCGAGCAGCCAATCGCTGAACTCGAGCAAAAAATTGAAGAATTACGTTTTGTTCAAGATGAGTCTGCAGTCGATATTTCTGAAGAAATCGGCAAGCTTTCTGAGAAAAGCCAACTGCTCACAAAAGACCTCTATACACGCTTAACTCCATGGCAAGTGGCGCAAATTGCGCGTCATCCGCAGCGCCCGTACACCATGGATTATGTGAACAACATCTTCACTGACTTCCATGAACTGCATGGCGACAGAAACTTTGCTGATGATCAATCCATCATCGGTGGTTTGGCCAGATTCAACGGCATGCCTTGCATGGTGATCGGTCATCAAAAAGGTCGTGACACCAAAGAACGTGCGATGCGCAACTTCGGTATGAGCCGTCCTGAAGGTTACAGAAAAGCAAAACGCTTGATGCGTTTGGCTGAGAAATTCAATGTGCCAGTGTTCACATTTGTGGATACTCCGGGAGCCTTCCCAGGTATTGACGCTGAAGAGCGCAACCAATCAGAAGCGATTGGCCATAACTTATTTGTTCAAGCAGAACTCAGAGTACCCATCATCTCCACCATCATTGGTGAAGGTGGTTCAGGTGGTGCTCTAGCGATTGCGATGGGCGATGTGGTGCAAATGTTGCAATTCGCTACTTACTCAGTGATTTCACCAGAGGGTTGTGCATCGATTCTTTGGAAGACTGCAGAAAAAGCACCAGAAGCTGCAGAGCAATTGGCTTTGACAGCACTTCGTTTAAAAGCCTTGGGCTTGATTGACAAGATTGTCAGTGAACCTTTGGGTGGTGCACACCGTGATCACGCTGGTATGGCTGCATTACTGAAGCGTGCCTTGGCAGATTCTTTGCGCCAATTCCAAACCATGGGTGTGGATGAGTTGCTTGAACGTCGTCACCAGCGTTTGATGAGCTATGGCAAGTTCAAAGACAGCAGCAAAGACAAGTAAACCCACTGGAACAAAAACACCGCCTGCTCAACTGGCGGTGGCTTTCAGTGGTGGGCTTGATTCAACCGTATTGCTTCACGCCACCATCAAAGCGCATGGTAAAAAAAATGTGCATGCCTTCCATGTGCATCACGGTATTCAAAAAGAGGCAGACCAGTGGCAAGCTCACTGCAAAGCAGTGGCCAAGAAATTGGGTTGTCACTTTGATACTAAAAACGTCAAACTCAATAAACCATCCAATATTGAATCTCAAGCCAGAAACTTGCGCTATGAGGCATTGACTCAAATGTGCCAAACGCACAACATTCAAGACTTGCTGCTCGCTCATCATTTGGATGACCAAGCAGAAACTGTCTTGATTCAATTGATGCGCGGCGCCGGCTTGCCTGGGCTTTCAGCCATGCCTCAGGTTAAATCAAAAGAACTGATTCATTTGTGGCGTCCGTTTTTAAACATGCGCCGCAAAGACCTAGAAATCTATGCCAAAGAGCATCAGTTGACATGGATTGAAGATCCCAGCAATCAAGATGAATCTTATCGTCGCAACGCCATCAGAAAATCAATCATGCCAACTTTGGAAAAATTCCAAGAGGGCGCCATTGAAAACTTATCGAGAAGTGCCAAACATTTAGGTGAAGCTCAAGAGCTCTTGAATCAATTAGCCGATATTGACTTGGGATTGATGGAGGCCAAAGAAGGTCTTTCAAAAACCAATCTCATCAGACTCTATAAAACCAGTCAAGCAAGGGCTACCAATGCACTCAGACGTTGGTTATCTAAAAACGGTTTGGCTTACCCAAGTGAAGAGCGATTGACTGCATGGTGGTCTGAACTTCAACAAACACGACCTGACTCAAAATTGCAGTGGGACCATGATCAGCAAGTGATTCGTTTATGGCGTGGCCACTTAACCATCACTCAAGATGCTGGTTCTTCAGAGGTGGTGGGGGAGTGGGCTTTTAAGAAAATTCCAGCCAACAGTAAAAAGCCTGGCATCGCCAAAGATCGTTTTGAAAAAGCCAAGAAAAAAGGCCTCATCAACACCATGGCAAGAGAAGGTGGCGAAAAGTTCAAAGTCGATTCAAAAAGACCAAGAAGAAGCCTGAAAAACCTTTACCAAGAAGCCGCTATTCCACCGTGGCAACGTGATGTACCCCTGCTGTACATTGGTGAAGACTTGGTAGCAGTTGCAGGTATTGGCATCAGTGCTGACTGGCAGGTCACGGAAGGCCCCAGAATTAGCCCAGAGTGGCAAGCAACAAGTATTTAATCTCACAAATACTGTTCAATAATTCCCTGATTTTTGGAAAATTTCTCACAAATAAAGTCGAGTTTAGTGAAGCTGGTTTGCTTTGAAAATAATCACTCATCCACTTTGACGTAGTCCCAATTTGGGACTAAAATTATGAGAATTATTGCTCTATCAACAATTAAGAAATTTTGGCTTTGTTCAGACTATCAAGATGCAAAAGAGCCACTGCTCTCCTGGTTTAGGCATGTGGCCAGTGTTATGTGGGAAGGTCCGTCTGATCTTAAGCTTGATTACAGAAATGCCAGCATCTTAAAAGATGGAAGAGTTGTTTTTAATATTGCGGGTAATAAATATAGATTGGTTGTGTGGATCAACTACCCATACGGGATTATTTACATTCGCTTTATTGGAACTCACAAGCAGTATGACGCTATTGACGCCCAAAAAATATAGGAGTTAGCATGAACATCAGACCTATCAAGACAAAAAAAGATTATAAAAATGCACTCAAAGACATTGAGTCGCTCATGGGTGCAAAAAAGGGTACCCAGCAAGGTGATCGGTTGGATGTGCTTGCTACATTGGTTGAAGCATACGAAAGAAAGACATTTGCACTTGATTTGCCAGACCCTGTAGCGGCGATTCATTTCAGGATGGAGCAAATGGGTCTTGTAGCAAAGGATCTGGAGCCCATGATTGGTCAAGTTAATAGGGTTTATGAGGTTTTAAACAGAAAACGACCGTTAACCCTAAGAATGATTTGGAATCTGCATAAGGCTTTGGGGATTCCCGCCGAAATTCTGATTAAACCTGCCTTAAACGTGTAAAATCACACTTTTGCTACTTAACGCACCCCTGTGGTGCGATTTTTACGATTTTTAACTCATGGCTCTAATAGTTCATAAATATGGTGGCACGTCGATGGGCTCAGTTGAGCGCATTCAAAACGTGGCCAAACGAGTTGCCAAATGGATGAAGGCAGGCCATCAAGTGGTCGTTGTTCCTTCAGCTATGTCTGGTGAAACAAATCGTCTTTTAGGTTTGGCTAAAGAGATCAACCCAAATCCAGATCCACGCGAGTTAGACCAAATTGCCTCAACAGGCGAGCAAGTCAGCTCCGGTTTATTGGCTTTAGCACTTCAAGCTCAAGGCGTTGACGCTGTGAGTTATGCAGGTTGGCAAGTTGTGATTAAAACTGACTCTTCATATACCAAAGCTCGTATTCAGGGCATTGATGGTGAAAAAGTTTTAGGCGACCTCAAAGCTGGTAAAGCAGTGGTGATCACTGGTTTCCAAGGTGTGGATGAAGTAGGTAACATCACAACCCTGGGTCGTGGTGGTTCTGATACTTCTGCTGTGGCTGTGGCTGCTGCCTTGAATGCAGATGAATGTTTGATCTACACCGATGTGGATGGTGTTTACACCACAGACCCACGTGTGTGTGAAGATGCACGACGCTTAGACAAAATCACTTTTGAAGAAATGCTGGAAATGGCTAGCTTGGGTTCAAAAGTATTACAAATTCGTTCAGTAGAATTTGCTGGTAAATACCGCGTTAAAACACGCGTACTCTCATCATTAACTGATCCATTGATGTCGCTTGAGCAAGAAATGAACTCAGGCACTTTGATTACTTTCGAGGAAGAAGAAACCATGGAAGCTGCTGTTATTTCGGGTATTGCTTTCGCCCGTGACGAAGCAAAAATCACCGTATTAGGTGTGCCTGACAAACCAGGTATCGCATATCAAATTTTGGGTCCGATCGCAGACGCCAACATTGATGTGGATATGATCATTCAAAACCAATCTGTGGATGGCAAGACTGACTTCACTTTCACAGTGCCACGTGGCGACTACCAAAAAGCTCTTGATCTATTGAAGAGCAAAGTTCAGGCGCACATTCAGGCCAAAGAGATTTTGGGCGATCCAAAAGTATCTAAGGTGTCTGTTGTAGGTGTTGGCATGCGTTCACATGTGGGTATTGCCAGCAAAATGTTCCGCACTCTGTCAGAAGAGGGCATCAATATTCAGATGATTTCTACCAGTGAAATCAAGATTTCAGTCTTGATTGACGAGAAATACATGGAATTAGCAGTACGTGCTTTACATAAAGCATTCGAATTAGACCAAAAGTAATTTAAAATCATCTTCTTCACTGATTTAATTCAGTGAAGTGATACGGAGACGTGGCCGAGTGGTCGAAGGCACTCCCCTGCTAAGGGAGCATCTGGGCAAAACCTGGATCGGAAGTTCGAATCTTCTCGTCTCCGCCAATATCAAAGATACAAAGGGCTGAAAAGCCCTTTTTTCTTTTTTCCATTTAAATCACCCTGACTCATAAAAGACAAAGCTTCTCTCTTTTGAGGAGTAGAGTAATAGAAAGTCAACAGGGGGATCGACATGTCAATCATCACACCAACTACTCAAGAGTTAAAAACCCTAGAAGCTCTTCGCGCACACCGCCGTGCTCATAGAGAGTCCTTGCCAGCGTCAGTATTGGGTCACGTTGAAGAAGCAAAGGCTGAGCTTACAACAGGTCAAAAAGTATCAGACACCGTGGCGAGAATTGTCGGGTCCTGGAAATTCATCATCATTCAAAGCTTTTTTATAATGGGTTGGATCATCTATAACTCATTGAATGCCCCGAATGTTTGGGATCCATACCCATACATTCTTTTAAATTTGATGTTGTCATTTCAAGCAGCGTATACAGCGCCAGCAATCATGATGAGTCAAAATCGTCTATCTGAAATAGATAGAAAGCAGGCAAACAATGACTTTGAAATAAACGTAAAAGCAGAGTTAGAAATTGAATTGCTGCATCAAAAAATAGACATGATGAAGGAAAAAGAGCTCTATGCTTTGACTAAAGCGGTTGAATCTTTGAGTCAGAAACTAGATAGTTATCGTCTGTAAGGTTGCCGCATCTAGCCATTTATCCTTTAAAAATCAGCATCTTCGATAAAAATCTGCAAATTTTAAGGATTAAATTTTTTGGCTTTGACTCTTTGAGTTTAACTACCAAGCCCATAAAGGTGGGAGAATATTTTCACCAATATTTTATTGGCCATTATTTACAAAGGAATTAACATGAAAAGAATTTCTTTAATCATAGGTTTGGCAGCAATTGTCCCTTTGGCGGGTTGTCAATCTGCTCATTACGGTAGTGGTCCCAAAGCATCTGCAACTTTAGAGTCGCGCTCAGGATCAAGCACGAAGGGCACTGTTAACTTTGAATCACATGGTCATCACATTCTCGTTACTGGAAATATCTCCGGATTAAAACCTAATGCTGAACACGGTTTTCATGTTCATGAAAAAGGTGATTGTTCTGCTCCAGATGCGACCAGTGCCGGTGGCCACTTTAATCCAGATGGAAAATCTCACGGAATGGCAGGTCATGGGGCGCATCACTCTGGGGATATGCCAAACATCAAATCTGATGCAAATGGTAATGCAGTGTATTCAGCACAAATCAGCGGCTTAGCAGTTGATAGTGGCAAAAATGGAATCGTTGGTAAAGCTGTCGTGATACACCGTGATCCAGATGACTATAAGTCTCAGCCAGCAGGTAACTCTGGTCCAAGAATTGCTTGTGGTCTTATCAAGTAAAACAACTTATTCTTAAACTTAAAGATAGAAAGGGCTGAAAAGCCCTTTTTTCTTTGGGGAATCTTTCCCCTCAACAGCATTTCAAACTCACTCCTATAATTTTTTTGCACATCAATGATGTGTTGCAAGAAATAACTTTTGTTCTTAACAACATTTATAGGAGTTCTCTATGCAATGCCCAGTATGCAAAGATTCTCAGCTTGTGATTTCTGAGAGGCAAAAAATTGAAATTGATTATTGCCCATCATGCCGAGGTGTATGGCTTGATCGAGGTGAGTTAGATAAGCTCATCGAAAGATCAGCGGCCGACCAACCGGTATCAGCTCCACCATCACAACCTGCTTACCGCAATGAGCAGCGCTCAGATTACCGTGGCGACTACCGCTCGGATCACTATCGCAAGCCAAAGTCATGGTTGAGCGAGATTTTTGATTAATTAGATTAGTTCTTAAGTATTGATTTTTAAGGTCATTTGACGACTTAAAAAAATTCAATTACAGTAGTGGCATCTCTCAAAGGGAGTAGCTGATACAAATGCTTTCGTGCCCCAGTGCATAAACTTTGTATTTTGGTGCCGTCATTACGACATAGGTGAAGTGGCAAACATCTGTGTTCGGTGCCTTAACTCGGTG
>JBDLUD010000020.1:0-32867 GCA_039805465.1 Pseudomonadota bacterium
AGCATCTCTGAAATTTTAGACATGGGTGTCTTATTAACGATTGACTACGGATTCCCAGAACATGAGTACTATCACCAGCAGCGCAACCAAGGCACTGTCATGGGTCACTATGCGCATCACGCGATTCAAGACCCCTTCTTTTATCCTGGGCTTTGCGACTTAACTGCTCACGTTGACTGGACCAGCATCGCCAACACTGGCATCAATGCAGGCTTATCACTTCTTGGATTCACCAGCCAAGCATCTTATTTATTGGATGCAGGCATCGGATCCTTGCTGATGGAAAAAGTTGATCCATCGAACAGCGCTGAATTCATGCCCCACTCAAATGCTATTCAAAAATTATTATCAGAAGCAGAAATGGGTGACCTATTTAAAGTGATGTGTTTTGGCAAGAAGCTACCTTATGAAGAAGGTGACTTGCCTGGGTTTAGATCGAGACCCAGATCTCTTTGACTTTGTTTAAGTCTGTTTAATTGCCAACAATCTTCTGTCTTCAATCAATTGCTTGATCTTCGCCCCCGTTGATGAGCCCTGCTCACCAACGTCTTGAACAACTTGAGCAATGTCTACTTTCTTTGCCAAGCCATATGATTTGGTCAATTGCTCTGTAGGAAGTTTTAATAAAGCAGCTACTTTGATGAGCTCATCAAAGCGCTCAGGCTTTCTCCAAACATCCGTGCGATTCAATAAATCTAATAAATTTTTTGGGTCAAGTGTTGTCGAATTCAATCCCTCTTTTAATTCACGCACCAGCACTGCGTAATCACGACACTCCACAGGCACACCCCACAAGACTGCCCAAGCATTGATATCTTCAGTTTTTAAACTTGATAACAAGACTGCGCAGCGCTGAGATAAATTAAGTTCATATTTGGCTGCCGAATCAATATCACTCAGCAATGAAGCATCTTGTGAATTTAACTTTGGAAAAAATAATTCAAAAACACCAATCTCACTCAATACCTCCAACATCCTAGATGGCTTCTCAGACATCAAGCCTCTAGAAATTTCTTGCCAAACTCTTTCTTTGACTAAAGCATTCAACTCGCCACTGGTATGAATTTTCTTGAGTAAGGTAAGCGTGGATGGCTCAATTGAAAAATCAGAAAAACGCGCAGCAAATCTTGCAATGCGCAATAGTCGCACGGGGTCTTCACTGAAGGCTGGCCCAATGTGTCTGAATAATTGATGATTGATATCTTGTTGACCACCATAGGGATCAATCACATCACCGATTGGCTGGCCATTTGCATCAGCCTCTCTGGCCATTGCATTGATGGTCAAATCACGTCTGGCCAAATCTTGCTCTAATGTCACCTCTGGGTCTGCATGAAACACAAAGCCCTTGTAACCAGGCGCCACTTTTCGCTCAGTTCTGGCCAAGGCATATTCTGCATGCGTGACTGGATGTAAAAACACTGGGAAGTCTTGTCCAACAGGGGTATAGCCCTCGGTCAACATTTGTTCAGGGGTTGCGCCCACAACAACGTAATCAAGATCTTTTACTGGCAATCCCAGCAACTGATCTCTGATGGCGCCACCAACAACATAAATCTTCACTTGATTAAGACATCCAATGCTTGTGGGTTGATGGCAAATACTTTTTCCAAAACATTTTCAGCACCCGCTGGTAACACATTGTCTTCACTCATCGAAGCCAAATTATCTCGAGACATCAAGGTAGGCCCTGGCATCATCTCTAATAAGCCCGCTTGCAAATATGCCAATGGTTTTGGCAATGGTATGACAATGCTTTTTCTACCGCCCACCACGCCAGCAAAATTCACCAACTCAGCCAAGGTGTAAACGCGGGGCCCAGCCAAATCAAACACTCTGCCAATTGTTTCTGACATTGAAATTGATTTCACAAACGCTTGCGCAACATCTGATACATACACTGGTTGAAATTTAACGCTTGCACCACCCAAAGGCAAAACTGGGGCGAACTTTTGTAAAGACGCAAAAAGATTGATGAATTTATCTTTTTCACCAAACACCACAGATGGTCTAAAAATCGTCCAATCCAAATCGCTGGCCTTGACCAAATTTTCTGCATCACCCTTGCTGCGCTGATACATAGAAGCACCCGAACTGCTAGCGCCCAAAGCACTCATGTGAATGTACCGCTTTAAATTTGCAGCGCTCATTGCAGCAATGATTTTTTTCGTTAACTCAACGTGGTTTTTTAAAAACCCTGGGCCATACGGTGAGCCTGTTTTGTCATGCAAAACACCCACCAAATTAATCACCACTCCGCCAGAGCCTAAACGTTGGCACAAATCAGCCAAAACGGATGGGTCGTGGATATTGGCCTCAATCACTTGAAGATTAGGCAACACCCATAATTCTTTGGCGTATGCGGCTTTGCGCGTTGGCAATAAAACTGAGTGGCCAAGCGCACTCAATCCACTGGCTATTTTCTGACCAATGAACCCACTGCCACCTATCAATAATATTTTTGCTTTGTTCATCATGGCAATTCCGACAATACTGATGCTTTAGGAGAAACCGTTCCAAGATTCTGCTTAAGAGACGGCGTTTTGTTGCTCGACAAGGCGGTGTAATAGCTGGCATTTGCTAAAACATTTTTGACATATCCCCTGGTTTCGTTGAAGGGGATTGTTTCTGCAAATATTGCTCCTTCAACCGTTCGAGGTAATTTCTCGCGCCACATCTTGGGTCTTCCAGGGCCCGCGTTATAAGCAGCTGAGGCCAAAGCCCATGAGCCATCCAAATCCTGCAACACCATATTTAGATAATTACTGCCCAAGGTCAAGTTAACTTTCATGTCATCCAATTGAGCTGGCTTAAAGCTGTTCATTCCGATTTTTTTTGCCACATACTTAGCAGTTGCTGGCATCACCTGCATCAAACCAGAAGCACCAACATGCGAGCGCGCATTCATAATGAAGCGCGACTCTTGACGAATCAAGCCATAGGCCCAATTGGTATCTAAGCCAATAGACCCTGCAATTGGAGCAAGCGATTCTTTGAAAGGGGTGGGATAGCGCAAACTGAAGTCATGCTCTAGTTTTGTTCGATCAGCCGTGTTAACGGCACGATCATATAAGCCAATTCGTTTAGCATGCTCAGCCACAGCAATTAATTGCTTATCGCTTAAGCCACGCAATTCCCAATTCCATTCTCTATTGCCCTCAAAACGCAAACCCATCTCATAAAAGCGCACAGCTCTTGCAAAAGCTTTATTCGATGACATCTGCTTGACCAAACTTTCATCAGCAGCCACCCGCTTAGGAACATAAATTTTCATGCCCAAGTCTTCTCTGGCCAACTGACCATAAAAATGGTACTGATCAGACAAAGCCTGCAAACTCTCTTTTGCCAATGACTCATCACCCAATTCTTTTTGAGCTCTGGCATGCCAATACGTCCAAGCTGGATCACGGTTTCTGACTGATGGTGTCATGTGATCAATTGTTTCTTTGACCATGCGCCAATCACCTTCACGCAATGCAGCCCTGACTTTCCACTCTTGAGTTTCTGGCGTCAGCAAATGATGGTGCCCCAGCTCGTGTTGTAGCTTGAATGCTTTCAAGGCATTAGGGTCCAACTTCTTCGCCAAATATTGACCAATACTTGCCCAGGCAGCCACCGTGTTCTCTTTGCTGGTGCGCCATGCCTTTTTATCAAAATCGCGGAAAGCTACCTCAGGTGATTTTCTGGCACTTCTGACAATGTCTGCTACCGGGTCAGACACATCGAATCGATTGGCCAAGGTTTCAAAATTATTCTCTATGGCCATTCTTGAAAATGTCGCCACTTCATATTTTGAAAATCCATTGGCCTTGAATATCGAATTCACAAGATCTGGGCAAGCATCACCAAAATGGCGAGAGTCTAATAAAACATTTTTTGCCTCCAAGGCCAAGGCACTCACTGACTCACCTTTGGCAACTCTTGACTGAAGGGCATAACACTTCACTTGAGTGTCATCATCCAAAACAAATTGCGCATACTCTCGATCAAAGGTAGGCCAGTCTTTGCGCTTACCCAACACCAAAAGCCAATCATTTCTTAACCTGTCGGCCAGAGCAGTGCCCGCATATTTTTTTAAGAACTGATCAACCGAATCATCAGCCATTGTTTCAGTTCTTGGGGCTCCACCTTTATCAAACAGGCGGGGCTTGATTTGAAAATAGGCAACGTAATCAGCGATGTCATAATTCGACAGCTTTTGACCCAAATCTTTGGCCTTGTTAGCCTCATTATTTTTTGAGGCTTCTCTTAATTCAAGAAAGATCTTGTCTTCAGAAGTTAAACTGGTGTCTGATGATTTTTTCTTGGCTGTTGTTTGATTTTTTTGAGCATAAGTAAGCTCTGCAGAAGTTGATGCAAAGGCGAGGACCACCAAGCTCATGAGCAGGTGTTTATTTATCAATTTTGTGGTTTTTCGTTGTAGCATAGCCCTAATCATGCCTTATTTTTTCTACTTTTGAATAGCTTGTGAAAACTTTAAATCATTTAAGACAAGAATTGCTGACCAAGAGACTCGATCTTCATCAAGATCTGAGTCTGCGCGAAGAACTTGAAAGCAAACTATCTCAATTTTTAAATGAAACTGATGCCAGTTGTGTGGGTATTTATTGGCCGATCAAAAGCGAGTTTGACCTACGCCCTCTGGCACTTGATTGGTCTGCTAAAAACCCTAAGAAAAAATTAGCGCTGCCCATTGTGGAGCTCAACAAGCCCTTGATCTTTGGCGAGTGGAATCAAGACACCACCCTGGTCAAAGGGCCTCAAAACATCAATGAGCCATTGCTTGATTCATTCAGCTCCAAAATCGAACCAGATTTAATCATCATTCCTTGTCTTGGCTGGTCAAAGCAAAATGAACAGTATTGGCGAATTGGCTATGGGGGAGGTTATTACGACCGCACCATTGCTGAATTTAAGCAAAACAAGCACCCCTTACAAACGGTTGGTGTGGGATACAAAGCCTTGGAAGTAAAAGAGGGCGCATGGCGCCCTCAGAGTCACGATCAAGCACTCGACTTGATGATTGTTGCTTAAGACTTAATCAAATCCAAATTCTTAGCGATGGCCAAAGTGGTTTCTGCCTGATTCAGACTGTAGAAATGCAAACCTGGAACACCTGCCACGCGCAATTGATCACATAAATCTGTCACCACATCCAAGCCAAATGACTTGATGGATGCAGAGTCGTCACCAAATGACTGTAAACGCAAGCGGATCCAACGAGGAATCTCTGCACCACACGCATCAGAGAAACGCAACAGCTGAGTGCTGTTGGTGATTGGCATGATGCCGGGCACTATGGGCTGATCAACTCCCAGCTTGTAGGCTTCATCCACAAATCTAAAGTAAGCATCGCTGTTGAAGAAGTATTGGGTGATGGCTGAATCAGCGCCGGCTTTCATCTTATTCGCGAACATCAAGATGTCATCGCTCATTGATTTGGCTTGAGGATGCATTTCTGGATAAGCCGCTACTTCAATATGAAAATGACTATCAGTTTCTGCACGAATAAATCTGACCAATTCTTCAGCGTGATGAAACTCTCCGTACTGACCCATGCCAGAAGGCAGATCACCACGCAGAGCCACAATGCGACGAATACCAATCTCTTTGTACTGCTTCAGTAATTCGCGAATCTTTTCTTTAGAACTCCCCACACAAGAAAGATGAGGCGCGGCCTCTTGGCCTGCCTCATGGATTTCTTTGACGGTCGATAAAGTACCGTCTTGGGTTGATCCACCTGCACCAAACGTCACAGAAATGAATGTTGGCTTAAGCGTTGCGGATAACTGCTCTCTAACAGAGCGGAGCTTCGCAGCTCCCTCTTCTGTTTTTGGTGGGAAAAACTCAAGGCTTAATTCCATGTCATTCATTCCTGATCACGTGTTTAATAACGATATGTTTCAGGCTTGTAAGGGCCTTCTTTTTTCACGTTGATATAGTTGGCTTGCTGCTCTGACAATTCAGTGAGCTGAGCGTTCAGTTTCTTCAACTGCAAACGAGCCACTTTCTCATCAAGGTGCTTAGGCAATGTGTAAACGCCCACTGGGTACTTATTAGTGCCCGCAGAACCCCACAATTCAATCTGAGCAATCGTTTGGTTAGCAAATGATGAGCTCATCACGTAAGACGGGTGACCTGTACCGCAACCCAAGTTAACCAATCGTCCTTTAGCCAAAATGATGATGCGCTTTTCTGGCTGACCATTGCTGGCAGGGAAAATCACGTGGTCGACTTGTGGCTTGATCTCTTCCCACTTGTACTTCTCAACACCAGCGATATCAATCTCATTGTCAAAGTGACCAATGTTACAAACGATGGCTTGGTCTTTCATTTTTGCCATATGGTCATGCGTGATCACATGGTAGTTACCTGTGGCAGTCACAAAGATGTCTGCCTTATCAGCAGCGTAGTCCATGGTCACAACACGGTAACCTTCCATCGCTGCCTGAAGAGCGCAAATCGGATCAACTTCTGTCACCCATACTTGTGCTGACAATGCACGCAAGGCTTGTGCTGAACCCTTGCCCACGTCACCGTAACCAGCAACCACGGCAACCTTACCTGCAATCATCACATCAGTGGCGCGCTTGATGCCGTCCACCAATGACTCGCGGCACCCATACAAGTTGTCAAACTTGCTCTTGGTCACTGAATCATTCACGTTGATCGCTGGGAACTTTAATTCGCCCTTAGCGTGCATTTGATACAAACGATGAACACCTGTTGTGGTTTCTTCTGTCACGCCTTTTACTTTCTCAAGACGAACTGAATACCAAGTTGGGTCAATCTTTAATTTGGCTTTGATCGAAGCAAACAAAACTGTTTCTTCTTCGCTTGTTGGGTTATTAAGAACTGACAAATCTTTCTCAGCCTTTGTACCCAAATGTAACAACATGGTTGCATCGCCACCATCATCCAAAATCATGTTTGAGAAGCCACCGTCTTGCCATTCAAAAATACGGTGTGTGAATTCCCAATATTGTTCTAGTGTCTCGCCTTTGATCGCAAACACTGGCGTGCCGTTGGCAGCAATCGCAGCAGCGGCGTGATCCTGTGTTGAGAAAATATTGCAAGATGCCCAGCGCACTTCAGCACCGAGGGCTTCTAAGGTTTCAATCAAAACAGCTGTTTGAATTGTCATGTGCAAAGAGCCGGTGATGCGAGCGCCGCGCAAAGGCTGGCTGGCAGAAAACTCTTCACGAATCGCCATCAAGCCAGGCATTTCTGTCTCAGCGATGATGATTTCTTTGCGACCCCAATCAGCCAATGAGATATCGGCGATGGCGCAATCTTTAAGCACGTTTAAATCAGTAGGTTTGTTCATTTCCACTCCAAGCTAGTAAGGAAGATCATGGAGGGCAAATAAAAAAAGCCCGCCAACCAATCACTTCACAGGTTAGCGAGCGTCGTTGCTAAAGGCCTGGGGCCTTCCTCTAAGCCTAGGGTGTTTAAAGACTTAAACACCTCGCAACGCTCCTTAGAGATTTTGCGAAATTATAAACCAGCAGCGGCCCTCAGGGCTGCAGCCTTGTCAGTGGCTTCCCATGTGAACTCAGGCTCCTCACGGCCAAAGTGACCATAAGCAGCTGTCTTGCGGTAGATTGGGCGCAATAAATTCAACATTTTTACGATGCCCTTTGGTCTTAAATCAAAGTGAGTGCGCACTAACTCAGCGATCTTCTCATCTGAAATCTTGCCTGTGCCGTATGTGCTGACCATCACAGAGGTTGGCTGAGCAACGCCAATCGCATATGAAATCTGCACCAAACACTTGCTAGCCAAACCAGCGGCCACAATGTTTTTTGCCACATAACGACCGGCATAGGCAGCTGAACGATCCACTTTTGATGGATCTTTGCCTGAGAAAGCGCCACCGCCGTGAGGGGCTGCACCACCGTATGTATCAACAATGATTTTGCGACCTGTCAAACCACAATCACCCTGTGGACCACCGATCACAAAACGACCGGTTGGGTTCACCAAGTACTTGATTTCACCTTTGATCAACTCTTTTGGAAGGACCGGCTTGATGATCTCTTCAATCACAGCTTCACGAAGTTTCTCTAAAGAAATATCTGGAGAATGCTGAGTTGATAAAACAATCGTGTCAATTGAATCTGGCTTGCCATCAACGTAACGCAAAGTAACCTGTGACTTTGCATCTGGGCGCAACCAATTCAAACGACCATCACGACGCAAATCAGCTTGACGCTCAACCAAACGGTGTGCCAAGTGAATCGGTAAAGGCATTAATTCTGGGGTTTCATCAACCGCATAACCAAACATCAAGCCCTGGTCGCCAGCACCCTGATCAAGACCATCATCATGGGCTTTATCAACGCCTTGAGCAATGTCTGGACTTTGCTTGTCGTAAGCCACCAGCACTGCGCAACCTTTGTAATCAATACCGTACTCAGTATTGTCGTAACCAATTTGACGAATCGTGTCTCGTGCTACGTGGATGTAATCAACGTTTGCTGTGGTTGTGATTTCACCCGCAAGTACAACCAAACCGGTATTGCAAAGAGTCTCTGCAGCTACACGTGCTGTTGGGTCTTGCGCCAAAATAGCATCAAGAATTGCATCAGAAATTTGGTCAGATACTTTATCTGGGTGGCCTTCAGAAACTGACTCTGAGGTAAAGAAATAATTGTTCGCCATGATTGCTCCTTAGTTAAATAAGCGACAACACGTGCCGAGTATTACTAAGTGCGGCGACGCTTTAGCGGATAGTTTTAATTCGCCCCGCAAGTTGTCTTAACTCGGCGAATACCCTAAATTCTATAACATTCTCACTTTTAGTGGCAAACCTGTATATTTACCCCTATGACGAGCACAAGATTACGCTTTACCAAAATGCATGGCGCAGGCAATGATTTCATTGTCTTAAATGGCATATCTCAAGACCTCTCAGGCATCACCAAAGAGCAGTGGGCAAGACTTGCCCATCGTCAATTTGGCATTGGTGCCGATCAAATCCTTTTGGTAGAAAAGCCCACGGTTGCAGATGCAGAGTTTCGCTACAGAATCTTTAACTCTGATGGCAGTGAAGTCGAACAGTGTGGCAACGGCTCTCGTTGCTTTGTGCGCTTTGTCAGAGAAAAGGGTCTGACTAAAAATAAAACAGTCAAAGTTCAAGTGGCTCACACCATCTTGTCGCTGACTGAAAATGATGATGGTCAAGTAACCGTGAACATGGGCGCCCCCATCCTATCGAATGAACTAATTCCTTTTAAATCTTCAGGCCTTCAAGAAAAGCTTGAAGGCAAAGCGAGCTTATATCAACTAGAACTATCTGATCATGCTGTCTGGATTGGTGCGGTATCGATGGGCAATCCACATGCTGTACAAATTGTGCAAGATCTTGAAACTGTACCCGTTGCAAAAGATGGTCCACAGATAGAAACACATATGGCATTTCCAAAAAAGGTGAATGCTGGTTTTATGCAAATTCAAAATCGCCATGAAATCAAACTGCGCGTCTTTGAAAGAGGCTCTGGGGAAACGCTGGCCTGCGGAACCGGCGCTTGTGCAGCAGTGGTATCAGGAATTTTGAGAGGCCACCTCGATTCTCCGGTGACCGTTCATACACGTGGTGGAGATCTCAGCATTGCCTGGGACAGTGCTTCATCGATGCAACATCCAGTCATGATGACCGGACCCGCTCAAACTGTGTTTGAAGGCGAGATCACTCTCGACTAAACATTCATTAACTATTGGTTAATGAATCAAACCCCGTACTGATCTCGGTAGGCTTTCACAGCAGGTAAGTACTGTTGCAATTCTTTGCTTTGGCTTGACTCTAAGAAGCTCATCAAGCTGGCAAGGTTTGCAATAGATACCACCGGCATGCCAAATTCTTTTTCAACATTTTGAACAGCTGAACTCTCAGCAATTTCTGTCGCAGTTCCAGCTCTCTCCATGCGATCCAAAGCAATCAAAACGGCCGCAGGATTTGCGCCAGCCCGACGAATGATGTCAACTGATTCGCGCACCGAAGTGCCTGCTGAAATCACATCATCAATGATCACCACACGACCCTTCAATGGTGCACCCACCAAAGTACCACCCTCGCCATGATCTTTGGCTTCTTTGCGGTTAAAACAAAATGGCACCGGACGCCCCATGCCAGCCAAAGCTACAGCGGTGGTGGCCGCCAAGGTAATCCCTTTATAAGCAGGGCCAAACAACATATCAAACTGAATGCCCGAGTCAATCAATGCCTTGGCATAAAACTCACCCAAAGCTT
Organism: Pseudomonadota bacterium; assembly: GCA_039805465.1. Classification (GTDB taxonomy): domain Bacteria; phylum Pseudomonadota; class Gammaproteobacteria; order Burkholderiales; family Burkholderiaceae; genus Polynucleobacter. The sequence goes on from JBDLUD010000020.1 coordinate 10,253, forward strand.
TGAGAAGTGCGCCATCATTGAAACCGCCGGCGTTAAAAAAGTAAGGAGATAATCGACCCGCTTTTGTTTTAAATTCGCCAAAAGCTAAAACCTTGGCATCTAAGGCAAAATGGATAAATTCGTTTTTAAAGTTTTCTTGATTGGAAGTCATAACCGAGATGTTACGCATCATTACCGCCAACCTCAATGGTATTCGTTCAGCCGCTAAAAAAGGTTTCTTTGAATGGGTCAATACTCAAAGCCCTGACATCCTTTGTATTCAAGAGCTTAAGGCTCAAGAAGCTGATTTAGACAGTGCCCTGATGAACCCCAATGGCTATCATGGATTTTTTCAATATGCCAACAAAAAAGGCTACAGCGGTGTTGGGCTGTATTCAAAAAAAGAACCTGATAGCATCAAAATTGGCTTTGATGATGGCGAGTTTGATGCTGAGGGTCGCTACGTTGAAGCGCGGTTTGGCAAACTGGTTGTGATTTCCGCATACTTTCCTTCAGGCTCAAGCGCCCCTGAGCGCCAGGAAGCTAAATTCAGATTTCTTGAATTATTCATGCCGCACATCAAACAACTCAAGTCAGAAGGATTAGAGATTGTTCTTTGTGGTGACATAAACATTGCTCACAAAGAAATCGATTTAAAGAATTGGAAAGGCAATCTCAAAAACTCCGGCTTCACACCAGAAGAGCGCGAATGGATGACACATCTTTTCACTGAGGCGGGCTTCATGGATGTCTATCGACACTTACACCCCAATACCGAAGATGAGTGCTACACATGGTGGAGTCAAAGAGGTCAAGCGTATGCAAAAAATGTGGGCTGGAGAATTGACTATCAAATTGCAACCCCTGGGATTGCCAAGAAAGCTCATCGGGTAGAAATTTATAAAGCCGAAAGATTTTCTGATCACGCCCCACTGATCATTGACTACGAGGATGTATAAACCTTAAGGCTTGTAGTTGGGCAATTTATCAACGGTGGTATTTTTGGCACGCGCATACAAAAATAAAGCCTCGTTGATATTTCTTTGAATTTCATAAATTCGACTATCGCCAGATGGATGGGTTGAGAGCCACTCTGGTTGCTTGTCTTTCGATAGCTGACCCATTTTTTGCCATAAAGAAATTCCGGCGCGTGGATCATAGCCAGCTCTGGCGGCAATGTCCATGCCAACCAAATCAGCATCTCTTTCATCGGCTCTTGAAAAACTCAAGCCTAAAATTTGTAGGCCCTGCCCCAAGGCCTGACCTCCTAGATTGCCCAACCCCAACGCTGAAGATAAAACACTCGCGCCCAAATTACTCAACTGCGCTTTAGCGATTCGGTCTCTGGCATGCTCACGCAAAGCATGGGCAATTTCATGCCCCATCACAGTGGCAACCTCATCATCATTTAAATTCAGCTTTTCGATGATGCCGGTATAAAAAGCGATCTTTCCACCGGGCATACAAAATGCATTGACCTGATCAGAAATGAATAAATTGACTTCCCACTTCCAAGCCTGAGATTCTGGATTCCATGCATAAGCATGCGGTAATATTTTTTTAGAAATGGCTCTCAAGCGAATCAATTGCGGATGATTATCAGGTGCCAAGGTATTTTTTTGAGATGCTTTTTGCTTCATGGTGTTGTATTGCTTGGTGGCAGATGCCTCCAACTGACTGGCGGGCACCATGTCCTTAAGACTCGAGGTATCACCAACTCTCACACCATCTGACGGACCAACTTGTCTTGATGAGCTGCTACACGCGCTCAACAAAACAACCAAAGAGCATAAAAAATATTTTTTGAGAGTAGAAAAGTAGTGTGCATTCATTTGATCAAGCAGCTTTTTCAAATGGGGATTTTTTTTCTTCGCGCCACGGTGCAATGTTAGGCAACAACATCAAACCTGGCAATGCCAAAACAACGCAAATGATGAAGAAGTTGGTCCATCCAGTGAATTCAACAATATAACCAGTCAATGCATTGTTGATAAAAGTTCGCGGTACAGCAGACAAGCTCGTGAACAAAGCAAATTGCGTGGCCGTGAAACGTGGATTAGTTTCTAGGGCAAGATAAGCTGTGAAAGCTGCGGTCCCAAGACCAGCGGTGATTGCCTCAAAACCAATCACCCAAGATAAAACCCACAAATCAGGACCTGATTGCGCCAGCACGACAAAACCAAAAGTGGCCACCGCTTGCAATACTCCAAAAATCCACAAGCCTTTGTTGACGCCCGTTTTTAACATCCAATAGGCGCCCAGAATTCCGCCAAGGATACTGGCCCAAAGACCTGCATTTTTTGCAACAAGGCCAATCTCTGTTCGTGTAAAACCAAGCTCAATATAAAAAGGTGTGGCCAAGGCACTTGCCATCGAATCACCCAGCTTATAAAGAAATATAAATAACAAAATTAAAGCAGCATGCTTCCAGCCAGAGCGATGAATGAACTCCTTAAAAGGTTCAATCACTGCCTCTTTCATGGTTAGCGGAGGAGGACCATACTCTCTAGGCTCTGACACCAAGAGTGTTGTCAAAATACCAGGGAGCATGAATAGGCCTGTGATAAAAAATACCCAGTCCCAAGTGATGAGATCTGACAAGATCAATGAAAGTGATCCGGGCACCAGCGTTGATAACTTGTATGCATTCACAAATAGAGCTGTGCCAGAACCCATCTGACCTTCGGTCAACCACTCACGTCGGTGAGCATCCACCACGATGTCTTGGCTTGCTGAGAAGAAAGCAACAATGGATGCTAAAAAAACCACGATCCAAATTTCAGTGCTGGGATTGAATTGACCCATCAAGATCACAGCCAACATCACAGCAATTTGAGTCACGACCATCCAACCGCGGCGACGCCCTAAAAATGGCAACTTGAATCTATCCATGGCCGGAGCCCACAAGAACTTCCATGTGTAAGGCATGCCCACCAATGCAAATAAACCAATCGCCTTTAAGTCAACGCCCTCACTCTTTAACCATGCTGATAGCAAGTTATAAAGAATGAACAAAGGCAGTCCACTAGAAAAACCTAGAAAAATACAAACAAGTAATGCTTTGGTTTTACTTGGCCCGACGTGCACGATAGACTGCAAGGCTTCCCCTCAGGTTAGGCAAAAACTCCACAGACTGTCCGTCATGGAAAACCACGCGATCAAGTAATTCAAGACCAACCGCTGGCGCTAAAGCTTCAAAATCAGCGATGGTTAGGACTCTGACGTTAGGCGTGTCGTACCACTGATAAGGCAATGATTTAGAAACTGGCATTCTTCCCAACAAAACTGCTGAGCGGTGGGACCAATGGCCAAAGTTCGGGAATGAGACAACGCATTCTTTACCGACCCTTGCAATCTCACTCAAGATTCGAGCGGTTTGATGAATCGTTTGTAAAGTTTGTGAAAGGATCACTTTGTCAAAACTTTGGTCTTCAAACAAAGCCAAGCCACCCTCAAGATCCTGTTGCACAACGTTCAAGCCTTTTTGTACACAAGCCAAAACTTTGTCATCAGCCAACTCAACACCGTACACATGAGCTTGCTTCACTTCTTTCAAATGATGCAATAGGCTACCGTCACCACAGCCGACGTCCAGCACCTGTGAACCAGGCGTTACCCATTCTGCAATTGCAGCGAAATCTGAACGCATCATGATTGAAGCTCCTGAGCGATTTGCTCAAAATAGGCTCTGACCAAATTGTGATACCTAGGGTCTTCTAACAAGAACGCATCGTGGCCATGTGGTGCATCAATCTCACCATAAGTGACATCCAACTTGTTATCCAACAAGGCTTTAACAATTTCACGACTGCGCTCTGGCGCAAAACGCCAATCGGTTGTGAAGCTCACCACCAAAAACTTGGCGGCAATATTTTTCATGGCTGCGCTGAGATTGTTTGCAAAAGATTTTGCAGGGTCAAAATAATCCAAGGCACGGGTGATCAATAAATAAGTGTTCGCATCAAAATAGTCAGCGAACTTTTCACCCTGATACCTCAAGTAACTTTCAACCTCAAACTCAACATCAAAATTAAAGTTGTACTCATCAGAAGCACCGTCAGCACGCCTTAACTCACGGCCAAATTTCTCAGCCATATCATCGTCTGACAAATAAGTGATGTGGCCAATCATGCGCGCAACTCTCAAGCCACGCCTTGGCTTCACATCATGGGCGTAGTAATCTCCCCCATGAAAATCTGGGTCACTCAAAATCGCACTGCGAGCCACTTCGTTGAAGGCAATGTTTTGCGCTGACAGCTTAGGAGTTGATGCGATCACAATGCAGTGGCCAATGCGGTCTGGGTACATCATGCTCCAAGCCATGGCCTGCATGCCGCCAAGGCTGCCACCCATCACTGCAGCAAATTTCTCAATTTGAAAATGATCGGCAACACGAGCCTGGGCATTTACCCAGTCTTCAACTGTTACAACTGGAAAGGATGCGCCATAAGGCTTGCCGGTGGCAGGGTTCGCACTCATGGGTCCCGTAGAGCCAAAGCATGAACCGAGATTGTTAACGCCGATCACAAAAAATTGGTTGGTATCTACAGGCTTACCAGGACCCACCATGTTGTCCCACCAACCCACATCATTGGGGTCGCTTGCACTCACACCAGCAACGTGGTGAGAAGCGTTGAGCGCATGGCAAATCAAAATCGCATTACTTTTTTGGGCATTTAACTGGCCGTAGGTCTCAACCACCAAGTTGTAATCAGCAATACTTGCCCCGCTTTGCAACTTCAATGGTGCTGCAAAGTTAAGTACTTGAGGCGTTACAAGCCCTAGACTCATGCGGAGAACAAAACTCTCATGGGTAACTCGTTAAATTCAGTCGGCGACTTTTTAAAGCCACTTCTTGCATAACGGTGCCAGCGACCAACCACGTAGCTCATCATCATCGCTGCTCTGGCACTGACTTCTTGGCCATCTGCCGATTGAGTCAAGCGGCCCTGAGTTTGAGCAATGCGCAAAGATTGTTTTAATGAAGATTCAATGCGCTCAAAAATCTGCAAGATTCTTTCTTGTAAGCGCTCATCTTCAAGCCATAAAGCATCACCCAACAAAACACGAATCATTCCAGGGTTCTTTTCACCAAAGCCCAATAACAACATCAAAATTTCTTGGGCTTGACGATCACCCGCCTCTTCGCGCTCTGTGATTTGATTGATCAAGCCAAAAATAGTTTGTTCAATAAATGCAATCAAGCCCTCAAACATCTGAGCCTTACTGGCAAAGTGGCGGTACAAAGCTGCTTCAGAAACATCCAATCTTGCAGCCAAGGCGGCAGTGGTCACGCGATCACCCTTTGGGCTCTCTAACATTTCTGCCAATACTTGCAAAATTTGTATTTTTCGCTCACCCGGACGCGGACGTTTGCGGACCGGAGTCTCAGAAGTGCTCTCGGCTTCGTCAGTGATGGGCATTTGATTAAATGGTGAGTTCATTTGAGTTTTTGCCAACTTTTAAATAAGTGATGGATTGATTGTACTTCCAGACAGACACTTCCTCGATTTTGAGTGTAAGCCCTAACATGTCTTTTAAACCATACGGTCTTTATGCCCAACTTTGAATACTCCAGCAAATGCCCCAGTGTGTCATCGACCAAAATGGCTCTTTGAGGGGCGCATCGGTACTTATTCAAGAGTCTTTTGATCATCAGGTGATCTGGCTTGGGTCGCCATTGTTGGTGAAGTTCCATGTCTTCAATGGCTTCAACCGCTTTGAAGCACTTTGTCAGGCCCAGCTCTTTTAATACCTTTAAGGCATAAGATTTTGGGGCATTCGTGAGCAAGATCTTTTCACCAGGCAAGCGATTCAAGATCTGCCGCAGCCCTTTTTCACCTCGAACCATGCCCGCCAAATCTTGCAAATGTTTGCCACTGATCTCATCAAAGAGGTGTGTTTCATGCAAAAAATGGTGTGGATCGACCGCGTGATGCTTGACCAAACCCAGCAATGTTGCGCCATACATGCGCCAATAGCGATCTCTTAATTGGCTGGCAGCTTGGGGGTCTAAATTTAAATGACGAGCCACATAGCTCGTCATTGCTCGATTGATAGAAGGGAAAATTGCACTGGATGCATCGTGCAAGGTGTTGTCTAAATCAAATAACCATAAAGGTTGGCGCATGCCAATCTCAATTAGCTCAATGAGATCGGATCATCGTACCAAAAGCTTGCTCAGTCAAAATCTCTAAAAGCAAGGAGTGTTCGATTCGGCCATCGATGATGTGTACTGAGTTAACGCCGCTCTTGGCCGCATCTAATGCAGAAGAAATCTTTGGCAACATACCGCCAGAAATTGTGCCATCTGCAAATAAGCCATCAATTTCTCTGGCAGTTAAATCAGTTATGAGATTGCCGCTCTTATCCATCACGCCTGGAATATTGGTCATCATGACCAATTTTTCAGCTTTCAGAATTTCAGCCATCTTGCCCGCGACCAAATCAGCATTAATGTTGTATGCCTGACCGTCTTCACCAAAACCAATCGGTGAAATCACTGGAATGAATGCGTCATCTTGCAAGGCTTTTACAACGGCAGGGTTGATCGAGTCGATTTCACCAACAAAGCCAATGTCTAACATCTCACCTGGCTTCTCTTTATTTGGGATCATCATTTTGCGCGCATGAATCAAACCACCATCTTTACCCGTCAGGCCAACTGCTTGACCACCAAAATGATTGATCAACATCACGATGTCTTGCTGCACTTCACCACCAAGAACCCACTCCACCACTTCCATGGTTTCTTCATCGGTCACGCGCATACCCTGAATGAAAGTGCCGGCTTTGCCAACCTTTTTCAAAGCATCATCAATTTGAGGGCCGCCACCGTGGACCACCACAGGATTCATACCCACCAATTTCAACAAAATCACGTCACGAGCAAAACCCTCTTTCAGACGATCTTCAGTCATGGCGTTTCCGCCGTATTTAATAACAATGGTTTTGCCGTGGTACTTCTTAATGTACGGCAAAGCCTGCGCCAAAACCTCGGCTTTGACAGCAGGAGAAACGTCTTTAAGTTCAGCTAGTGGTGTGCTCATGCGCGGATTGTAAGATTAGTTGCCAAGCTTGGCTAGAATTTTTATTCAATTATGCAAAAAGGCGGCCCAAAGCCGCCTTTTATGAGGAAAACTTTCGTGAAGCTTTCCTCGTCAGGATCAAAGTAAGTTAGAAGTTACCCCTCAAACCCACCTTGATTGCTCGTGCACCAGCGGGGGCCATGTCACGCAAAACGGATGAGGCGTTGCGAGCCTCTACATCAGTCAAGTTATCTACTCTCATGAAGAGATAGGCGGATTTCATACCTGAAACGGCTGTTTTATAAGAAGCGCCCAAACCGAACATCGTGTAACTTGGAGTAGCACCCAAATCATCGGCATAGCGATTCTGACGAGCAGCATATTGCACGTCCACCTGACTTGAATATTTACCCTCTGAATACACCAAGGCAGAATTCAAGCGCAATGGTGAGATGCGAGGCAATGCACCACCAGTTGAGCGATTTTCACCACGCACATAATCAGCCTTCCAATCCATGTTCAGCTGACTGGCCTTGCCAAACAAGCCAGAAGCCAAAGGAAAGCGCCCATCAGCCTCTAGACCATATAAACGAGCCTTAATACCGCTGAAGTTATATTTGGGAACGCAGGGATCCGCCCCACAGTCACCGCCTGTTGCTTCATCAACATATCCACCCTGAGTCAAACCAATAAAATTAGAGAACTCCGTGACATACGCTCCAAAATTAGCGCGCGTGGTTGGAGTTTTAAATTTCATGCCCAGTTCAAGTGTGGTGCCTTTTTCTTTTTTGTTATTGGCATTGCCCTGCTCATATGTTTCTGTGGCGTGATGCATGCCGTTGGCATAAAGCTCATAGAACGTTGGGGCGCGCTCGGTGTATGACAACCCACTGGTCGCTGTCCAACCAGAGCCAACATCTTGGCGATAACCGACTGAAGCACTGAGTGGTTTGAATTTTTTGCTATCAGCATCAAACGGGCCCCCTTGGCCATTCACCCCACCACCCAAACTATCAACCTTCACAGACTCAAGTCGAAGGCCTGCATTGACGCCCTTGCCTGGTGCAAAAGAGAGTTCCTCAAACACAAATAAAGCCATGCTGTTGGTTTGAGTATTCGGCACAAAAGTTGCATCGCCAATTGCCGAGAACTTAGACTCTGCCCCCTGAATACCCCAAGCACCTTTTAAAGCACCCATTGAAGTTTGGATTGGTAGATGAGTGCCCTCAATGCGGCTGTCCCAACCTTTATTTTTAAAGGTTGATTTAACTACGCCACCGGCAGACTCTTCGTGCTTGTAATCCGTTGTGCTAAATGACCCTCTGATTGATTCAAATGGACCTGCCTTGCCACCCAGATTTCTTTGCTCACCCGCAAGAGTTAATTTGTCTTGCTTTAATTTGATTCTGGTTGGACTCGCAATATCGCCCTCTTCATACAAACCCGTACCGTAGTCATTTTTGTAGGTGTCAACTGATAGGCCCACGTATCCATGATCATTGGTCAAAGAAAATCCCAATGCTCCACCTTGTTGATCGGCATCGCTGTTCAGTAATTTTCCTTGGCTGATAAAACCTTCACGCCCAGCTTGTTTTGGAACCTTTAGATCATCTGTTTTTCTGCTTGAGCCATCAACATGTAATGCAAATGCGCCATTGCCAACAGTCACCATGCCAGCGGTGGCTTTTTCTGACTCTGCACCACCTGCTCTGACTTCAGCTCGTCCGTGAACACCTTTCACCGGGGCTTTCGGTATGCGGTTGTCAATCACGTTAACTGCCCCACCAATAGCACTGCCGCCATACTGAAGAGCTGCTGGCCCACGAACCACTTCAATTTGCTCAACCAACAATGGCTCGATTGCCACCGCATGGTCATAGGACAACGTTGAAGCATCTAAACTTGCGCCACCATTGCTCATCACACGAACACGATCGCCATCCAAACCACGAATGGTTGGTCGACTAGAGTTGGGGCCGAAGTCTGTGGAGCCAACTCCTGGCAAACCATTCAAGGTTTGGCCTAAAGTACTTGATTGTTTTTGCGACAACTGATCGCCACGCAAAACACTCACAGGGGTGATTAAATCATTGATATCAGCGCCTAGAGGATTGGCGCTAACAATCACCGGCTCCAACGTTTGTTGCGCCTGAGCGAACGAAATTGATAAAGCAGCAATTGCTGCTGCACTGAAAGCAGTGCGCATAAAGACTTGCATGTGTTTCTCCTAAACATGAATAAAGATCACGCGCTTGGCGTGAGTACATTTCAATATTTAAGAATTAGGCGGACCTCTGACATCAAAAGGTCGATAAGCTTCGATTGAAGCTTGATAAGTTGTGTAGCTATTGATGGCGGCACTGGTTTTATCAATGGCTGGCAAACTTAGCGGAAGAGACGGCATGGCTGCACTTAAAGTTTGCGAGTCATAAGCCGCACAATGATGTTTGCCATCAGACTCATTGCCATGATGACCATGGTGATCTTTTGCGGCATCAACTTGAAGTGAATACCCAACACCATTAACAGGCTCATTTTGAGCCACCGCTAAGCCATGAGAAACGCCATGGCTAAAACCTTGCCACTGGGCTACAAATAGACCCATGACAAGGAAAATTAAAAAAGAAATCGTGCGGGCTTTAAACACCAGTAGCCGTGCTTAGTTACCAAATAATTTTTGGCGCAGCTCGCGGCGCTCTTGCGCCTCTAAAGATAGATTGGCTGTTGGACGCGCCAGCAAACGTGGAACACCGATTGGTTCACCAGTTTCTTCGCACCAACCATAGTCACCAGATTCAATGCTCAATAAAGACTGCTCTACTTTCTTAAGAAGTTTGCGTTCACGGTCACGTGTGCGCAATTCCAAAGCATGCTCTTCTTCAATCGTCGCGCGATCAGCTGGATCTGGAACCAGAACGTTTTCACGAAGATGCTCAGTGGTTTCGTTTGCGTGCAGCAAAAGATCAGCCTTCAAGGCCAATAGCTTTGCTTTGAAAAATTCTAGTTGAGCAGCATTCATATAATCCTTTTCAGGCATTTTTAGAATATCTGCTTCTGTTAATGCTTTCTTGCTCATTTCTTGTCCTTTCGGGACTTTAGTCTTACTTCGCTAAATTTAAAACTCTTGCAATCTCTTTACAAGGTATTTTTGCGCCGCAATACCCCTTAATTTTTATAAGAGCTCAGGGCGCGGATTCTACCTTAATCTGTAAAGATTACACCAAACATGTTTCAAGGCCACCCAATAAAACATCTTTTGGCAGGTCAATTCCAATAAAAACCATCCTGGTTTCTTTTTTATCCTTGCCCCACGGGGCGCTCAAATCAGAGGCCATCATTTCATGAACGCCTTGAATGATGACCTTGCGTGCACCACCCTTGATGTACAAAACACCTTTATATCTCAACATCTTAGCGCCGAAAACCGACAAAATTCCACCCAAAAAGTCCTCAAGCTTCTGAGAATCAAATGGTCGATCACTTCTAAAAACAAAGGATTGAATTTTGTCTGTGTGGGTCTTTTTCATGAATTGCACGGGCTGAGCATGCTGGTGGCCATGCTGATGATCATGTCCGTGGTCACAGTCTGGGCCATGCACATGATGGTCGTGTCCACAATTTTCATGGTCATGGTCGTCTTGCTCTAAGAAATGCGGGTCAATATCAAGCTTGTCATTCAAATTAAAGCCACGCAAATCAAGCACCTGATCCAAAGACACGTTTCCTTGCGTGATGCCTGTGATTGGCGCACGAGGATTCATGTGCATCAATCGATGCTTGAGTTGATCAACCGCTTTTGCATCGACCAAATCTGTTTTAGTGATAAAAATTCTGTCTGCAAAACCAACTTGCTGCTGTGCCTCTTCGTGTTGATCTAATTGCTGATTGCCGTGCTTGGCATCAACCAAAGTCACAATAGCGTCCAAAATATAGTGACTCGCAACTTCATCATCCATGAAGAATGTTTGAGCCACTGGGCCAGGATTGGCCACTCCAGTGGTTTCAATCACCACTCGATCAAAATGAATTTTCTTCTCTTTGCGAGATTCGAATAAGTCGTTCAGCGCTTTGACCAAGTCTCCGCGAATCGTGCAGCAAACGCAACCATTGCTCATCTGAATAATTTGCTCATCACTGTCCTGAACTAAAATATCATTATCGATATTCTCTTCACCAAACTCGTTTTCAATCACGGCAATTTTTTTGCCATGATTTTCATGAAGAATATGTTTGAGCAAAGTTGTTTTGCCACTGCCCAAAAAACCGGAAAGAATTGTTACTGGTATCAAAGCCATGATTGCATCCTTGTGTAATTTATTAATTATGAGCCTATCGAGCGCAGATGGCTATAGCCTCTGAAGCAACAAGCCCTTTAAGTAATCCCCTTCGGGGAAACTTGTCAAAAGTGGGTGATCAGCGCCCGAAGATAAGCGCTGCATCAACCTAAAGTCCATCGAAGTATTACCTGAGTGCGCCATTGCCTCGGCACTGGCCATCGCAATGGTTCTTTCGAATAATGCAGAATCAACCGCCCCAGAGCAAGAGAACGTGAACAGCAGGCCGCCCGGCTTTAACAGTTGCATGCCGGCACGATTAATTTCTTTGTACGCACGCAAAGCCTTATCCAAATGATGTGAGGATGGGGCAAATTTTGGAGGGTCCAAAACAACGATGTCGAATTGCCTCTCTTCTTTTCTTAATTGGGTCAATACGGCAAATGCATCTGAATCAATCCAGGTGGCTCGCGACTCATCAAAACCATTCAACAACATCTGTCTTTGCGCCATCGCCAAAGCTTCACCCGAAGAATCAACTGAAGTGACATGTTTTGCGCCCCCCTTCAAGGCCGCCAAAGAAAAGCCGCCGGTGTAGCAAAACATATTCAATACTTCTTTATCTTTGGATAGCTCACTTAAAAGATGTCGACTATCTCTTTGGTCGATGTAGAAACCTGTTTTATGGCCATGCACCACATCCACGCTGTACAGCACGCCGCATTCATTCACATTGATGGGGGCTTCTGGCATCTCACCAAACAGTGCGCCAACCTGTGGCTCAAGACCCTCGCGGGCACGAACGGCTGCATCGGATCGCTCAACAACCGTTTTGCAAGCTGTTTGCTGAACCAAGGCTTGCACAATCGCTTCTTTCCAATGCTCCATACCAACAAATAAAAATTGGCAGACCAAAGTATCTGCGTACTGATCAACCACCAAGCCTGGAAGACCGTCGCTCTCACCAAAAATCAAACGAATCGCATTGGTGTTTTTTATCCATTGCGCTCTGTGCGCAAGTGCCTTAGAAATACGCTCTTTAAAAAAAGCATGATCAATAGTTTTGGCTTCATCCCAAGTCAGCACCCGCACCCTGATTTGTGAAGTTGGACTATAAAGACCTTTGGCCACGAACTTACCATCATGGGCCAACACTTGAACTGTTGCGCCAGGATAAATCTTGCCATCTACACGTTCAATGGCATTCGAATATACCCAAGGATGTCGTCTCAATAGGGGGCGTTCTTTACCGGCTTTTAATGTGATACTCGCTTGCATTATTCACTCTTCTTATTTTTAGCTCTTGGATGAGCCAAGTCATAGGCTTGGGCTAAATGCTGAAAATCCAAGGCGGTATAAATTTGTGTGCTGGTGATACTTGCATGACCAAGCATTTCTTGAACGGCACGCAAATCACCTGATGATTGTAAAACGTGGCTGGCAAAACTATGCCTGAGCATATGAGGATGCACATGAGTGGGCAATCCTGCCTTAACCGCCAGCGCCGCTAAGTGCTGTTGAATGGTTCTTGCTGAAGCTCGCTTACCTTGTTTATTAATGAACAGGGCCTGAACAGCTTCTTTTTCAGTCGATGCGTGATCAGCACGCACCACCAGCCACTCTTTTAATGCCTGAAGAGCCGCCTCGCCAACGGGCACCGTTCTTCTTTTCTTACCCTTACCAAGCACCATGACTTCGCCTGCCTCAAAATCAATCCAACCAGCAGATGAATACTCCTTGGTTTCAATCGGATTTAAATCAATGCCCAGCAATTCAGACAAGCGCAAGCCAGAGGAATAAAGCAATTCAACAATGGCCCTGTCTCTTGCTCTTAAAAAAACATCTGCTTGAACACTTTCATGATTGGCGCTTTCCACCAGATTGATTGCTTGCTCAACAGACAGAGCTTTGGGCAAAGGCTTGTTTCTTTTGGGCGCCTTGATATCACTCAAAGGACTTTTATTGACCAAACCCTTTTGATTGGCGAGCCATAAATAAAAACCTCTCCAAGCAGATAGCATTCTCGCAATGCTTCTTGATGCTTGACCCTGAGAGTGGAGTTTTACAACCCATGAGCGCACTTGATCTGAAGTAACGTTGGCCAGCTCAAGCCCTTGCTCATCAAGTCTGGCCAACAAATAATCCAGGTCCTTTGTGTAAGCAGCAATTGTGTGTTGAGATACCTGCCTGACCACATGAAGTTCACGCAGGTATTCTTGCGCGAGCAAAGACTTCATGATTGAATCAATCCTATTCTTTTGAGCGGGTTAATGCTGCTAAAGCAAGCTCACCGATTTGATCCAAGTAAACGCGCCCCATGTCAGCAGTGAATTTTTCAGCACTTTGACTAGCCAGCAATATTTGAACGTTTAATGGCGATAAGTTAACCACCGCAAGACTCTTAATCTCTTCCTTTAAAAGAGCTTTGATGGGCTCGCTGGATTGATCTGCTGAACCACAAAAATTAGCATGATCACCATCCAGCAACTCAACCTGCTCAATGTCAAAAATTTTGGCGAGTCCAGAACTGATCGCGGATCTGACATCAGCCTCAGTCTTAGCAGACAACAAGCTTGATAACCACTGAATCATCAAGCCCTGAGTTTTATCATTTTGACTGCCAAATCGCAGCATGTCAGACAGACGCTGATTCAAGGCTTGGTTTTGTTGACGCAAAACACCTAGTTGGCGCTCTTGTAAAGAAATGGCGCGATCGCCATGTGGATTCTTTAATTGAATATCTGCCAATAAATCAGCATGTCTTTCAAAAAACCCTGGCGTCGCTAAAAGCCACTCTGCGACCAAAGCTTCGCGCTCTTGTTGCTCAGCTGTTTGATTATTTGCTTGTGTCATGATTGATTTAACTTATCCGTTAGTAATTTATTGACCTGCTGTGGATTGGCCTTGCCTTGCGTTGCCTTCATGATTTGACCAATCAAAGCATTGAACGCCTTCTCTTTGCCGGCGCGGAACTCCTCAACCGACTTTTGATTGGCTGCCAACACCTGATCAATGATCGCCTCTAAAGCACCACTATCACTGATCTGCTTAAGACCTTTTGCCTCAATGATGCGATCAACGGCATCAAGATCTGAAGCTTTTTCATCCCACATGGCCGTAAAAATTTCTTTGGCAATTTTGTTAGAAATCGTGCCATCGGTAATGCGTTGAATTAATTTGGCCAACTGAGAAGCATTCAGTGGTGATTGCGCAGCACTGATACCGTCTTTATTCAGCGCGGAAGCAAATTCACCCGTCATCAAATTGGCTGCAGCTTTGGCCTGATCTTTACCAGCCTGCTTAACAAGCTCCTCATAAAAATCAGCCGTGGCACGCTCTTGCGTCAACACCTGACAATCATAAGCAGACAAACCAAATTCAGACTGCCAGCGTTCTGATTTTTGAGCTGGCAATTCTGTCATTTCAGAACGCTCTTTGGCAATCCATTCTTCAGAAATCATCAAAGGCAACAAATCAGGATCTGGGAAATAGCGATAGTCATTCGCATCTTCCTTGCTGCGCATGCTGCGTGTTTCTTTTTTATCCGGATCGTATAGTCGCGTTTCTTGCACAACCCGGCCACCATCTTCAATCAATTCGATCTGACGACGAACTTCATATTGAATGGCTTCTTCCAAAAAGCGGAATGAGTTCAAGTTTTTGATTTCACAACGAGTGCCATATTCCGCTTGACCAACAGGCCTCACAGACACGTTGGCATCGCAACGGAAAGAACCTTCTTGCATATTGCCATCGCAAACGCCCAACCAAACCACCAAACTGTGTAGCGCCTTGGCATAAGCAACAGCCTCTGCAGCGCTTCTCATATCTGGCTCTGTGACAATTTCCAAAAGTGGTGTGCCCGCACGATTCAAATCAATGCCACTGGATGATTCTCCATGAGGGCCTCGAAAATCTTCATGCAATGATTTGCCGGCATCTTCTTCCAAGTGGGCCCGGGTCAACTGCACAGTTTTAGCCACACCATCTAAAACAATGTGAACCTTGCCACCCTGCACCACAGGAATTTCAAATTGACTGATTTGATAACCCTTAGGTAAATCAGGATAAAAATAATTCTTGCGCGCAAAAATACTCATGGGCGCAATGCGTGCGCCAACAGCCAAACCAAAACGAATCGCATGGGCAACGGCTGCTTTATTTAAGACAGGCAAAACGCCGGGCAATGCCAAATCAACTGCGCACGCTTGTCTGTTTGGTTCGGCACCGAATTCAATTGATGCGCCGCTGAATATTTTTGAATTCGTTCTCAGCTGTGCATGGGTTTCCATGCCAATCACGACTTCCCATTTCATCACGCACCACCTTTCACTGCAAACGGTGACTGTGCTTGATGCCAATTTGTTTCTTGTTGATAGGCGTGCGCCACTTGGAGCAAGGCAGCTTCAGAGAAGTAGTTGCCAATTAACTGCAAACCAACCGGCATGCCATGCTCACCAAAACCACAAGGCACGCTCATGGCTGGCAAACCTGCCAAATTTGGTGAAAGTGTATAGATATCTTCTAAATACATTTGTGTTGGATCTGAAACTTTTTCACCAAGCTTTCCAGCAACATTCGGCGCAACCGGTCCAGCAATGATGTCGCAGGTGTCAAATGCATTTTGAAAATCTTGCGCAATGATGCGACGAATTCTCTGGGCCTTCAAATAATAAGCATCGTAATAACCGTGCGATAAAACATAGGCACCGATCATGATTCTACGTTTCACTTCTGCGCCAAAACCTTCAGATCTTGAACGCTTGTACATGTCTGACAAATCACCATACTCTGCTGCGCGATGTCCATAACGAACACCGTCAAAACGACTCAAATTACTCGACGCTTCTGCAGGAGCCAACACGTAATACACCGGGATCGACAACTCTGTTTTTGGAAGAGACACTGCAACGCACTCGGCGCCCATTTTTTTCAATTGATCAATGGCTGCATCCACAGCAGCTCTGACATCTGCGCTCAAGCCATCGCCAAAATACTCTTTAGGTAATCCAACTCTTAAACCCTTGAGAGGCAAGCCTGCCTCACCACACCAAGTTTTACCGAGTGCTTTTGTGTAATCTTCTTTGGCGCGCTCCAAACTGGTGGAGTCTTTCGCATCGTGCCCTGCCATGGCATTGAGCATGATGGCGCAATCTTCTGCGGTCTTTGCCATTGGGCCCGCTTGATCAAGAGAAGACGCATAAGCAATCATGCCGTAACGTGAGACTCGGCCATAGGTTGGCTTAATGCCTGTGATGCCACAAAAAGCTGCTGGCTGACGAATCGATCCGCCAGTATCTGTGCCAGTTGAAGCAGGTGCTAAACCCGCAGCAATCGCTGCAGCAGAACCACCAGATGAACCACCTGGTACTCGCGCGAGATCCCAAGGATTTCTAGTCGGGCCTGCATAAGCACTTTCATTGGAAGATCCCATGGCGAATTCATCCATGTTGACCTTGCCCAAACAAACCATGCCCGCACGACCCACGCCAAGCTCAGCAACCACATGCGCATCAAATGGACTGATGTAGTTGTTCAATATTTTTGAACCAGCCGTTGTCTTCCAATGCTTGGTGACAAAAATATCTTTGTGCGCCAGCGGTACACCTGTCAAGGTGGTTGCAGAGCCATCAGCCAATTGAGCATCAGCCGCCTTGGCTTGCAACAAAGTTTGCTCAACGTTCACATCAACAAATGCATTGAGTGCTGTGGACTGAGAAATGCGCGCCAAAAAGTAATTGGCGAGCTCCTGACTACTCACTTCTTTTGAATGAAGTGATTTTGATAATTCTGCAATTGTTTTGGTGTGCCAACTCATTCGATCACCTTCGGCACAAGAAATAAACCATCATGTTCAGCGGGCGCATTTTTTAAATAAGCATCTCTTTGGTCATGCTCCGTGACAACATCTTCACGCAAGGGCTGGGCAATGGCCATGATTTGCTCAATTGGGTGGGCCAAAGGCTCAATGCCATCGGTATTCACGGCCTGCATTTGCTCCACCAAATGGAAGACTTTCTGCAATTGGGCCAAAGTGACCTCAGCCTCGTCTTCCGAGAGCGATAAATGGGATAAATGCGCTATGCGCTTAACATCTTCGAGATTCATTTGTCCTGCTA
Organism: Pseudomonadota bacterium; assembly: GCA_039805465.1. GTDB lineage: Bacteria > Pseudomonadota > Gammaproteobacteria > Burkholderiales > Burkholderiaceae > Polynucleobacter. The sequence continues at coordinate 27,653 of JBDLUD010000020.1, forward strand.
CGGTATCATTAAAGGGTTCATTAACGTATTAATTAATCTATTTTCCTACTTATATTATGTTTGGTCTCTTTCGCAACTACTTTTCTAATGATTTAGCCATTGACTTGGGTACCGCAAACACCCTTATCTACATGCGTGACAAGGGTATTGTCCTTGATGAGCCATCGGTTGTGGCGATTCGTCAAGAAGGCGGCCCGAATGGCAAAAAGACTATTTTAGCCGTAGGTAAGGAAGCCAAGCAGATGCTTGGGCGCGTTCCTGGCAATATTGAAGCAATTCGCCCCATGAAAGATGGTGTTATTGCTGATTTCACGATCACTGAGCAAATGCTCAAGCAATTCATCAAAATGGTTCATGAGACCAAATTGCTCAAACCAAGCCCAAGAATCATCATTTGCGTGCCTTGTGGCTCAACACAGGTTGAAAGACGTGCGATTCGCGAATCTGCCTTGGGTGCAGGTGCCTCACAGGTGTATTTGATCGAAGAGCCAATGGCTGCGGCCATCGGCGCCGGTTTACCGGTTTCAGAGGCCTCTGGCTCAATGGTGGTCGACATCGGCGGCGGCACAACCGAAGTGGGCGTGATGTCCCTGGGCGGCATGGTTTACAAGGGTTCTATCCGTGTGGGTGGCGATAAATTTGACGAAGCCATCATTAATTACATTCGCCGTAACTACGGTATGTTGATTGGTGAGCAAACGTCTGAAGCCATCAAGAAAACGATTGGTTCGGCTTTCCCAGGCTCAGAAGTGAAAGACATGGAAATTCGTGGTCGCAACCTATCTGAAGGTATTCCACGCAGTTTCACAGTAACTAGCAATGAAATTCTAGAAGCCCTGACCGATCCGTTGAATCAAATTGTGACGGCCGTGAAAGTAGCCCTAGAGCAAACACCTCCAGAATTGGCTTCTGACATTGCTGACCGCGGCATGATGTTGACTGGTGGCGGCGCATTGCTTCGCGACCTAGATCGCTTATTGCTTGAGGAAACTGGCCTTCCTGTTCATATTGCCGAAGATCCATTGACCTGCGTGGTCAGAGGCTCAGGCATTGCGCTTGAGCGCATGGACAAGCTAGGCGGCGTATTCTCTCAAGAATAAGTTCGCTAAGCAGCTAGAGAAATTTAATTGCAGCTTAGCCCTCCCCCTCTCTTCAAACAAGGTACGCCAGCTCTCATCAAGCTGGCGGGCTGTCTTTTGCTCAGCATTTTATTGATGGTCATGGACCATCAATTCAAAGCGCTGAATGAGGTTCGCTCCGTTGCAAGCTACCTGCTCACCCCGTTTCAATATGCCATGCAAATGCCCAGAAATGCGTTGGTGGGCAGTTACGACTACCTCACCAGCAAAGGCTCTCTCGAAGTTGAAAATGAGCTTTTAAACAAGCGTGTGGCTGAGTTAACACTGTTAGCCAATCAGTCAGAGTTGTTCATGTCTGAAAATGCACAATTGAGGAAACTGATTGGCATTCAAGAACAATCTCGCTTTAAGATTTTGCTTGCGCAAATCCTTTACAGCCCCGCCAACCCAATGTCTCAACGCGTTGTGATTGATCGGGGTGCAGCAGATAATATTTCTCTTGGTCAAGCGGTCTCAGATCATCAAGGCATCGTTGGTCAAGTGGTGCGTGTCATGGAAAACAAATCCGAAGTGACTTTGTTGGATGACAGAGACATGGTGATTCCCATTCAAGTGGCCAGAAATGGTCTGCGAGGCGCTCTTCATGGTAACGGCAGGGGTCAGCCACTGGAGTTGCGTCACATGGCTGCAGTGAGCGATTTACAAGTTGGTGACGTCTTGATGACGTCGGGTATTGATGGCGTCTATCCACCAGGTTTTGCGGTCGCCACCATCGATAAAATTGAACGCAACGTCGACAAAAATTTTGCTTACGTTTACTGCTCGCCAGTCGGCGGCGTGAACCGTTTTCGCCATGTCATGATTCTTTTCTATGACTCTGGCTTTGGCCCTAAGCCAGAAGCCAGTAAAAATCTGAAAGAGTCTGATACAAAGTCCAATCGTTTATACAGAGGTAAGCCATGATTGATAGCGGCTACATCCTTCGCCCTGCAAACCCTCTGTTCATTGCCTTTAGCTTGCTAGCGGCCACCCTGCTAAATTTTTTACCATTGGGCAATGCTCCATGGGTGCCTGATTGGTTGTTGCTTTGCTTGGTCTTTTGGACCATTCACCAACCAAGAAAAGTGGGTGTGATTTGGGCGTTTTGTTTGGGCTTGGTCATGGATGTTCACAATGGCAACTTACTGGGGCAATACGCATTCATGTACCCATTGGTTGCCTACTTTGGTATTTTTTGGCAAAGACGAGTAATGGGCTTTACGCGCATCCAACAAGCTTTGCATCTCTTGCCGCTTTTTATATCAGCCTCAATTTGGCCGTTGATCATTCGCTGGGTCGCCACGGGTGAAATTCCATTCTGGGCATGGTCAAGTCTTTTTTCTGGTTTTATTGAAGCTCTCTTGTGGCCAATGACAGTTTTCCTACTGTTGGCACCACAACGCAGGCCAACCGATGTTGACCTCAACCGTCCAATTTAATTGACGGCTCATGAATCGATTTAATCACTCCCAACCAACGGTTAAGTCATTTCAAGATCGACTTTCTGTTGCCATGATTTTTGTATTGGTTTGTTTTTCAATACTTTTGTTGAGATTTGTCTGGCTTCAAGTGTTCACCCACCATCGGCACTCTGTTGCAGCTGAAAATAATCGCATTGCCTTGGTTCCGGTCCCCGCCAATCGCGGTCTTATTTATGATCGCAATGGCATTGTGATTGCGCGCAATTATTCTGCTTACACCTTAGAGATCAATCCTTCACAAGTTGAGACCAACTTAAATGAGCTGCTTGATCAACTCTCATCAGTCGTGGACATTCAACCGAAGGATCGTCGCAACTTTTTAAAACTAGCGGCTGAGTCAAAAACTTTTGATTCATTTCCGATCAGAACTTTGCTCAGTGATGTGGAGGTTGCAAAATTCACAGCACAACGCTTCAGATTTCCTGGGGTTGAAATTCGAGCACGTTTATTTAGACAATACCCCTATGGTGAGCTTGGCTCACATCTGATTGGCTACATCGGCAGAGTCTCACCAAAAGATCGTGAAAAATTAATTGCCGAATTAGACTCCAGCAAAAGCATGGATGAGGATTGGGCACAGAGAAAAAATATCAATCTATTAGGCATGCCCTACATTGGTAAGGTTGGTATTGAACAAAGTTATGAGGGTGCACTCAGAGGATCTCCTGGATTTGAACAAATCGAAATCACGGCTGGCGGAAGAGCGGTCAGAACACTCTCCACATCGTCGTCCACTCCTGGCAAGAACTTGGTGCTAGCCGTTGATATAAAACTTCAATCTTTGGTTGAGCAGCTGTACGGAAAAAGACGCGGTGCATTTGTGGCCATTGAGCCACAAACCGGCGACATCCTCGCGTTTGTATCAAAGCCCAATTTCAATCCCAATGATTTTGTTGAAGGCATTGATGCCAGCACCTGGAAAGATTTGAATGAGTCCCTAGAAAAGCCTCTTTACAATCGCCCGCTCAAAGGCACTTATTCCCCAGGCTCAACTTATAAACCATTCATGGCATTGGCAGCCCTTGAGACTGGTAAACGCACACCCAACCAATCGATTGCCGATCCTGGTTACTTTATTCTCGGCAACAACACATTCCGAGACGATAAAGTAGGCGGCCACGGCACAGTCGACATGGCCAAATCAATTGTTGATTCTTGCAATACTTATTACTACCATTTGGCTCGTGATATGGGCGTCAACCCGATGCACGATTTCATGAAACCACTTGGGTTTGGTCAAATCACCGGGATTGATCTTGATGGTGAAGCACGAGGAGTTCTGCCTTCAACATCTTGGAAAGAAAAAACGTTTAAAAAGGCAGAACAACAAAAATGGTTTGAAGGCGAAACCATTTCTTTGGGCATTGGACAGGGCTACAACAGTTTTACTATTTTGCAATTAGCACATGCCACTGCCAATATTGCCAATCAAGGGGTTGTGATGAAACCACACTTGGTTAAATCAGTAGAAAACCCCATCACCAAAGATCGCGTTTTGACCACACCACAAGAAAGTTACAAGATTGATCTTAAAAAAGAAAATATTGATGTGATCACCAATGCAATGGTGGACGTGAATAGATTTGGTACATCAGCAGGTGCGTTCAAAGGTGCAAGCTACAACGCCGCTGGTAAAACTGGGACAGCACAGGTGTATAGCTTGAATGCCAAAAACTATAACCACGGTGCAACCCCAGAATTTCTAAGAGATCACGCCTTATACGTTGTTTTTGCTCCAGCAGAAAATCCAAAGATCGCGATTGCCATGATTGTTGAAAATGCTGGTTTCGGTGCAGCTCATGCAGCGCCTATTGCGCGACGTGCGCTTGATTATTATCTTGAAGGTCGTTGGCCGAAGGAGGTTCCAGAATGGAAAAGCGCTCCTTAATTCATAAGATTGATTTTCTGTGGAGTGGTCTTGATAAAACCTTGGGCTTGATTGTTTTGGCCCTTGTAGCTATTAGCATCATCACTTTCATTTCAGCAACCAGTGGCACCCATGTCAAATTGATTGATCAGGCACGCAATCTGGTTCTGGCATTTGGGGTGATGTTGATTGTTTCCAGAATCCCTCCCAAGTGGCTAGAAAAATCTGCGATTTGGATTTACACCATAGGCATTGCCTTGCTTCTTGCCGTAGCAGCTTTTGGTTTGATCAGAAAAGGGGCACGACGTTGGGTGAATGTTGGAGTCGTGATACAGCCATCTGAAATCATGAAAATTGCGATGCCCATGATGTTGGCTTGGTACTTTCAACGTCGTGAAGGCGTCTTAAAGACTTGGGATTATGGTGTGGCAGCTTTGTTACTCATTTTGCCAGTGGCTTTGATTGGTAGACAGCCAGACCTTGGCACCGCATTGCTGGTGTTGGCATCTGGCCTTTACGTCATCATTCTTGCTGGCTTTCCATGGAAATACATTATTCCAGTGGTGGGAGCTGGCACCTTTGGAATTTTATTGATCATCATCTTTGGCGGATACATTTGCGAACCAGAGGTCACCTGGCCAATTCTTCATGAGTATCAAAAAAATCGTGTGTGCACTCTTTTAAACCCAAGCTCCGATCCACTCGGTAAAGGCTTTCACACGATTCAATCCATCATTGCGATTGGCTCT
>JBDLUD010000021.1:0-20123 GCA_039805465.1 Pseudomonadota bacterium
TATCAACGCATCTTATGAATCTTCTTTGAGTGAAGGCATTCGTTTTGAGCGCCGTTTGTTTCATGCGGCTTTTGCCACAGAGGATCAAAAAGAAGGCATGAAAGCTTTTCTAGAGAAGCGACCTGCGAAATTTAAAAATCAATAAATTTGCAGAATTTAATATTTTCTTTAAAAGACTTCCCTTGAAATCATTCAAGCAACTCGGTTTTGTTTTCTTGGGAGCTTTTTTCTTGAGCTCTTGCGCCACCATTGATGTGGCTGAAAAGAATGTTCCACCACCTGAAAATGTTGAGAAATTCTCCAATCTGAATGAGGGTGGTAAGTTGCCTAAGGCTTGGCAAATTTGGCGAGTAACCCCTCAGAAAAATAAAACCCAATACACCTTAAAAAATTATCAAGGTCGAACTGTGTTGCACGCCAGCGCAGATATCGCAGCCTCGGGCTTGGTTTTGCCGCTGAAGCCAAGACCTGCCGCTCAACAAGTTTTATCGTGGGAATGGAAAGCGATGAACTTGATTGCTGATGCAGATAATCAAGAGTCGAGCAAAGATGATGCGCCTTTAAGAATTGTGGTGGCATTTGATGGCGATAAAACAAAATTACCACTGAAGGATCAGATGATTTTTGAAATGGCAAAAATCATCAGTGGTCACGACATGCCTTACGCCAGCCTGATGTATGTTTGGTCGTCTGGAAGTCCACTAGAAACAGTCATCCCGAGTCCCAGAACATCCAGAATCAAGATGATTGTGGTGAACAGTGGCAGTGATCATCTCGGTCAGTGGCAAAAGCATCAGCGAGACTTATCAAAAGACTATCAGAAGGCTTTCAATGAAATGCCAGGTAAGGTCATTGGTTTGGGTTTGCTGACTGATTCAGACAACACAAAATCGAAAGTCAATGCCATTTATGGTGACATTGAATTAAAAAAGGTTTCAGCAAAGAAATAAACGCTGAAGATTCTTTGTGGACTTACTTAGACTCTAAATAACGCTCCACCAAGCGAACCCAGTAAGTACTTCCCAGTGGCAACAATTGATCGTTGAAGTCATAGCAAGGGTTGTGGAGTTGGCAGGGGCCAAGGCCATGACCTTGTGAGCGATGATCACCATCACCATTGCCAATGAACACATAACACCCAGGCTTTTCTTGTAGCATGAAAGCAAAATCTTCTGCGCCCATGGTCGGATCAATTCTTGGATTCACGTGCTGCTCGCCAACCAAATCTTTCATGACATCAATCGCAAACGCGGTTTCTTTTTCATGATTGATCGTGGGAGGATAATTTCTTGAGAACGTCACTTCTGCTGAGCAATCAAATGCTTGAGCTGTGGCGCTGGCAATTTGGTTCAATCGCGCTTCAATCAAATCGAGAACTTCAATTGTGAAGGTTCTGACTGTTCCACCAATCCAAGCACTGTCAGGAATGATGTTGCTGGCGTCTCCAGCGTGGAACTGTGTGATCGATAGAACGGCTGCATCAACCGGGCGTTTGTTGCGCGTGATGATGGCTTGCAGTGATCCAATCATTTGACTCGCAGCGAATACTGGATCCGCGCTGTTGTGAGGCAGTGCAGCGTGACCGCCTTTACCTTTGATGGTGATCTGAAATTCATTGCTGGAGGCCATCATGGGCCCTGGCGTAACACCAAAGTCACCCACTGGAATCCCTGGCCAATTGTGCATGCCAAATACAGCATCACAAGGGAATAAATCAAATAAACCATCACGAATCATTTCTCTGGCACCACCACCGCCTTCTTCAGCCGGTTGAAAAATGAGATAAACCGTGCCTTTGAAGGCGCGATGTTGTGCAAGGTATTGGGCTGCACCTAATAACATGGCCACGTGACCATCATGGCCACAGGCGTGCATCTTTCCAGGGTTCTGAGAAGCGTGTTCAAAATGATTGTGTTCTTGGAGTGGCAATGCATCCATGTCGGCGCGCAAGCCAATGCTGCGACCTTTGCCCAAAGAACCTTCAATGATTCCTACAACACCAGTTTTACCTAAACCACGATGAATCTTGATGCCCCAAGACTCTAATTTTTGTGCCACCACATCAGACGTGCGTTTTTCTTCAAAGCACAACTCTGGGTGTGCATGAATATCGCGGCGAATCGCTTGAATGACTTCTGCAGACTCTAAGATTTCTGGTAATAATTTCATAAGCTTCAATGATGAGTGTCTTAACCCTAATCATAGCTCTTATATAGCAGGGATGCTAAATACTTCAGAATTACCCAAGTTTGGTACAGTGTTTCTGAATCAGTGCATCAAACATGACTTTTTAAAGGAAATACCTTGAATCAAGCCAAACCTTGGTTAAACAGTTATCCGGATGGGGTTCCACATCAAATAGATGGAGCTCAGTTTGAGTCATTGAATCATCTATTTGCCCAAGCATTGGATCAATACAGTTCAAGGCTTGCCTTTGATTGCATGGGTAAGAAAATCACCTACAAAGAGTTGGATGAATTGTCTTGGCAATTTGCATCCTATTTGCAGTCATCAGGTCTGAAAAAGGGTGATCGAATCGCTTTGATGATGCCCAATCTTTTGCAGTACCCCATCGCTTTATTGGGGTCTTTGAGGGCTGGTTGCGTGGTTGTGAATGTCAACCCAATGTACACCGCTCGTGAGCTGGCTTATCAGTTGAATGATTCTGGTGCTGATGCACTGGTTATCTTAGAAAACTTTGCCCATGTTTTTCAAAGTATTCAAGATCAAGTGACGGTCAAGCATGTGCTTGTCACCAATGTTGGTGAACTCATGGGTCTTAAGGGGCATTTGATCAATGCAATCATCAGGCATGTGAAAAAAGCAGTACCAACTTGGTCATTAAAAGGCGTGCTCAATTTTAAAGAGGCGCTACAGCAAGGTAAAAATACCAGAGCATCGTTTGAGCCAGCCTCTATCAAAGGCGATGACATTGCTTTCTTGCAATACACCGGTGGCACAACAGGTGTGGCCAAGGGAGCAGTTTTATTGCACCGAAATATTTTGGCCAACATTGCCCAAATCGATGCTTGGCTTGAGCCAGGCATCAGAGGCTTGCGCATTGAGCAATTGGTGTTTGTTTGTGCTCTACCGATGTATCACATCTTTGCTTTAACGGCGTGTTGTTTGTTTGGAATCAAGACCGGTGGTTTGAATATCTTGGTGACCAATCCAAGAGATATTGCTGGTTTTGTGAAATTACTGAATGGCTTGAAAAAGTTCCATGTGTTTCCTGCGGTCAACACATTGTTCAATGCTTTGATGAATCATCCAAAATTTACAAACATTGATTTTTCATCACTATTGGTGAGCATTGGTGGTGGTATGGCTGTGCAAAAGTCAGTGGCAGACCGTTGGCAACAATTAACGGGCAAACCAATTGCTGAGGGTTATGGTCTTTCTGAAACATCTCCGGTGGTTTGTTGCAACACCCCATTGATCGATGGTTTTACAGGAACGATTGGTTTACCTTTACCGGGAACCGATATATTGATTTTGGATAACGATGAGCGCTCCGTTGCGATCGGTGAACCGGGAGAGATATGTATCAAGGGCCCGCAATTGATGTCTGGCTACTGGAATCGAGATGCTGAAACTAAGCAGTCAATGACAGCCCAAGGCTTCTTTAAAACCGGCGATATCGCCTATATGACAGCAGATGGTTACGTCAAAATCATTGATCGCAAGAAAGACACCATCGTGGTGTCAGGCTTCAATGTCTACCCCAATGAAATTGAGGAAGTTTTGACGATGATGCCGCAGGTTCTTGAATGCGCAGCAGTTGGTGTCAAGGATGGTCCCGCTGGTGAGGCTGTGAAAGTGTTCATTGTGAAAAAAGATCTTGGTTTGACAGAAAGCCAAGTGCTTGAATATTGCAAAACACAATTAACAAATTACAAGCGACCCAAATTTGTTGAATTTAGAACTGAATTACCAAAATCAACCGTTGGAAAGATTTTACGAAGAGAGTTAAGAGATCTTGAGTCGTAGGAGATCTTGAGCCTTAATCGATTGAGCTTAAGAGATACTCTTTAAATAGCTGGCAGCTTTTTCCATGGCGCTGACACTGTAAGGCACTTGCATCAACTCTTTAGGGAGTTCTGGAACGGTTCCAAGCAGAGGCGCTGGTATCAAACGTTCAAGCGTGGCAATGTTCTCTTGAAGCAGTATCATCGGTCCTACGGTGTTGGCCACCCACCCAGCTAACTGCAAACCCCTTGCTTGGATTGCTTCAACAGTGAGCAAGGCGTGGTTGATGCAACCCAATCTCATGCCAACCACCAAGATAATTGGCAAACCAATATCTTGGGCAAAGTCGGCGCTGGTTTTGCCATCATGAAACGGCACCTTGAAGCCACCAACACCTTCCACCACGATCGCATCAGATTTCTCGCGCAATTTATTAAAGGCATTGAGCATCACTTCGTAATCAAGATGGATATTGGCTTCTTTTGCGACCAAGTGAGGGGCAGCAGGAGTTGCAAGTTGGTAGGGGCAAATATCCAAATAATTTTCTTGTGGCTTGTAATTCATCACGCTTGCTAGTGCCAAGATGTCTTCGTTGCACATTTTTCCGGCAATCAAATTCATGCCAGCTACCACTGGTTTAAATCCTGCGACCACAGCGTATTGTTTTTTTAATTGAGTGATCAATGCCCCAGAAATTAAAGTCTTACCAACTTCAGTGTCTGTGCCGGTGACGAAAAAACCAGCTTTGCCAAGTTCGTCAGATTTATTAGATTTAGAGGTCATGCTCAATCTCCATCAGCGCTTGGATTAATTGATCAATTTGATCAGTGGTGTGACTGGCTGAGAATGTGATGCGCAGTCTGGCTGTGTCAGCAGGCACTGTGGGTGGCCTGATTGCAGGCACCCAGATATTTTTTTGATACAACTGCTGAGCAACTCGCAAAGCATCTTCCGTTTTGCCAATCATGATTGGTTGAATCGCTGTGTCCGATGGCATGAGTGACCATTTATTTAAGCGCAGTGTTTTTTTCCAATATTGAATGTTCTTGTTGAGTGATGCGCGATAAGAATCATCAGAGATCAGTTCTAAACTTTTCAATAAGCCATGAGCGATTGCAGGAGGTGATGCCGTGGTGTAAATATAGGAGCGACCTTTTTGCATGATCCACTCAATCAAGGTCTTGTGCCCAGTAACAAAGGCCCCACTGATTCCGGCAGCTTTGCCCAATGTCCCGATGTAAATGATTCTTGCGGCAGCTTCGTTGGTATTTTGAATACCCGCATGTTCAAGGATGCCAAAGCCGTGTTGACCAAGAACACCAAAGCCGTGAGCATCATCGATCAGAAGCAAGGCATCGTACTGATGAGCCAGATTGAGTAATTCAGCGACTTTGGCAAGATCACCATCCATGCTAAACACGCCATCAGTGACAATCAATTTAAATGAATTGGGGTCATTGGCCAACAGTTGTTCAAGAGCCTGCAAGTCTTGGTGTGGAAATATTTGAACCTTGGCCTGATTTTGTTTGCTGGCTAAACGAACCCCATCGATCAGTGATGCATGATTCAACTCTTCAGAGTAGATGCTCATCACTTGATTAGATCCTAGGCTGCTGCTGATAGCTGTGATCGCGGCAAGATTGGCCATGTAGCCCGTGCTAAAAAATAATGCATGAACTTCTGGAATAAAAGCTTCTTGGGTTTTTGCCAAAGCTTTTTCTAATTGATCATGAGGGCGATGATGGCCACTAATCATGTGTGATGCGCCACTGCCTGAGCCAAAGCGTTGTAGACCTTCTGTGATGGCTTTGGCTAAGTCAGGATGATTGGCCAAGCCGAGATAATCATTGCTGCAAAAGGTCAGCATTGCTTGGCCATCGATTTTCATGATGGGTGCGCTGGCACTGTCACAAATCTTCAGGGTTCTTTTGAGTGAGTGCTGCTCCAAGTCATCAAGTAAATGATTGAAGTGGTTGATGTATCTGAGTGTCATGCTTTACCTGTGGCGGTTCTAATGATTGCCACTCAAAGTGGCGTTCAAGCTTGCTTGTATGCCATTTGATAAGTGAGTGATTTCATCATCATTGATGATGTACGGCGGCATGATGTAAATGGTTGAGCCAATTGGGCGAACCAAGATGCCTTGATTTAAAGCGTTTATAAAGAATTCTTTTGAGAAGTTCTCGCAAAGATGCTCTGGTTTGACATCAAAGGCCAGAATCATGCCTGTTTGGCGAAAATGAATGATCCTGCCATCTTCTTTTGCCCAAACAAATGCATCGGATAACTTCTTGGCAAGAATTTTATTTTTTTCTAGGACGTTTTCTTTTTCAAAAATATCCAAGGTTGCTAAGGCTGCTCTACACGCCAAAGGATTGCCGGTGTATGAGTGAGAGTGCAAAAATCCCTTGCGCACATCTTGGTGGTAGAAGGCTCGATAAATCTCATCTGTTGTCATCACAAGCGATAGTGGTAAATAGCCACCACTGATACCTTTTGATAAAGCTAAAAAGTCAGGCCATATGCCTGCTTGTTCAACAGCAAAGAAGGTGCCGGTTCTACCGCAACCCACAGCGATTTCATCGGCAATCAAATGAATTTGATATTGATCGCAAAGTTTTCTGATGCCTTGGAGATAGGAGGCGTCATGCATGACCATCCCTGAGGCACATTGAACCAGTGGCTCAACAATCAATGCAGCAATATTTTTTGATTGAGTTTTTAGTAACGCTTCTAAATTTGTGAGGGCGACTGTTGAAATGTCTTTAGGAGATTGGCCATCTGTTGCAAGACGTGCATCGGGGTTTGCAACGATGTGAGCTGGGTGTGTCAGAGGACCATAAGTGTCTTTGAAGATCGCAATGTCTGTGACTGCTAAAGCACCAAGCGTTTCGCCGTGGTAACTATTTTTAAGGCAAATAAATTCTTTTTTGTGGGTCAAGCCTTTGTTCTGCCAGTAATGAAAGCTCATCTTCAATGCCATTTCAATGGCAGAGGCGCCATCGGAGGCATAAAAAGTATGACCCAATTGATGCTGGGTCAGTGCGCTTAAGCGCTCTGATAATTCCACCACAGGTTTGTGCGTGAAGCCTGCCAACATCACGTGCTCTAAAGAATCGAGTTGATCTTTGAGGGCTTGATTGATCGATGGGTTGGCATGACCAAATAAATTGACCCACCAAGAGCTGATGGCATCCAAGTAACGTTGTCCATCATGGTCATACAGCCAAGCACCTTTGCCATGAGAGATTGCTACCAGAGGAAATTGCTCATGATGTTTCATTTGCGTGCAGGGGTGCCACACAGATGCCAGACTGCGCTCAACAAGATCTTGAGAAAGAGATGAGGCTTTTGAACTCATTCGGCTTTGATTCCTGTGTCTTCGATCAACTTGGACCAGCGCTTGGAGTCTTGTTGGATCAATTGATTCAATGCTTCTGGTCCTTGAGGATTTGCTTCTAAGCCAATCGCTGAAAGTTTTTCTTTGACTTCAGGAAGATTCAGAATACGTTTTGTCTCAAGAGCAATTTTTAATACATCAGCTCTATTCATGCCAGCAGGCCCCATCAAAGAGAACCAAGACGTTACCTGAAAGTTTTTCAATCCAGGCACACCTGACTCACTCAAAGTTGGGATGTCTGGTGCGTGTATCGAGCGCTGCAGGCTTGTCACCCCAATGGCTTTTAAATCGCCTGATTTAATCAAAGGCAGTGCAGAAGCTAAATTATCAAAACTCATGTGTACCCGCCCACCCAATAAATCCGGCATGGCTTGCGCTCTTCCTTTGTAGGGAATGTGTTTGATTTTTGTGTTCGTCAATTGTTGAAATAGTTCACCTGATAAATGAATCGATGTACCGATACCGGATGATGAGTAACTCAAATCATGAGGTTTTGATTTGGCCAAAGCAATCAAACTTTTAGCATCTGTTGCAGGAACATGTTTATTCAATACCAAAACATTGGGGGTGCTGGCTAAAAAAGTGATCGACTCTAAATCTTTGCGAGGATCATAGTTAAGATTTTTATATAAAAAGGGATTGATGGTCAGAGTCCCAACGGTTCCAATCACCAAGGTGTGTCCATTCGGTTGAGCTTTGGCCGTCAACTCAGTGCCTATGTTACCGCCAGCCCCCGGTTTATTTTCAACAATTACCTGATTATTAAGGTCTTTTTGCCAATGATCAGCCAAAATTCTGGCCAAAATATCAGGCGCTCCTCCTGGGGTGAACGTCACAATTATTTTGACTGGCTCTGAGCTGCGGTTAGGCCATGACTTTTCTGCATACGAGGCAAAGGTCAGGATAGTTAAAGAAATAAAAGTTAGGATGTGGCGCATACCTCTATTTGAACACTTTGACCTGTATCATTGGCAATTATGACTATGAATGACCCTAAAAATTACTCTTCCATTTCTGTTGAGCAAGTCTTAGAGCTCTACGAATTGCCCATGAATGAATTAATGGCTCGCGCAGCGCAAGTCCATCAAAAAAACTTTCCTGAGGGTGATATTGAATTGGCAACATTGTTGTCAATCAAAACAGGTGGATGTCCTGAAGATTGCGGATATTGCCCACAAGCAGCCAGATATCACACGGACGTCAAAGCCACTAAATTGATGGATGTTGAAGAAGTTTTGGAAGCTGCTAAAGCTGCTAAGGAAGCAGGATCTAACCGTTTTTGTATGGGCGCTGCTTGGCGTGAACCAAAAGATCGCGACATCGAAAAAGTAGTGGCCATGATCAAGGGTGTGAAAGATCTTGGTTTGGAAACTTGCGCCACCTTGGGCATGTTGGCCCCTGAACAAGCAAAAGCTTTGGGCGATGCTGGTCTTGATTATTACAACCACAATCTTGATACAAGTGAAGATTTCTATGGTTCTGTGATCAACACGCGTCAATATCAAGATCGTTTAGATACATTACAAAGCGTGCGCAGTGCAGGCATGTCTGTTTGTTGTGGCGGCATCATTGGCATGGGTGAAACTCGTCGTCAACGTGCTGGATTGATTGCAAAGCTTGCGAACTTAAATCCATATCCTGAATCAGTGCCTATCAATCATTTGGTACCAGTTCCTGGAACACCATTGGCAGATCAAAAAGGTGTTGATCCTTTGGAGTTTGTTAGAACCATTGCAATTGCACGTATCACCATGCCAACTGCAAGGGTGCGTTTATCTGCGGGTCGTCAAGAATTAGGTCGACCAGTACAAGCGATGTGCTTCATGGCTGGTGCTAACTCAATTTTCTACGGTGATAAATTGCTCACAACCGACAATCCCGAGGCGGACGCCGATCGTGAGCTGTTGGCTGAGCTAGGTTTAAAAACTAAAACAGCTTGTAAAGCTGAAGTGCTTGTTTAAACAATGTCCAGCCTACGGGCTGGATTAAAACTTGTGTCTTAATCCAGCGGTCACACCATACTGACTTCTTTGACGATTGCCATTAGCAACACCATTTGAATTGCGGTGTTGATCTAAGAAACCATAGATATCAGTTTGTTTTGAGAGTTTGTACACGCTGGTCAATACCAAGCTCTTATCTTTGTCGACCAGATGGCGACTCTTGTGATCGTGCTGCAATTTTATGTAGTGAGCAACACCCAAGTCCACCTTAGGACTTAATTGGTACTGCATCCCCCAGGCACTCACAAACACATCCGATGCATACTGATCTCGCTCTGGAGATGCGTGATGACTCGTCTGTGAGATGCTGCCGCGTTGAATTGCAGGCAGCTTTGAATGAGACATGCCAGTTTTTAATGTCCAGCGATTGAACCGATACTCGCCACCCAAATTAATGATCTTTGTTGAACCCAATGATTGTGATGCTTTAGAAGCAGTGCCTGCTGATTTAGCAACATCAATTTCGGTGAATGATCCACCTACAGACCAATGAGCATCGCGATACTTCAAACCAATCGCCGTGCTGCTGCCATGCTTAACTGAACCTACTTGATTGCCACTTTGATAGCTTGCTAAAAATGTCACACGGTTGATGTGGTGTTGATACTTGATGGTGCTGTCAGAGCGGTTGTGATTGTTTTTCAAATCTCTGTAGCCGCTCAAATAATGGATCAAGCCTTTTTGATTCAAATTATTTGTTGGATCAAAGTCTTTGATTGCATCGTAGCCAACAGTGTTCTGACGACCCAGAGTGATTTGTCCTAAAGATTGGCTGCTGATGCCTAAATGGGCTTGGCGACCAAAGAAACTTTTGTTGTCTGATTTTTTGCCATGAATGGATGTGTCACTGGATGAATTGTTGTCACCCGTGTTCATATCAAAGCCAGTTTCTAGTTTGAAAAAAGTTTTATGACCGCCTCCTAAATTTTCTTCTCCTTTAAAGCCAAGATGAGGCGCTGATAAACCTCCTGAGTTGGCGCTTAACTGAGAATCTTTGCTGTTACCTAGCTGATCTTTGCCCGCATGATTTTGAACTCTCATGCCAGCATCAACTGTGCCGTAGATGGTGACATTGGATTGAGCCTGGACACTTTTGATGACCAGTGGTGAAGCCATAAGGGACATCACCGCTACGCTGATGAGCGATTTCTTCATTGTTTCTCCGTAAAAGTAGTGATGTAAAAAAACAACAAATGACGTGTTTTTTTACAGGTTCTACATAAGAACCTATTTCAAAGATAACAATAAAGTCATTAATAAACCAAGTTAACTCATAAAAATAAGGTTATTTTTGCTTGAAATGTTGTAATAAAGCAACAAAACCCCCTGATTGGAGTCAAAACCAATAATCGTCTGAGCGTTTAAGATATTCATATGAGTCAATTTGCAAAATCATCCCAACATCCCATTGATGGTTTCATCATCGAATTTGATCGCGCTTTGCGTTCAATCGTTGGCGCTACTCCCATGCGACGATCTGTTCCAGAGTCATCAATGAGTGATGAATGCGAGTTAACAAATGAAGAAAAAAAACATGCCGCGGGTTTGATGCGCGTGAATCATGTTGGAGAAGTTTGTGCGCAAGCTTTGTATCAATCGCAAAAGTTACACGCAAAAAGTGATGATTTAAAAAATAAATTAGAGCATGCAGCGATTGAGGAAGAAGACCACCTGGCTTGGTGCGAGAGGCGATTGGAAGAATTAGATTCTCGTCCAAGTTTGCTCAATCCTGTGTGGTATGCAGGATCATTTGTGCTTGGTTCGATCGCTGGTTTGGCTGGTGACAAAATCAGTTTAGGTTTCGTTGCTGAAACAGAAAAACAAGTGGAGCATCACTTGGATGATCACTTAAAAGAATTACCAAACAATGATCATCGCTCACGTGCGATTGTTGCCCAAATGCGCGCGGATGAAATTGCACATGGACAAATGGCGATTCAAGAGGGCGGAGTTGAATTGCCTGGCGCGATTCAGCAGGTCATGAAAACCATGGCCAAAATAATGACTGTGACGGCTTATCGCATTTAACCCTAAGCTAACTTCTTAAGAGTATTTTCCAGCCCCATGTTTTTATTGAATTTTTACTCTTAAAATAGCATCAACAAGTGCGTCTAAGTACTTGTTCTAAATAAAGAAATTACAAAAAAAGTACCCAAAACACTTGACCATGAATTACGCATCCTCTAAAGTGGGGAAAAGTGTGAAAAAGTGGGGAAATATACGTGTTTCAAGGAGCTTCTGCATTAACTCTCGATGCCAAGGGTCGCATGTCGATACCTGCGAAGCATCGTGACGCCTTGCAATTACAGGGCGAAGGCAGAGTCACACTCACAAAACACCCCGATGGCTGCCTGTTACTTTTCCCACGATCAGAGTGGGAAGCATTCAGAACTCGCATCGCACAATTACCGATGGACGCTCATTGGTGGCGCCGCATATTTTTAGGTAATGCCTCAGACATCGAGATGGATGGATCAGGCCGAATTTTGGTGACACCAGAATTAAGAGCAGCCGCGAATGTTGAGCGCGATGTGATGCTATTGGGAATGGGTAGTCACTTCGAATTATGGGATGCCGCAACGTATGCGCAAAAAGAGCAAGTTGCAATTGCACAAGGCATGCCAGATGCTCTCAAGCAATTTTCCTTCTGATGTTGGCCGACCATGACATTTACCCATCGCCCAGTATTACTGGCCGAGGCAGTCACCTCGGTATTGGGAGAAGCGACTTCATCAAAGCAGCAATCACTCAGCATCATCGACGGAACATTTGGGCGTGGTGGTCACAGCCGAGAAATACTCAAGCATCTCAATCAAGATTCAAAGCTGATTGCATTCGACAAAGATCTTCAAGCGATTGCAGAAGCAAAAACAATTCAAGATCCCCGCTTTCAAATCATTCACGAGAGTTTTGCCTCAATGGCAGACGAAGTGCCGATGGAGTCTATCGATGGCGTGCTCTTGGATTTGGGAATCAGTTCACCGCAAATCGACGATCCGAGTCGTGGCTTTTCATTTCGAGGCGATGGTCCCTTGGATATGCGCATGGACACGACGCGGGGGCAGAGTGCTGCGGAATGGTTGGCAGTGGCAGAACAAAAAGACATAGCGAGGGTCATTAAAGAGTATGGGGAAGAACGGTTTGCTTTACAGATTGCAAAGGCGATTATTGCTCGCAGAGAGCAAGGCGATTCCCTCACTAGGACCGGAGAACTCGCGTCGCTCGTGGCTAGTGTCGTCCGCACCCGCGAAGCGGGCCAAGATCCGGCCACGCGCACCTTTCAAGCTATACGGATTTATATCAACCAAGAACTTGCCGACTTGGAGGGTGGGTTGAGAGCAGCGTTCCAATGCCTCAAGCCAGGCGGCCTATTGGCCGTGATCAGTTTCCATTCTTTGGAAGATCGAATCGTCAAGCAGTTCATGCAAGGCTTGTCAAAGGTATCAGTACCAAGAGGTTTGCCGCTCACTGAAAATCAAATGCCAAAACCACAGGCAGAAATTTTGGGTCGCATCAAACCAAGCGAACAAGAAGTTCAGGAAAATCCTCGTGCACGCTCAGCAATTTTGAGAGTGATGCGCAAAATTAAAAGTCATTCAGTGGGGGCGAATTCATGAATCGTTCCACCATCATTCTTTTGATCATTTTGATGTTGTGCTCACTGTCTTTGGTAGCAGCTCAACAAAAAACCAGGTCCTTATATGTCGCTCTTGAAAGAGCACAAACTGAAGAGCGACGCCTGAATCAAGAATGGCTTCGTTTGGAATACGAGCAAAGAGATTTGTCTAAGTCTTCGCGGATCACCGACATTGCTCGCAAGCAATTGAAGATGCAAGCGATCAATCCTGGACGAACACAATATGTGGTGGTTGATTAATGGCGCAAGTATCTTTCTCTTCCACACCTAATTTGGTTTTGCGCCTACCAATGTGGCGCTCAAGACTGATCTTGTTTTTGATCTTCATTGGCTTTATCGCATTGGTGGTACGAGCGGTGTGGGTGCAGGGCTTTGGTAATTCCTTTTACGAAGAAAAAGGTAATAAGGCAACTTTGCGTTCCATTGAAATGCCTGCGAGTCGCGGAAAAATTTTAGATCGTCATGGTGAGGTATTGGCAACAAGCTTGTTGGCCAAAGCCATCATTGCATTTCCAGATGCCATTCCTGAAGATTTATCAAAAGAAAAATTATCACAACTGGCCAAGTTATTAAATGTCAGTGAGTCAGAGTTGCGTAAAAAATTTGCTTCTGAGAGAAATCAAGTTTTCTTAAAGCGCCAAGTTGACTTAGATATTGCAAAGCAAATCAAAGAATTGGGTATTCCTGGTATTGCACAAAATAATGAGTACAAGCGCTTGTATCCAGAGGGTGAAGCCATGGCTCACATCGTTGGTTTCACCAACGTTGAGGATCGTGGTCAAGAGGGCATGGAGCTGGCCAAGGAAAAAGAGTTGGCTGGTCAACCTGGCCGTCGTCGTGTGATTCAAGATCGACTCGGGCGTTACGTTGAAGGTTTGGGAATTATTAGTCCACCGAGAGATGGTGCTGACTTGCAATTATCGATTGACAGCAAAGTTCAGTTTTTAGCTTTTAATGAATTAAAAGCCATTGCAGAAAAGCACCATGCTAAAGCCGCTGGTGCTGTGGTGTTGGATGTGCAAACTGGTGAAGTTTTGGCATTGGCTAACTGGCCAACCTACAACCCAAATTCAAGAACCAATTTAAGTGGTGAGCAATTAAGAAATCGAGTACTGACCGATACATTTGAACCTGGTTCAACCATCAAGCCATTTGCTATTTCTTTGGCCTTGGAAAAAGGTTTGGTGCAACCAAACACTTCAATGCCTATCGGTAAATCGATGGTGATTGGCAAAAAAGCTATCACTGATACACACCCTTATTCGGTTTTAACCGTTTCAGAGATTGTGCAAAAGTCGAGCAATATTGGTACGGTAAAAATGGCGATGCAATTGCAGCCACAAGAAATGTGGGAAATGTTCCAAGCGATTGGCTTGGGCCAAGCACCTGATCTTGGTTTCCCGGGCGCAGTCGCTGGAAGATTGAGACCATACAAGAATTGGGTGCCGATTGAGCAAGCCACGATGTCTTACGGTTATGGCTTGTCTGCTTCCTTATTTCAAATGGCTCGTGCTTACAGCATTTTTGCGCGAGACGGTGAGCTTGTCCCAGCCTCGATTTATAAGACAAAGACTGTTCCAAAAGGCACACAAGTTATCTCCGCTAAGACGGCCATACAAATGAGAGAAATGTTGGAGCTTGTCACTCAGACAGGTGGTACTGCAACCAACGCTCAAACCATGGGTTACCGTGTTGGCGGTAAAACTGGTACAGCTCATAAGGTTGAAGGTAAAGGTTACGCAAGCAATAAATACCGCGGCTTCTTTGTGGGCATGGCCCCAATGAGCGCTCCAAGAATTGTGGTGGCGGTGATGGTGGATGAGCCGCGCACCGGTGGTTATTACGGTGGTGTGGTGGCAGCTCCTGCATTTGCAAATATTGTTGCAGGCACCTTGCGCACCATGAATGTTTTACCTGATGCAGCAGTGAAGCAAATGGTTGATAAAGAATTGCAGCTTGGACCAAATGGTTCAACGCAAAAGGTGTCGTTGAGCAGATGAACGCTATGTTGCCAATCAACTCCATCTCTCTTGAATCATTGCTCAGTGTGCATGTGAGACCAGGCGCTCAAATGACGTCAGACACAAGAGCATTGAATGCTGGAGATGTGATGCTGGCTTATCCAGTAGGCAATAGTCGGCAGCTAACAGATAACCGCTCTTACATTGCTCAAGCATTGAGTTTAGGTGCCGCTTTGGTTCTATATGAACCAAGTGGCCTTGCTGAAGAGTTAAAAACAGTTTGCAAAGACAGTCGTTGTGTTCCGGTTCCAAATTTGGCTGAACAAGCAGGGGACATTGCAGCGAATTGGTATGGTCATCCTAGTCAATCCATGAGGGTGGTTGGTATTACTGGCACCAATGGCAAAACAACGGTCAGTCAGTGGTTGTCGCAGGCATTGCATAGCAAAGATCAACCATCTGGTGTGATTGGTACTTTGGGTGCAGGGATGGTGAGTGATTTGACCATGACTGGTTTTACAACTCCTGATGCAGCTCGTTTACAGGGTTTACTCAAAGCAATCCAAGAGCGTGGCGCACACAGTGTTGCTGTGGAAGTATCTTCACATGCTTTGGACCAAGGTCGTGTGAATGGCATCAGCTTTGACACCGTTGTGATCACCAACTTGAGTCAAGATCATTTGGATTACCACGGTGACATGAAAGAGTATGCCGCCGCGAAAAAGAAAATATTAGATCTGCCAGGAATTAAGCATGTGGTTGTGAATGCCGATGATTGGTTTGGTCAAGAGTGCTTGCAGTATTTGGCGAAAAAAATGAGTGATACGGATATCACTGTGTGGGCCTATGCCAGCAAGTCAGAAAATTTATTATCTTTACCATGCTTTGCAAAGCAAGCTATCAGAAAAGTACTTGCCACTGATCTTCAGATGAATGATCAGGGTATGAAGTTTCAGCTCATGATTGATGGTGAAGATCTTGGCTTACTTCAATCGCACATGGTCGGCGCTTTTAATGTCGGTAATGCTTTGGCTGTCTTCGCTTGTTTATTGGCTGGTGGAAAAACAATCAAGAATGCTAAAAGTGCTATCGAGCAGTTGCAAGCTGTTCAAGGCCGCATGGAGTTGGTGGCTCGATCAACGGCACAGCAAGCCATGGCAATCATTGATTTTGCTCACACCCCCGACGCCTTAGAGCAAGTGCTCAAAACATTACAAGAGATTGCAAAACAAAGAGCCGGTCAGTTGTGGTGTGTGTTTGGTTGTGGTGGTGATCGTGATGCTCTTAAGCGACCAATCATGGGGCGCATTGCTGAGAGCCTTGCTGATCACGTGATGGTGACGAGTGACAATCCTCGCAGTGAAGTGCCCGAAAAAATCATGGCTGATATCTTGAGTGGTTTTGAGGTGCCAGAAAAGGCACACGTCAATGCTGATCGTGCCACGGCCATTTTGCAAACAATCAGACAAGCTAAGCCAGAAGATGTGATTTTGATTGCTGGCAAAGGTCACGAAGAAACTCAAGAAATTGCCGGTAAAAAACACCCATTCTCAGATCGTGTGCATGTGCAATTGGCCATGAGAGGTGTTGCTGGATGAGTCTAAATATGCAACATATGCCTTTGTCGATGATTTCAGAGTTTTTGCCAGATGCTCAATTGGTGAATATCTCATCATCTGATCAAGCCATCAAACGATTCATCAGTGATAGTCGTCAAGTCATGGCTGGCGATTTATTCATCGCTTTGCGTGGTGAAAAATTTGACGCGCATGATTTTTTAAGCGATGTACAAGCCAAAGGAGCAATGGCTTGCTTGGTTAGTTCAGTAGGGAAATTACCTCAAGGCTTTCCAGCAATTGTGGTCAAAGACACTCAGGAAGCCTTACAAACATTGTCAAGCAGATGGAAGCAATACTGCAGTCAGCACCAATTAAAGCAAGTGGTGATTGTGACAGGTAGTAATGGCAAGACCACTGTGAAGGGCATGATCCAAAGTATTTTTGAGGCGGCTGTTGGTGTTGATAAAGCTTTGGCAACACAAGGTAACTTCAACAACGAGATTGGTTTGCCTTTAACACTCTTGCGTCTTGATTTAAATCATGAGCTAGCAGTCATTGAGTTGGGCATGAATCATCCTGGCGAAACAGCAGTATTGGCAAATATTGCAAAACCAAATATTGCCTTGATCAACAATGCTCAGCGTGAACATCAAGAGTTCATGGAAACAGTGAATGCTGTTGCGCAAGAGCACGCTTTGGCGATTGAGGCTTTACCGCAAAGTGGTGTGGCTGTTTACCCGGCTGATTCTGAATACAGTGCTTATTGGAAAAAAGTCGCCGACAAACGAACAGTTGTTGATTTTGCATTTAATCAGAGAGCTGCGGTTTGGGGTGAGTGGCTTGATCAAGCCAACGGTCAGATCTTGATTCATACACCACAGGGTGATCTCAAGGTGATGCTCAATATTTTGGGAGATCACAATGCTTGCAATGCTGTTGCGGCATCGGCTGTGGCTATTGCTGCTGGGATATCTCCAGCCATCATTCAGGCGGGCTTGGAATCATTCCAGCCTGTAAATGGAAGAATGCAAAAGCATTGTTTGACCGATGACCTCACTGTGATTGATGACAGCTATAACGCCAATCCTGATTCTGTTCGCGCTGCGATTGATGTTTTATCGAATATCAAGACGGCCGCCTGGCTTGTGTTGGGTGATATGGGTGAAGTAGGTAATCAAGGCCCAGAGTTCCATCGCGAGGTTGGTCATTACGCTGGTGAAAAAGGCGTTCAAAAATTATTTGCTTTGGGCGACTTAAGTAAAGAAGCTGTTGTGGCTTATCAAGCCTCTGCTACTCAGGGGAATGTGGCTCAGCACTTTGCTGATGTTTCTGAGCTCTGTTCAGAATTGAATAAATCACTACATGCAAGAAAAAATCATGAAGAAGTGACGCTTCTGGTGAAGGGTTCGCGCTTTATGCGCATGGAGAGAGTGGTTAAAGCTCTCGCAGAGGAGATGCACTGATGTTGTTATGGCTTGCACAACTACTACAAGATGACTTTGGTTTTTTACGAGTCATTAACTACATCACACTCAGAGCTGTGATGGCCACCTTGACGGCTGGATTGATTGGACTATTTTTTGGTCCTTGGGTTATTCGTCGCTTAACCGCCATGAAGGTTGGTCAAGCAGTGCGCACAGATGGTCCGCAAACTCATTTGGTGAAGACTGGCACACCTACCATGGGTGGTGTATTGATTTTGATTGGTATTGCGATTTCAACATTGCTTTGGGCTGATTTATCCAATCGTTTTATTTGGATTGTGTTGATCGTGACTTTGGGCTTCGGTGCGATTGGTTGGGTTGATGACTATCGCAAGGTTGTTTATCGAGATCCCAAAGGCATGGCATCCAAAGAGAAATATTTTTGGCAATCTTTGATTGGTTTGTTTGCTGCTATTTATTTGGCGTTCTCAGTATCAGAAGTGAATAACCTGAAAGTTTTAGAACTTTTCATCAATTGGGTGCAGAGTGGTTTCTCCATTGACTTGCCGGCCAAGTCTAATTTGTATGTGCCTTTCTTCAAAGAAATCAGTTATCCACTGGGCGTGCTTGGCTTCATTGTTTTGACCTATTTGGTGATTGTTGGAAGTTCAAACGCGGTGAACTTAACAGACGGTTTGGATGGCTTGGTGATCATGCCGGTGATTTTGGTGGGCGCCGCATTGGGTGTGTTTGCCTATGTGATGGGTAATGCGATTTACACCAAATATCTTTTATTCCCATACATCCCTGGCGCAGGCGAATTGATGATTTTCTGTGGCGCTATGAGTGGCGCTGGTTTGGCATTTTTATGGTTTAACACCCACCCTGCACAAGTCTTCATGGGAGACGTTGGTGCGCTTGCTCTGGGCGGTGCTTTAGGTACTGTGGCCGTGATCGTGAGACAAGAAATTGTTTTATTCGTGATGGGTGGAATTTTTGTGGCTGAAACCGTGTCAGTCATCTTGCAAGTGGTTTGGTTCAAGTTCACCAAGAAGGTGTACGGCGAAGGGCGACGAATTTTCAAAATGGCGCCGCTTCATCATCACTTTGAATTAAGTGGCTGGAAAGAAACGCAAGTGGTGGTGCGCTTTTGGATCATCACCATTTTGTTGGTGTTGATTGGTTTATCTAGCTTGAAGTTGCGATAGGAAGAAGAGTGATTCAATTACAGCATCCATTTGGCAAAGAGCACCCTCAGGCAATGAGGGTCTTGGTGCTTGGCTTAGGTGAGTCAGGTGCTGCCATGGTTCGTTGGTGTGTTGCTCAGGGCGCTCAAGTGTCTGTGGCTGATACCAGAGCGCTTGATCAGTTATCAGAAGGCGCAAAAAAATACCATCAGATAGTTGAAGGCTTGGGTGTCAAAGAGATTCATTTGGGTGGTCTGTCTGCAGATTTGTTGAATGGCGCAGATGTGATTGCGATCAGTCCCGGCTTGTCTCCTTTGCAAGAGCCAGTTCAATCATTTTTAGCAAATGCTGCCGAAAAAGAAATTCCGGTGTGGAGTGAAATCGAATTTTTTGCGCAAGCCATTCAAGCCTTAAAAGACGAGCAAAACTACAAGGTGAAAGTGATTACAATCACTGGCACGAATGGCAAAACTACCACCACTGCCTTGACTGGTTTGTTGTGCGAAAGAGCAGGCAAATCTGTGGCGGTTGCAGGCAATATCAGCCCAGCTGCTTTGGATAAATTATTGGATATCGAAGAGTTGCCAGATGTTTGGGTTTTAGAGCTTTCTAGTTTCCAACTTCAGCACACCTATAGTCTTCATGCTGATGCCGCAACTGTGTTGAATGTGACCCAAGATCATTTGGATTGGCACGGTGATCTTTCTCAATATGCTGCAGCCAAGGCCAGAATTTTTAGCCCTCAGACGATTGCTGTATTGAATCGCGATGATGACATCGTCATGAATATGCCATCTGATATGGATATGGTTCGCACCATTACTTTTGGTGTTGAAGCACCTGCAGAGGAAGATGCTTTTGGTGTGTTTCATGACACGGCGGCGGGCGGTATTGATTGGTTGGTGTGGGCTGAACCTGATGCAGAAGCTTTAGAGTTAAAAGCAAAGCGTCGTCGTAAAAAAGCTGATGTGGATGACGAGCCT
>JBDLUD010000022.1:0-20443 GCA_039805465.1 Pseudomonadota bacterium
GGCATTCTCACAAAAGTAAACCCAGCAACTTCTTGATCATAGGCCTTGGCTATCTCTGGGTCGATATCACCTTGATCTGTCACCAACCAAACCAATTGCACCCTCTGGCTCTCACGGCCCATGGCTATACGGACCTGGCGCATCAAATACAGTAAGTTAACGCACTGATCATTGCCGACCTTGCATTCGGCGCTTGGGCGCGCGATCAACATGGTCCACTTGCCTTGAAGTGAAGCTTCAATTGAATCTACTGGTGCACTTTGGACTGGATAAACAAGCTCTCCAATTTTGGTGCTTCCGCCCGTTGGCTTGATCACATAGAAAGTGAAGTAAGACACGATGACTGGAGCAGCGCATACCAAAAACAACAAGATCATCTGTATACGTCCACGCTTGGTCGCCGCATCTATGCGCTGACCTTCAGAAGCTGGAATCAGTGGATTTAAATCACTGTCTTTATTAATCAATTTTCTTCCTTAAGATACCTGTAATGAACCAAAATATAAGTGCAAACACTGTCAGTGCAAACCACTGAAAAGCATACCCCTGATGCTTTTCTACGCCTGTTGTCATCGACGGCCAATCTCTTTGTAAACCATCATTATTAGTTGCTGCCACTTCTCTTAAGATAAAGGGTAAATAATCGAAACCCAAATACTTAGATTGTTTTTGAATATCAAGATTTTGCTGAATTTTTTGACTTTCTGCTGAAGAGCCTTGAGTACCCATACTCATAACGCGTGCTGGATACTCAAAGGCCAAACCTTCCACTTGAACAGCTCCTGTTGGGGTATTGATACTCGGCAAGGTCTCTCGATTGATACCGTCCCGTGGAGCCCAACCACGATTGATCCACAGTAATTTTTGACTGCCCTCAAGTTTTAACGGGGTTATCACCAAAAATCCTGTTGAAATTCCCGTCTTAGGATCTCTACCCTGAGGATGTGGTCTGTTTTCCAACCACACAGATTGATCTGCCAGATAAACACCTTTGGCAATCATCCTGTGGTTTTTAACCTCATTCAATTGCCAGTCTTTGTCGTTTGCCAACAGTGGGCGAGATTCTTCTTTTTTAGCAATATCAGCTGCAAGCGTTAACTTTTGCTGCATTCGATCTAACTGCCAAAAACCCAAAGACAATCCGACCGAGCAAACAATCATAGTTGCAGCTGTTGCAATCGGACGCGATAAAACTAATCTTCTCAACATAAAGCAATGATACGATGTACCCCTATGAATTGGATTATCCCTATAGCTTTCTTGTTAATTTTGGGCAGCCTAGGCTCTGCTTTGTTTTTTATGATGCGAGATAAAGGCAAAAGCTCAAAAACTGTTTACTCCTTGATGCTGCGCATTGGTCTATCTGTTGTGCTCTTTGCTGGCATTTGGATTGCTCACACCTTGGGCTATATCCAAAGTACTGGCATCCGCGTTTCAGCTTAATTTGCCTCTAGATAAGTCTCTGATCAATCAGCATCTTTCCAACAATTAATTTAACCTTTGTATTAAAAAACGCCGCATTTGCGGCGTTTTTTAATCTTTCAATCTTTGCAAACTGATTGATTGGTTTTTACATCCAATAAATCACAACATATAGGCCAAGCCATACGACGTCAACAAAGTGCCAGTACCATGCAGCACCTTCAAAAGCGAAGTGGTTTTCTGGTGTGAAGTGACCCTTCATAACGCGTACCAAAACAACCGCCAACATGATGGCGCCCATCGTGACGTGGAAGCCGTGGAAACCAGTCAACATGAAGAATGTAGAGCCGTAGATACCTGAGCTCAATTTCAAGTTCAAGTCGCTGTATGCGTGGATGTACTCATAAACCTGGAAGCACATAAAAATTGCGCCAAGTGCAACAGTCGCTGCCAAACCTTGGATCACTTGCTTACGGTGACCTTCGCGCATCGCGTGGTGAGCCCAAGTAACTGTGACACCAGAAGCCAACAACAAAATAGTGTTGATGGTTGGAATTGGCCATGGACCCATGGTCTTAAAGCTTTCAACCAAACCAGCTGGACCGGCATTCGGCCAAGTAGCGGCAAAATCTGGCCACAATAGTTTGTTATCAATATCACCCAACCAAGGCATTGCAATACTTCTTGCGTAGAAAAGAGCTGAGAAGAAAGCACCGAAGAACATGATTTCTGAGAAGATGAACCATGCCATAGACCATCTGTAAGAAACGTCTACGTTCACACTGTTCATGCCACTCTCAGCTTCGCCAATCGCTTCACCGAACCATACATACAAAGATGCAATGGTCCAAACAATACCAGCCAAGCAAAGGAACATACCGAGTGTGCTGCCATTAACCCACATCGATGCACCTGAACCAAAGCCAAGCAAACCTATGCTTGTAACAATTGGATGGCGTGTTGGAGCCGGCACATAGTAATACGGGGCTTTAGTAACACTGGAAGACATACTCTCTCTCCTAAAAAATCAATTCGACACAACTGCTTTGACAATAAACAACAATATTGTCATAAAAATAATTGCGCTCAAAATACCAGCAAGCACAATATGAACAAAAGTCACAGATGCCATATCAGCATCCTGACCAGACCTCTTTCTTACTCCTAAAAACCCCCACAAAACTGCTCTCATGGAGATTAAAAACATCATGATGGAACTTCTTTTTTGATTTTCCATCTTAAATCTTTGACGGCTTACTGTTGTGCTCACCAGTGATCACCTTCTGACCAGCACCAACCTCAAAGAATGTGTACGACAAAGTAATATTTTTTATACCTTTTGGCAAAGCCGGATCAATGATAAATACCACAGGCATTTCTCTTGACTCATTGGGCTTCAACGTTTGCTCGTCAAAACAAAAGCATTCCAACTTGGTGAAGTGCTCAGTTGCTTGCATCGGTGCATAACTCGGAATAGCCTGTGCTGAAATATTTCTGTTTTGAGTGTTCACAACCTCATAGACAACCTGAATCATTTCACCAGGATGTACTTGCATTGAGTTTTTAACTGAGCGGAATCTGAACGGCCCCTGAGTATTTGAATCAAACTCAACGGTGATCAATCGTGATTCATCTACTTGGGTATTTTTACTGGTCGCATGAACGGCGCGTGTACCGTAATTATTCTTACTGGTCACAACGTTAATGCCAGTCACTTCGCAAAGCACCCTGTACATTGGAATCAATGCATACCCAAAACCAAACATAGCAGCGCTAATAACAGCGAGCTTGATCAGCATCTGACGATTGTATTGGGCTAGGTTAAATGCCATGATCAGCCAAACATGATTTTCTTAGCAACAATTCCCACAAAGAAGGCAATTGCAACCGTTAACAACACAAGACCCAAGCGACGATTATTCGCGCTTGGATTTTGTGTCTTTTGATTTGGCGTTGTCATTTAAATTCCGTTAATGGCAATTACTTAACTGTTGGCGGAGTTTCAAATGTGTGGAACGGTGCTGGAGAAGGAACTGTCCACTCCAAACCGTTGGCACCATCCCATGGCTTGTCAGCTGCTTTTTGACCACCACGGTATGTTGGCAACACCACAAACAACAAGAAATAAATCTGCATCAAACCAAAGCCGAGTGAGCCAATAGATGCGATGGCATTGAAGTCAGCAAACTGAACTGGGTAGTCTGCGTAACGACGTGGCATACCAGCAAGGCCCAAGAAGTGCATTGGGAAGAATGTAACGTTAAAGAAAATCATTGAGCCCCAGAAGTGAATTTTTCCACGGAACTCATTCACCATGTAACCAGTCCACTTTGGCGCCCAGTAGTAGAAACCTGCAAACAATGCAAACAAAGAACCTGCAACTAGAACGTAATGGAAGTGAGCCACAACATAGTATGTGTCTTGAACCATGATATCAATCGGTGCAACAGCCAAAATCAAGCCTGTAAAACCACCCATGGTGAACACAAAGATAAAGCCGATGGACCACAACATTGGAGTTTCAAATGTCATTGAACCCTTCCACATTGTTGCAATCCAGTTAAAGATTTTCACGCCTGTTGGAACAGCAATCAACATGGTTGCGTACATGAAGAACAACTGACCTGTCACAGGCATACCTGTTGCAAACATGTGGTGCGCCCAAACGATGAAAGACAAAATCGCAATTGACGCTGTTGCATAAACCATTGAGCTGTAACCAAACAACTTTTTACGTGCGAATGTAGGAATTACTTCACTAACGATGCCGAACGCAGGCAAGATCATGATGTAAACCTCTGGATGACCGAAGAACCAGAAAATGTGTTGATACATCACTGGGTCACCACCACCAGCTGCTGAGAAGAAGCTAGTACCAAAGTGACGATCTGTAAGAACCATGGTGATCGCACCAGCCAAAACTGGCATAACAGCGATCAATAGGTAAGCAGTGATCAACCATGTCCAACAGAACATTGGCATCTTCATCAAAGTCATGCCAGGAGCGCGCATGTTCAAAATTGTCACGATGATGTTAATTGAACCCATGATGGATGAAGCACCCATCAAGTGAATTGCAAAAATCGCCATGTCCATACCTGGACCCATTTGCACTGATAGGGGTGCATACAAAGTCCAACCAGCAGCAGTTGCGCCACCAGGAACTAAGAATGAAGTCAAAAGCAATAAAGCTGCAACCGGCATGATCCAGAAACTGAAGTTATTCATACGAGCAAATGCCATATCTGAGGCACCGACTTGCAAAGGAATCATGTAGTTGGCGAAGCCCACGAAGGCTGGCATGATCGCGCCAAAAACCATCACTAGACCGTGCATGGTTGTGAGCTGGTTGAATAGCTCAGGGCGAATGAACTGTAGACCAGGTTGGAATAACTCCAAACGAATCAACAGGGCCATGATGCCGCCGGCGATCAAACTGAAGAATGAAAATAATAGGTACAGCGTACCGATATCTTTATGGTTGGTGGCGTATAACCAACGTCTCCAGCCATGCGGATGATCATGTGCGTGATCGTCGTGGTGATCGTGTGCGTGACTTACTGTGCTCATATTAGCTCCAATTACCTATCTAATTTAATTATTTAGCTGCGCGTGCTGTTGTGAAGTCTTTAGGCTGGATCAATTCACCAGTCTTGTTACCCCAAGCATTACGTGTGTATGTCATAACTGCGGCTAACTCAACATCATTGAGTTGAGTCCACTTTGGCATGGCGCCCTTACCTTGCAACAAGATTTTGTACTGGCCTTCCTTTGCACCCAAAACAACTTTAGAGCCATCTAATGCTGGGAATGCACCTGCACCTTTGCCGTTAGGCATGTGGCAAGCTGCGCAGTTGGATGCGTAAACTTTTTCACCACGTTGCTTTAACTCATCCATTGTGAAAGTTTTTGTTGGGTCATCAGCCAATGAAGCCATTTGCTTTTTCTTCTCAGCAACCCATGTTGTGTACTCAGCATCTGTCACAACTTTTACTGCGATTGGCATGAATGCATGCTCTTTACCGCAAAGCTCTGAACACTGACCGTAGAAAGTACCTAACTTTTCCGCTCTGAACCAAGTGTCACGAACGAAACCTGGGATCGCATCTTGCTTAACGCCGAATGCTGGAATAGTCCATGAGTGAATCACGTCGTTAGCAGTTGTCACCATACGGATTTTCTTGCCAACAGGCACAACCATCTCGTTATCCACATCCACCAAGTAAGTGTTTGATTTCTCAGCTTGGTTATTGATTTGCTCACGTGGTGTTGTCAAAGTCTGCAAGAATGAAACGCCTTCGCCTTCACCCTTGATGTAGTCGTAACCCCACTTCCACTGATAACCAGTGACCTTGATCGTGATGTCTGCATTGGTTGTGTCTTTCATCGCCACCACTGTTTTAGTTGCTGGCAATGCCATCGCGATAACAATGATCAATGGCACCACAGTCCAAATGATCTCAACTGTTGTGCTCTCATGAAAGCTAGCTGCTTTGTGACCTAATGATTTACGGTGCTTGAAGATTGAATAAAACATCACACCAAACACAGCAATGAAAATCAGCGCACAGATGATCAACATCATCCAGTGAAGATACGCCACCTCTTCAGCAACTTTGGTTGCTGCAGGCTGAAGATTTAACTGAAATCTTGAAGGGCCGCCTGGCATGTCATTGATAGCCAAAGCAAAATTAGCATAGAGCGAGCTCACCAAACCAAATAGCAAACCGACCAGTGATGTGCGATGTTTCATCTTCGTTCCCATTAAATAAATTCTTGAATCTGTTGCACTGCATTATTGGCAATGCACTTGATATCCTCGAATTATATTTGTAATTTGATCTAGTGCAATAAATTACTAAGCAATTGAGATATTTGCACTAAGATAATTAGGGATTAAGGTATGTGTGCGCTTGCTTACTTATTTTTTTGACCTAACAATTTGATCTGGGCTGATGGTTGTTATTCCGGCCTTCTTTTGAGAAAGCAAAGCATTCGGCGCCCAAGCATGTCCGTAGACAACTTCGAGAGTGATGGTCAACGTTGAATTCGTCTGAATCAAATGCTGCGCTGAGTCTGGGGCAGCCAATAAACCCAAGTTAAAAGCTTCTTTGCACAGTAAATGAGGATCCTCGTAGGACAAGGTCAAGTACTCCATGTCCATCACCGGCTCAGAAAAACCAGCCTGCATCAAGCCATCCCCCACATCGTGCATGTCCAAGCTGCCCGCATTCCTGAGCAAACAATCATTGGGGAAAAGCTTTGTGAGCTCTTTGCCCGTATCTGGGCCGAGATAGCTGAACATCAACAAGCCTTCAGGCTTTAACTGACTGCGCCACCGCTTCATGAGTGTTTCTGGGTCACTTTGAAGATGCAACTCCAGATTGGACCAAATCAAATCAAAGTCACCCGCCCCAATAGCTGTTGGTTCTTGGTACTGATAAAAATGTTGGCGGATTATTTTTTTAAACAACTGCGAAACAGCGTTTGAAGAAAATCTTTTATCAAAACAACAGTGATCAGCCTCAGGGTAATAAGAACTCAGAACGCTTAAATTTAATTCTCCAAGGTGACCAATTTTTTTCGGCTCTAAGCGAACAATCTCTAATTTCTCAGCCATGCGCTGAGCAATTTCTAAGGCTAGAAATTCAGGAATGGTTCTTGAAACTGCGCTTGGCACTGTTGATGTTGTGGGCATAGGTGCTCAGTATACTGAGCGTCACATGAATTTACTCCTGCCTACTTCCTGTATTGGTTGCCAGGAGTTTCAAACGGCATCGATATGCCAAAAGTGTCGCAAACGACTACAAGACTCTCAGTTAAATAGATGCACTCAATGTGCTCTACCAATAACACCCCACGAAAAAAATTCTCTTTGCTTGGATTGCCTAAAAAAACAGCCGCCATTTGATGCAACACTTTGTCTTGACAGTTATGGTGGATTTTTAACTGAAGCGATTCACTCCTATAAATACCAACATCAAATCGCCATTGCTCATGGTCTTTTTGATGCTTGGCTAGACATACATCCAAGCAGATCAGAAAGAGACCAGTCAGTTGATGTGATGTTACCCATCCCCATGAGCCAAGAAAAACTTCACCGCAGAGGCTTTAACCAATCATGGGAACTTTGCAAACTATTTTCAAAAAAACTGAAAATAAAAAGCAACTGGAAAGTGCTGAATAGAATTCACATTGAAGGCGATCAAGTATCAGCCAGTAAACAGGAGCGGGCCCATCGCTTAAACAATGTTTTCTCCATCAACCCCAACAAGATTGGCCTGATTGAAAATAAAAATATTGTTTTAATTGATGATGTCATGACCACTGGAGCAACTTTGAGTGTGATTGCACAATTACTTAAAGATTTTGGAGCGCAAAGTGTTCATAATTGGGTCATTCTTAGAACACCTAAAAAATCACCATGCTAAACATTGTTCTTGTTGAACCAGAAATACCACCCAATACAGGCAACATCATTCGTTTATGCGCCAACACTGGAGCACAACTCCATTTGGTCAAACCGCTGGGCTTTCCTCTCGAGGACAAAAGCATGAAGCGGGCGGGCTTGGATTATCACGAATACGCCAACATGAAGGTTCATGAGAGTTGGCAAGAATTTCTTCAGCAAGAAAAACCGCCTCAAGACAGGATGTTTGCCATCACAACCAAAGGAACTGCCACTTTGGCACAAGCTAAATTTTTAGAAAATGACTTTTTAATTTTTGGCTCTGAAACAAAAGGTCTCGCTCAAGATGTGAGAAACCATTTTCTACCTGAAAGATGCTTGAGATTGCCTATGAGAGCAAATAGTCGCAGTCTGAATTTATCCAACTCTGTGGCAGTGATGGTCTATGAAGCTTGGCGCCAAATGGACTTCAAGGGTGGCGAATAAACGATCAAGCCTCAGACTTGGCGTCTCTGCCCATCAATAACTTGACCGCTGTCGCTGCATCCAATTCTTTGAACAACACCTCACACACCATGTGAGTGATAGGCATTTCAATGCCCTTGGATTTTGCAAGATCACTGACAGCTTGAGCACAAAGTACGCCCTCTGCAACGTGACCTAAGTGACTGAGTATTTCTGGTAATTTTTTTCCTGTGGCGAGCTGCAGACCAACACGTCGATTTCTTGATAGGTCGCCAGTGGCAGTCAAAATCAAATCACCCACACCAGTCAAGCCCATGGCTGTTTCAGACCTACCACCCATGGCTGTCATTAAACGCATCATCTCTGCCAAGCCACGTGTTAATAACGCAGCTCTAGCATTCAAACCCAAACCTAAGCCATCGCCAATACCGGTTGCAATGGCCAAAACGTTTTTGATCGCGCCACCCAACTCAACACCAACAATGTCGTTGCTGCCATAAATGCGCATATTGCCATGGTGCAAAGCATCTTGTACCTTGGTAATTAATTCATTTGAATCACTTGCAACAGTCAGCGCGCAAGGCATTCCTTTGGCAACCTCTGAAGCAAAACTCGGGCCTGACAACACTGCAGTTTGAATGCCCCTGTCATTAGCGGCAGCAAGACTTAATTCTCTTGCAATGACTTGATGTGGCATCAATGAAGTTTTCGGCTCTAAGCCCTTGCACAACCAAACCCAATTTTTCGGAATCTGCTGAAGTTTCAACAGTTGATCAACTGTTTCTTTTAAACCAGATACAGGGGTTGCGATGAACAATAAATCTTCTTGCGCACAATCTTTGAACAACTGATTCCAATCGCTGCTGACCAAAAGTTCAGCTGGCAATTGAATGTCTTGAAGGTACTGTTGATTAAAGCCTGTCGCCTGAATGCTTTGTGCAAGTTCATCAGAGCGACTCCACAACGTGACGGGAACTCCTTTTTTATTTTTTGAGGCATGCATGGCCATTGCGGTTCCCCATGCACCTGCCCCAAGAAAATAAATGTGCTTCATCAGTTAGGCAGAATAATTCCGCTGTCGTTTGAAGCTTGAGCTTGACCACCCTGCGCCAAGCGCTGCTCATACAAAGCATGAAAATTAATTTCAGCCAAATGAACCGGCTGGAATCCTGCTCGACTGATCATGTCCGCAATGTTTGCACGCAAATATGGGAACAAAATGGTTGGACAAGCAATTGCCAACAATGGACTGATTTGCTCTTCTGGCATATTGCGAATATCAAAAATACCTGATTGCTGAGCCTCGACCAAGAAGAGTACCTTGTCATCAATCTTTGTTGTAACGCTGCCAATCAAAGTGACATGAAAGTTAATGTCGTCTAATTGATTGGCTTGAATATCAACTTGAACTTCTAATTTTGGCTCGCCTTGATTTAATAAAATTTCTGGAGCATTGGGTTGCTCTAGAGAAATATCTTTCAAATAAACGCGTTGAATTTGAAAACTTGGGTCTGTGCCCATTTCACCGTTGACTGCTTCTGTCATATTTTTTCCTATTTACTTACCCAATAATGGGTCTAATTTACCTGCTTTATCCAATGCTGATAGATCATCAAAACCACCAACATGTGTTTCACCTATGAAAATTTGCGGCACAGTGCGGCGCCCAGTTCTGGTCATCATCTCTTCACGGCGCACCGGATCGACATCAACCAAGATTTTTTCTGTGATTTCAACACCCTTTGAAACCAGCAATCTTTCAGCCATGTTGCAATATGGGCAAACTCGGGTGCTGTACATCGTAATTTTTGTCATGATTCACTCTTATTTGATGAGAGGCATGCCCGCCTGATTCCAAGCAGAAATTCCACCGTCCATACAGGCAACCTCTTTGCAGCCAGCTTTTTTAAGCTTTCCGAGGGCAGTATTTGCTCTAGTTCCGCTCAAACAAACTAAAATGATAGGCTTATTGCTATCAATTTTTGCTTGTTTTAAGCCTGAATCAAGCTCTGAAAGTGGCAAATGCTTAGAATTTGCGATGTGACCTGCTTTGTATTCATCAGCCGTGCGGATATCAAGAATCTGCGCTTGACGCTGATTAATCCACTGCACAGACTCATGCACACTGAGCAACTGTTTGTTGAGGCGCCCCAAGATTTGAGGCAATGCCAAAGCCAAGCCTGACGTGATCAGGGTGGCAAGAAGTAATAAATTATTTGTATTTGTTAAGAAGTCCATCAGTAAATTATAGAATGTGAATATGAAACAACTCGTACTTATCCGCCACGGCGAATCCCAATGGAACCTAGAAAACCGTTTTACCGGCTGGGTTGATGTTGATTTAACCCCTACCGGCATCCAGCAAGCTATCCAAGCTGGAGAGAGTTTAAAGGCTGCCGGGTATGATTTTGACATTGCTTACACATCTGTGCTCAAAAGGGCTATTAGAACGCTCTGGCATGCTCAAGAAGCCATGGATAGGCTTTGGCTGCCAGTCGTTCACAGCTGGCGCTTAAATGAGCGTCATTACGGTGCCTTGGCGGGTCTGAATAAGGCTGAGACGGCCGCCAAGTATGGCGATGAGCAGGTTCATATTTGGAGACGTTCTTACGATGTCAGACCTCCTTTACTAGATCCAAATGATCCAAGAGCCTCATTTAAAGATCCTCGCTACTCAAAACTCAAAAAAGAAGAGATTCCTCTGGGTGAGTGCTTGAAAGACAACGTTGCTCGAGTTTTGCCACTTTGGGAGGAATCAATTGCCCCAGCCTTGCGTTCAGGCAAGAGAGTTTTGATCGCAGCTCATGGCAATAGTATCCGTTCCCTAGTAAAGTACCTAGACGACGTATCTGATTCAGACATCATGGAAATCAATATTCCTAACGGAATACCTCTTGTTTATGAGTTAGATGACAACTTAAAACCAATTAAACATTTTTACTTAGAAAAATAATCTATGCGCCGCTCGATCAAGAGTATTGCCCTCGTTTGCTCAGGACTGATTGCTGGAGTTGCATTAACTCTGCAACTTTCCGCAACTGCTCAACAAGGAAGCTCCTCATTACCGCTAGATGAACTTCGCAATCTTTCAAATGTTTTTGGTCAAATCAAACGTGATTATGTTGAATCAGTTGATGACAAACGTTTATTGACTGATGCCATCAAAGGCATGGTGAGCGGTCTTGATCCACACTCATCTTATTTGGATAAAAAAGATTTTGCAGAAATGCAAGAACACACCCAAGGTAAGTTTGCTGGCTTAGGCATTGAAATCACTTCAGAAGATGGCGTTGTCAAAATTCTTAATCCCATTGAAGATACGCCAGCAGCGAAGGCAGGACTTCTATCTGGTGACTTAATCACTCGCTTAGATGACAAACCTGTGCGCGGCATGACCCTTGATCAAGCAGTTCGTCGCATGCGCGGTGAGCCTGGCACAAAAATCACTTTGACTATTTTTAGAAAAAGTGAAGAGAGAACTTTCCCAATCACCATTACACGCGCTGAAATCAAAGTTCAGTCTGTAAAAGCTAAATTTGTTGAACCTGGTATTGCCTATGTTCGGATCACCAGCTTTCAAGAAAGAACGATTCCTGATCTCGCCAAGAAGTTAAATGAATTGGCTGGGGAAAATCCACAGCTCAAAGGATTGGTCCTTGATCTTAGAAACAACGGCGGCGGTCTATTACAAGGCGCTGTTGGAGTATCAGCGGCTTTCTTGCCAACCGATACTTTGATTGTTTCGACCAAGGGTCAAACTGAAGAAGCGAAACAAGTATTTAAATCAACTTTTGATAACTATCGTTTATCAGAAAACAATGATGCACTAACGCAACTGTCTCCAGTCTTCAAAAAAGTGCCTCTGGTTGTTCTTGTGAATGCATTCTCTGCATCAGCCTCAGAAATTGTTGCGGGTGCCTTGCAAGATCACAAACGTGCCACCATCATTGGTAAAACAACTTTTGGTAAAGGCTCAGTACAAACTGTGCGCCCGTTGAGTGCTGATTCAGCTTTGAAGCTCACTACTGCTTACTATTACACTCCAACCGGTAAATCAATCCAGGCGTTTGGTATCAAGCCTGATATTGCTGTTGATCAAAATGCTGAAGGTGATCCTGATGATGTATTGATCACTCGCGAAATTGACAGTGAAAAACATCTTAAGAATAAGCAGTCTTCTGAAGAGAAATTAATCAAAGATCGCGAACAGCGTCGTCTTGAGGAATTACAGCGCATTGAAGATTTGAACGCCAAGAAAACTCCTGAACAAAAAGAGAAGGATCGCAAAAAGCGTCCTGCTGAATTTGGTTCAGCAGAAGACTTCATGCTAACTCAGGCTGCGGCTTATTTAAAAGGTCAACCAATCAAAAAATCCAAGTCTCGCTTGGAATAAAAGAAGCTGGCGATGAACGATCAGGAACTACTTCGATACTCACGCCACATTCTTCTGGATGATATTGGCATTGAAGGCCAAGAAAAAATCCTGTCATCCCATGTTGTTGTGATTGGCGCCGGGGGCCTTGGTTCTGCAGCGGCCCCCTACTTAGCAGCAGCCGGTGTAGGCAAGATCACCTTGATTGATCATGACGTGGTGGATCTCACCAATCTTCAACGCCAAATCATGCACCGCCAAAAATCTATCGGCATGCCCAAAGTGAGCTCCGCAAAAAATATGTTGCAAGAGCTCAATCCCAATCTCACCGTTGTGGCTCTTGAACAAAAAGTCACGAGTGATTTACTGGATCAACTTTTATCAACAGCAACGGTTGTTTTAGATTGCACCGATAATTTTTCAAGTCGGCATTTGATCAATGCTTCATGCGTTAAGCACAAGACGCCTTTGGTCAGTGGTGCAGCGATTCGCTTTGATGGACAACTCACTGTGATCGATCCAAGACAAACAGGAACGCCTTGTTACGCCTGTTTATTTCCACAAGATCAAAAGTTTGATGAGGTGCAATGCTCAACCATGGGAGTTTTTTCACCCCTGGTTGGCATCATTGGAGCCATGCAATCCGCTCAAGCGCTTCAAGTGATCATTGGTGTTGGTAAATCTCTGTGCGGCAAATTATTGCTATGGGATGCCAGATCAACTCAAATTGACACGATTGAATTACATCAACGTGATAACTGCGAAGTTTGCTCAATCAAGCATTGATTGAATCAACATTGATCAAGCGTTGATTTTTTGAAATGCCGCCTGAATATCTTCGGGCTCAATCGCTGCCAACAAACCATCAACTGCTAGCTTCAGCTGCTTGGTGTCTGATCTCAAGATTTCTTGTTTAACCGATAAAAGCTGCTTGAAATGAAGTGAAAAATCTGTCAAGCCCATACCCAACAAGACTCTGGTCATCGAAGCATCTCCAGCCATCTCACCACACACAGAGACTGGCATTTGAGCATTCTTAGCATCTCTGATAATGCCGGCAATCAATCTTAAAACTGCGGGATGCAATGGGTCGTACAAATGCGCCACGGCATTATCTGCACGATCAATCGCCAAGGTGTATTGAATCAGATCATTGGTGCCAATAGATAAGAAATCTAAACGGCGAATAAACAAAGGCAGCGATAACGCAGCCGCAGGAATTTCAATCATCGCACCCACTTGAATGCCTGGATCAAAACTAATGCTTTCAGC
This sequence comes from Pseudomonadota bacterium, assembly GCA_039805465.1. Lineage (GTDB taxonomy): Bacteria > Pseudomonadota > Gammaproteobacteria > Burkholderiales > Burkholderiaceae > Polynucleobacter. The sequence continues at coordinate 13,941 of JBDLUD010000022.1, forward strand.
TTCCAATTGATTTTTAGCCGTTTGAATCAACTCTAAAGTTTGATCAATTTCTTGAGCATGAGCCAACATCGGGATCAGAATCTTGATCTTGCCAAATACAGAGGCTCTTAAGATGGCTCGTATCTGAATCAAAAACATCTCAGGCTCTGATAAGGACCACCTGATGGCACGCAAACCCAAAGGTGACAAATAGTTAGCGCCACCATTGTCTTTCACATCCAAAGGCTTATCAGCACCAATATCAATGGTTCTGATGCTGACTGGCAAACCCTTCATGGCTTCAGCTGTTTTGCGGTAAGCCCAGAATTGTTCTTCTTCGTCAGGCATTTGGCCTTGGCGATTCATGAATAAAAATTCAGATCTGAATAAACCAATGCCAACAGCTCCGGAATCCAAAGCCATGGGAGCATCATCAGGCATTTCAACGTTCGCCATCAAATCAATGTGCTGACCATCCACAGTCACTGTTGGCGTGTGCTTGAGCCTTAAGAGTTTTTTCTTTTCAAGTTTTCTCGCCGACTGCAAATGGCGATACTCTTCCAGAATGAAGGGGCTTGGGTCGACAATCACAATACCGCGATCACCATCGATGATGAGCCAATCATCTTGTCGAATCAGTTCACTGGCACTTCTGACGCCCACAGCAGCAGGAATATCCAAGCTTCTCGCAACGATGGCAGTGTGTGAAGTTTTGCCGCCCAAATCAGTGACAAATCCACCAAAAGCCAATTCTTTGAAGCGCAACATGTCTGGCGGAGAAATATCATGGGCCACCACAATCACTTCACTCAGCTCTCTATTTTCAGAAACTGTTTTGTAAAAAGCTCCGATGGTTTGATGGTCTTCACCCAAATGAAGGACCTTCATGACTCGCTCAACCACCTGACGAATATCTGCCGCTCTTTCGCGCAAATAAGCATCCTCAATCTCTGCAAACTGTTCGAGCACATTTTCTAACTGCGTAGCCAAAGCCCATTCAGCGTTGTATCGCTTTTCTTGAATTAGCTCCAAAGGTCTTTCTGTCAGGGTTGGATCGGCCAAGATCATGCCGTGCACATCCAAAAATGCTGCCATCTCCTCAGGTGCCGCCTCAGGCAGACCCGCTCTTAATGTTTTTAACTCTTGTCTGACAACTTGAAATGCATCTAGGAGTCTTTTTTGTTCTGCTTTTTCACTGCCTTCAGAAATCAAGTAATGCTTCACATCCATGGCGGATGGGGCAATCCTCAGGGCTCGACCTATCGCTATACCATTCGTAACCGGGATACCGTGAAGCGTAAAAGACAAATTACTGACCTTCCCCAAATCGATCATTGATGAGCGCCTGAATGGCATCAAAAGCCTCTTGTGCTTGATCACCTTCAGTCTCAAGTGTTACAACGCTGCCCATTCCAGCAGCAAGCATCATCACACCCATAATACTTTTAGCATTAACTCTTCTGCCGCCCTTAGATAAAAATATTTCACAAGGGTACTGACCTGCTAGCTGAGTTAATTTAGCCGAGGCGCGAGCATGCAATCCAAGTTTGTTGATGATATTAATTTCTGCGCTTGGCATTCTTAATCCTTCACTTCCATCTTTTTATTATCATCAACATGACCCATGTGGCCAATTGGAATAATCCCTTGTTGACCACCATGCATGGCTTTTTGAGTTGCAGAATCTAAAGGCTCTGATCTGTAGGCAATCGCTCGCATCAACATCGGCAAATTGACCCCAGCAATCACTCTGACATTTCCGTCAAACTCTGTCATGTGAGCCAAACGACTGGCCACGTTTGCTGGTGTTGCGCCCATGATGTCTGTGAGAACCAGAAGGCCCTTATCAGAATTGATTGACTGAGCAGCCTCTACCGCGCGCTCCAAAGTCAACTTTGCATCCTCGTGTGCCATGACATCAAGGGCCTTTAGACGATCTGGCACCTCGCCATACACATGGCGAGTGAATTCTTGTAATGCAGATGCCAAAGGCGCGTGAGCGATGATTAAAATGCCGGCCATTTAATGAATTTGTTTCTCTAAATTAGTTAACCACTGCAATGCCACATCATGACCTGTTTGCTCGGTAATTTCAACAAAGCAAGTTGGGCTGGTCACATTTATTTCTGTTAAAAAACCGCCGATAAAATCCAAGCCCACCAAATGCAGTCCTCTTGAAGCCAGCTGAGGGGCGAGCTCTTGTGCAATATTTAATTCTTGTTGAGTTAAGCCTTGCGCAACGCCCTTGCCGCCTGACGCAAGATTGCCTCTTACCTCACCAGCTTGTGGGATCCGAGCCAAACCAAATGGGACCACTTCACCGCCGATCAATAACACCCGCTTGTCGCCTGCGGCTATCTCTGGCAGAAACTTTTGAACCATCAACGCTCTCTGACCATTACCTCCCAGGGTTTCAACAATGCTGGCCAAATTAAGCCCATTCTCTTGGACCCTAAAAATACCTTGGCCACCCATGCCATCCAAAGGCTTGATGATCACATCCTGATGATGCTGATGAAAAGCCTTGATATCAGCCAAGTCGTGACTAACGACTGTCGGAGGTGCAAACTTCATGAACTCTAAAAGAGCTAATTTTTCAGAGTGATTTCTCAAGGCATCAGGGGCATTGAATACTTTTGCTCCTTCAAGGCATGCTTGTGACAAAAACCAAGTAGCTGTCACATAGCTCAAATCAAAAGGAGGATCTTTCCTCATGATGATGGCATCAAACTGATTCAGCTTCATTGTTTGAGCACTTACTTGCTTGAACCAAGCCCCATCATGAGCAGTGATCTCAATCTGCTTGCAATTTGCTTGCGCTAAGGAGTCAATACTTTTCAGATCATGAATATGACAATGCCAAACTTCATGGCTTCGCTGTTGCGAAGCCTTCATCATGGCCAAGGTGCTGTCTTTTTTGACGACGAAACTGCTCAGAGGATCGGCAATAAAGAGAAGTTTCTTCATCTGATTATTCTGCCTCTGGATCAGTGCGCTCTAGTTCTAAAGATGCCGCCAATAAAGCGAGTCTTGCAACCACGCCATAAAGATAAAAACGATTAGGCACTGCAATACCTGGCTTTGCTGCCACATCAGGAATCGCATTGTGCTCAAATGCCAACGGCACAAAATGCATGCCAGGAGCATTGAGATTTTCATCAACACCACGACCCGTATGAACCCTGTAGAAACCACCAACCACGTAACGGTCCATCATGTAGACAACAGGCTCGGCAACTGCTTCATTGATTTTTTCAAAGGTATAAACACCTTCTTGAACCAAGACATCAGCAACTTCTAAGCCTTCTTTGACCACGCTCATTTTGTTACGTTCTTTGCGATTCAAATCTTTGACTTCACTAGCATCCTTGACCGTCATGATGCCCATGCCATAAGTTCCAGCATCTGCTTTAACGATGGCATAGGGTTTTTCTTTGATACCGTATTCTTTGTATTTGCGCGCGGTCTTTTTCAAGATTGCGTCAACACTTTCTTGCAAGCACTCTTCACCAATGCGTTCATGGAAATTAACGCCTGAACACTTGGTGAAAAATGGATTGATCATCCAAGGATCAATATCAATCACTTTGGCAAATTTCTTTGCCACATCGTCATAAGCATCAAAATGATTTGATTTGCGGCGCACAGCCCAACCCGCATGCAATGGGGGCAATAAATATTGCTCGTAAATATTTTCTAAAATCTTGGGGATGCCAGCTGATAAATCATTATTCAAAAGAATCGTGCAAGGATCAAAATCCTTGAGGCCCAATCGGCGACCTTTCATGCCAATTCTGGCCAATGGCTCCAAAACCAATCGTTGGCCATCAGGTAAATCAATCGGTGTTGGTTTTGTTATTTCTTCTGACAAACTACCTAGTCGAACATTCAGACCAGTTTGTCTCAAGATTGACGCTAAGCGTGCCACGTTTTGCAAATAAAACACATTGCGTGTGTGACGCTCCGGAATCAACAATAGATTTTTTGCATCTGGGCAAATTTTCTCAATCGATGCCATCGAGGCTTGTACCGCCAAAGGCAGCATTTCTTGAGAAAGGTTATTGAAGCCACCAGGGAATAAATTTGTGTCAACAGGAGCCAGCTTGAACCCGGCATTGCGCAGATCCACTGAACAATAAAACGGAGGCGTGTGCTCTTGCCACTCCAGCCTGAACCATCGCTCGATGGCAGGTGTGGCTTCTAAAACTTTGCTCTCTAATTCAAGCAAAGGACCATTCAGGGCAGTAATAAGATGAGGAACCATGTTGTCATTCTAAGACAGATAAAAAAAGAGCGGGTTCTAATTAAAGAAACCGCCCTTTAAAAGCCCCCCAGCAAGAAAGCCACCGGGGGATATTTACTTCACATTTCACACAGATTTACTACAAAATCATTAACCTTCGTAAGCTGTTTCGCCGTGAGAAGTGATGTCCAAACCTTCACGCTCAGCATCTTCAGGTACACGCAAACCAATCACCATATCAACTAGTTTGTAGGCAATGAATGAAACCACACCTGACCAAACGATGGTAGTCAATACAGCCTTGGCCTGGATCCACACTTGACCAACAATTGAGTAATCAGCTGCTACAGCATTGGCTACGTAGTCATAGATACCTGTGCCGCCCAATGCTGGGGCTGCAAATACGCCTGTTAAAAGCGCACCCACAATACCGCCCACACCGTGAACACCGAACACGTCCAAGCTGTCATCCGCACCAAGCATGCGCTTCAAACCAGTCACACCCCATAGGCATAGGAAGCCTGAGATCAAACCGATGATGATGGCGCCCATTGGGCCAACGAAGCCTGCTGCTGGAGTGATTGCAACCAAACCAGCAACTGCACCAGATGCTGCACCCAACATTGATGGCTTGCCTTTACCAATCCATTCACCTAAAGACCAAGTCAATACAGCGGCTGAAGTTGCTAAGAAAGTATTAGCGAACGCCATTGCTGCACCACCTGAAGCTTCTAGTGCTGAACCAGCATTGAAACCGAACCAACCGAACCACAAAAGTGATGCACCAACCATGGTCAAAGTTAAGCTATGTGGCTTCATGGCTTCTTTACCGAAACCAAGTCGCTTACCGATCACATAAGCACCCACCAAACCTGCCACAGCAGCATTGATGTGAACCACTGTACCGCCAGCGAAATCTAATGCACCCATTTGGAACAACCAACCAGAAGCTGCTGTAGCTGCTTCAGCCGCGGCTGCATCAGTGTAAGCATCAGGACCTGGCCAGAACCAAACCATGTGAGCGATTGGTAGATAGCTGAATGTGAACCAAAGAACAATGAACAACAACACTGCAGAGAACTTTGCACGCTCAGCGAACGCACCAATGATCAAACAGCAAGTGATTGTTGCAAAAGCACCTTGGAATGAGAAGAATGAAAACTCAGGAATCACAACACCTTTACTGAATGTGGCGCCCATTGATTCTGGTGTTAAACCAGCCAAGAAGAGTCGATCAAATCCACCAAAGAATGCGTTGCCTGGAGTGAAGGCAATACTGTAGCCATAGACCGCCCAAAGAACTGAGATCAATGAGAAGATGACCATACATTGCATCAACACAGACAGCATGTTTTTACTACGTACTAAGCCACCGTAAAAAAGACCCAAACCTGGCAACGTCATCACTATGACTAACGCAGTACAAATCATGATCCAAGCTGTGTCACCTTTGTTTGCAACTGGTGCTGGAGCTGCAGGAGCAGCTGGGGCAGCACTTGCAGCAGCAGTAGCAGGGGCCGTTACAGCTGGCTTAGCTTCCTCAGCAGCGTAAGCTGGAGAAGAAACTGCCATCGTGACTGAACCTAGTGCCAAAGCTGTTGCGCCAGCTGCGAGTAGACGTTTAATCCAATGTGTCATTTTGATACCTCGCTTTAAAGAGCAGACTGACCGGTTTCACCGGTACGAATGCGGATAACTTGTTCAATAGATGACACGAAAATCTTGCCATCACCGATCTTGCCGGTTTTTGCTGATTTTTCGATCGCTTCGATGGCGCGCTCCACAATGCCATCATCCACTGCTGCCTCAATTTTTACCTTAGGCAAAAAATCAACAACGTACTCAGCACCGCGATACAACTCAGTGTGACCCTTTTGTCGTCCAAAGCCTTTAACTTCAGTAACGGTAATGCCTGAAACGCCAACTTCTGATAGCGCCTCACGCACTAATTTCATAGGTTTCTCCGTGAGATCGCTAAATTAGAATGCTTTGGTTAAAGACACTGCTACGCCATCTTTATGTAGTGATTTGCCACCACTACCAGTTGCATAGATTTTTGTGCCCTCTTTTGCATCATTCCAATAGTACTTAGCAGCAGCTGTAAACCCATTACCTAAATCGTATGCAAGACCAACGTTGTAGTCAGTGTATGAAAACTTTCCTTCATCTGCATAGGTATTTGCTTTACCCTTATAGTCGGTGTAGCCAGCATGGATAGAAGCAACTAACTTTGGAGCGACTTCTTGTGACAATGTTAGATCGTAGTACATAGTTCCAGATG
>JBDLUD010000023.1:0-18723 GCA_039805465.1 Pseudomonadota bacterium
AAAGATCGTACCGAAGCTTGTTTAAAAGAATACGAACTTGAAGGTCAAGTGATTGCTACTTGTAAAGGACAAGCATTGGCTGGTTTAGAGTTTCACCATCCATTGAGCAAAGCACACGAAGGCTTTGATCGTCGCTCACCGATTTACTTGGCTGAATACGTGACGATTGATAGCGGCACTGGCATGGTTCACTGCGCCCCGGCGTATGGTGAAGAAGACTTTAAATCTTGCAAAACACACGGCTTGAAAGATCAAGATATTTTGAACCCAGTGATGGGGGATGGTGTCTACGCATCTTGGCTACCACTGTTTGCAGGGCTCACGATTTGGAAAGCCAACCCACAAATTGTTGAAGCACTGCAGCAAGCAGGATCACTTCTAAAGTCAGCAAAATTAAAGCACTCATACATGCACTGCTGGAGACACAAAACACCGGTTGTGTACAGAGCCACTGCGCAATGGTTTGCCAGCATGGATAAAAAAGTTGCTTCAGGCAAGAGCCTCAGAGAATCAGCTCTTGATGGCATCGAGACAACTGAATTCTTCCCAGCATGGGGCAAGCAGCGCTTGCGTAACATGATCGCCAATCGCCCAGATTGGACACTCTCAAGACAGCGTCAATGGGGTGTGCCAATGGCATTCCTTATTCATAAAGAAAGTGGTGAGCTTCACCCACGCACACCTGAGTTACTAGAGATCATTGCCAAACGTGTTGAAAAAGAAGGCATCGAAGCATGGCAGTCAATTGAGCTAAAAGAACTCATCGGCGATGAAGCTGCCATGTATGAAAAGAACAAAGACACCTTAGACGTTTGGTTCGATTCAGGCACCACTCACTGGCATGTGATCCGTGGCTCTCATGCAGCCACCTTGGCGGATGCTTCTAGAAACAGTCCGAATGAGCGCTGGGCTGATTTGTACCTAGAGGGATCAGATCAACACCGTGGCTGGTTCCACTCATCTCTACTCACAGGCTCTATGCTTGATGGCAAGCCACCCTACAAAGCTTTATTGACTCATGGCTTCACAGTCGATGGTCAGGGCAGAAAAATGAGTAAGTCAGTGGGCAACGTGATTGCTCCGCAAGAAGTTGCCGACAAAATGGGTGCTGAGATCATTCGCTTGTGGGTCGCCTCTACAGACTACTCAGGTGAAATGACCATTTCTGATGAGATTCTCAAGCGTGTGGTTGAAAGCTATCGCCGCATTCGCAACACCTTGAGATTTTTACTAGCCAACCTTTCTGATTTTGATATCGACCAACACCGCATGGAAGCGAGTGACTGGTTAGAACTTGATCGCTATGCACTGGCAGTGACTGAAGAAATGCAAAAAGAATTGACGGCTCACTACGATCGTTATGAATTTCATCCGGCCGTATCAAGATTGATGACCTTCTGTTCAGAAGACATGGGTGGCTTTTACCTAGACATCATCAAGGATCGTTTGTACACCTTGGCTGCCGATGCCCCTGCACGTCGCTCTGCTCAAAATGCACTGTTCCACATCACGCAATCTTTCTTGCGTTTAAGCGCGCCATTCTTGTCATTCACAGCCGAAGAAGTTTGGGGTATTTTTGCTCACAAAACTAAGAGTAAAGACACAATCTTCACAGAAGAGTTTTATGAACTACCGAAGATCAATGACGCCAGCGCTTTAATTTCCAAGTGGGATCGCATTCGTGCGATGCGCTCAGACATCACCAAAGCGATTGAATTTGAGCGCGAAGCTGGCAACGTTGGCTCTTCTTTGCAAGCCGAACTTCAAATTGAAGCGCCTGCAGCTGATGCCGCGCTTTTGAAATCACTTGGCGATGACTTAAAGTTCATCACCATCACCTCAAGCGTGAACGTGACAGAAAACTCTTCTATTGAAGAAATTAAAGTGACGGTCACGTCATCAAGTCATCAGAAATGTGGTCGCTGCTGGCATTACAGAGATGATGTTGGGCACAACCCTGAGCATCCAACGTTATGCGGGCGCTGCACCAGTAACTTGTTTGGTGATGGCGAAAAACGCCATATTGCCTAAGATCATCGAAGGAGAATCATTTGGCCCGCTCTAGCAAATCAACTGGCAACCAACAAAGCTTCATGCTCTGGATGGGAGCTTCCGCACTGATTTTGATCCTTGATCAATTGACCAAGGTGATTGCCAAAAGCAGTCTTCTCGAAGGCGTCTCTCAACCGGTGACCAGTTTTTTGAATTGGACCTTGGTTTACAACCCAGGTGCTGCATTTTCATTTTTAGCTCAAGCAGGTGGTTGGCAACGCTGGTTCTTCACCGGCCTTGGTTTGATCGCTGCAGCCGTCATGATTTGGCTGATCAGAAAAAATACCAGCCAAACTCTTTTTTGCTTGGCCATGAGCTTGGTTTTGAGTGGCGCGATTGGCAATGTGATTGATCGCATCTTGTATGGTGCCGTTGTTGATTTTGTTGATCTTCACTATGCCGGCTGGCACTGGCCCGCTTTCAACATTGCTGATAGCGCAATCACCATTGGCGTGATTCTGTTAATCTTAGATGAAATCAAGCGCGTCAATAAATAACCCAAGGTAAATAGCTCATGAATTCACTTCAAGGCAAACATATCCTTCTGACCATGTCAGGTGGTATTGCTGCGTTCAAAGTGGCTGAATTAGCACGCTCGCTCCAACAAGAAGGCGCAACCGTGCAAGTGATCATGAGTGAAGCTGCGACTAAATTCATGACACCTGTGACCATGCAAGCACTCACGGGCAATCACGTTTACACAGATCAATGGGATGCACGCATTTCTAATAACATGGCCCACATTGAGCTTTCAAGAAAGGCCGATGTCATTGTGGCCGTACCTGCTAGTGCAGACTTGCTGGCAAAAATTTCACATGGTTTAGCGAACGATCTTGTCAGCGTCACTTGTTTGGCCAAAGAATGTCCTTTGATTGTGGTTCCTGCGATGAATAAGCAGATGTGGGAAAACGCAGCCACCCAAAGAAACATGCAACAACTAGAGGCTGATGGCATCACTGTGCTTGGCCCTACAAGTGGCACTCAAGCTTGTGGCGAAAATGGCATGGGTCGCATGTTAGAAGCTGCTGAGATCCTTGAAGGCATCATCGCTTTTTTTCAAAAAAAAGTATTAGCCGGTAAAAAAGTATTGATCACCGCTGGCCCAACATACGAAGCCATTGATCCTGTCAGAGGGATCACCAATCGAAGCTCTGGGAAAATGGGTTTTGCCTTAGCCAGAGCAGCCTTAGAGGCAGGCGCCGAAGTTCAATTGATCGCAGGGCCTTGTCATTTGGCAACCCCGCTTGAGTTCACTGGAAAGATCAAGCGCACCGATGTGGTCAGCGCACAAGATATGCACGCTGCCGTGATGAATCATCTTGATAGCGATATTTTCTTTGCAGTTGCTGCCGTGGCAGATTGGTCAGTTAAGAATGCCTCTGCTCAGAAAATTAAAAAAACTGCGCAAACCAGTCCAGCCTTGGAGTTTGAATTAAATCCTGACATCTTGGCTGAAGTTGCCAAGCAAGCTTCCGGTAAGAAGCCCTACTGTGTTGGGTTTGCAGCCGAGACCAATGATTTAGAAAAACACGCTGCAGAAAAGCGCCTCAAGAAAAATATTCCAATGCTGTTAGCCAATCTCGGTCCAGATACCTTTGGTCTTGATGACAATCAATTATTGATTGTTGAAGAAAAAGGATCGACCAAAACCAACAAGCTCAGCAAAATTGCTTTGTCTCGCGAAATCATTCAACTCGTTTCCACAAAAATCTAAGCAAATAAGCCATGAAAAAATTACAAGTCAAAATTCTTGATGAACGCATGAGAGACAACCTGCCGCAATACGCAACGAGTGGCAGTGCTGGCCTTGATTTAAGAGCTTGCCTAGACGAAGCCATCGTCATTGAGCCAGGTCAAACAGTTTTAGTGCCCACTGGTTTATCTATTTTCTTGGATGATCCTGGCTATGCCGCTTTGATCTTGCCAAGATCTGGACTGGGCCACAAGCATGGCATCGTATTGGGTAATCTCGTGGGTCTGATTGACTCAGATTACCAAGGACAGTTGATGGTGAGCACTTGGAATCGCGGTCAAACCGCTTTTAAGCTTGAGCCTATGGAACGTCTTGCACAATTGGTGATTGTTCCAGTTGCACAAGTTGAATGGGCTGAAGTGACAGAGTTCAGCGCTAGCGACCGAGGCGCGGGCGGCTTCGGAAGTACTGGCAGAGCTTAATCAAATAATTAATTAAGCCCTGCTTTTTCCTTAAATTTCTTGAACCTCACGACCTGCTGCAGCTTTTTTAACCGCAGGTCTAACAGGCGCATCAAAATCAAGAATGATCTTCTCATCGGCATCCACGTCAACAACCACATGACCGCCATGAACCAATTTTCCAAATAGCAATTCATCTGCAAGTGCTTTACGCACCAAATCTTGAATGAGTCGCTGCATTGGTCTTGCGCCCATCAATGGATCAAAACCATGCTTGGCCAAATAAGCCCTTAGATTTTCAGTGAAGCTAGCATCCACCTTCTTCTCATGCAGCTGCTCTTCAAGCTGCATCAAGAACTTATCAACCACACGCAAGATAATGCTTTCATCCAAGGCCTTGAAGCTAACGATCGCATCTAAACGATTGCGGAACTCTGGTGTGAAGGTGCGCTTGATGTCGCCCATTTCATCACCGGCTTGACGCACGGTGGTGAATCCAATGGTGGACTTCTGCATGGCTTCAGCGCCAGCATTGGTGGTCATGATGATGATGACATTTCTAAAGTCGGCTTTGCGACCATTGTTATCTGTCAATGTGCCATGGTCCATCACTTGCAAGAGAATATTGAAAATATCTGGGTGAGCTTTTTCAATCTCATCAAGCAACAAGACGCAGTGAGGCTTCTTATTGACTGCTTCAGTCAATAAACCACCCTGATCAAAGCCAACATATCCTGGAGGCGCTCCAATCATGCGACTGACCGCGTGGCGCTCCATGTACTCAGACATGTCAAAACGAATCAACTCAATGCCCATGATGAAGGCCAACTGCTTAGCAACCTCAGTCTTACCAACGCCCGTTGGGCCAGAAAACAAGAATGAGCCAATTGGCTTGTCATCTTTACCCAAACCAGCTCTCGACATTTTGATGGCTGATGCCAATGCTTCAATGGCAGGCTCTTGACCAAACACAACGCTCTTTAAGTCACGATCCAAAGTTTGCAACTTGCTGCGATCGTCCACAGACACTGACTGTGGCGGAATACGAGCAATCTTTGCCACGATGTCTTCAACTTCTTGGCGACCAATCGTTTTCTTTTGTTTTGATTTTGGCAAAATGCGTTGCGCAGCTCCAGCCTCATCAATCACATCGATTGCTTTATCAGGCAGGTGTCTGTCATTGATATAACGTGCTGACAACTCTGCTGCAGCTGTCAGAGCTGCTTGTGCATACTTAACACCATGATGCTCTTCGAACTTTGACTTAAGACCACGCAAAATTTGAACTGTTTGATCAACTGATGGCTCTAGAACATCGACCTTTTGGAAACGTCTTGAAAGTGCCGCATCTTTTTCAAAAATACCGCGGTATTCATTAAAGGTGGTAGCGCCAATACATTTCATCTGACCGCTTGATAAGGCTGGCTTCAATAAATTGCTTGCATCCAAGGTTCCGCCTGATGCTGCACCAGCACCAATCAGTGTATGAATTTCATCGATGAACAAAATGGCATCTGGATTGTCTTTGAGGTTCTTTAAAACGCCTTTGAGACGTTGCTCAAAGTCACCGCGGTACTTTGTACCAGCCAATAAAGCGCCCATGTCCAATGAATACACGGTCGCTTTGGCCAACACTTCTGGCACATCGTTTTGCGTGATTCTCCAAGCCAAACCTTCAGCAATGGCAGTTTTACCAACGCCGGCCTCACCCACCAATAGAGGATTGTTTTTTCTGCGACGACATAAAACCTGAATCACTCTCTCAACTTCGCCTTCGCGACCGATCAATGGATCAATGCGTCCCTGCTTGGCCAATACGTTGAGGTTTTGTGTGTACTGCTCAAGTGGACTGTCTTTACCGGCCCCACCAGACTCTTCACCTTCAGTGCTCGGCTCACTGGCTTTGGGGGCATCAACCTGGTCTTTTCTGATGCCATGGCTGATGTAATTAACGATATCGAGGCGTGTCACGCCTTGCTGTTGAAGATAGTAAACAGCGTGTGAATCTTTTTCACCAAAAATTGCCACCAGGACGTTTGCGCCCGTCACTTCTTTTTTGCCATTAGATGTTGATTGAACGTGCATGATGGCGCGCTGAATCACTCTTTGGAAACCCAGGGTTGGCTGAGTATCGACATCATCTGAACCTGGCACGATGGGCGTGTTGTCATTGATGAAGTTTTTCAAATTGCTTTTCAAATCATCAATATTGACAGCGCAAGCTTTCAATACATCTGCTGCTGTGGCGTTATCGAGCAAGCCACACAGTAAATGTTCAACAGTGATGAATTCATGTCTTGACGCTCTAGCGTCCACAAATGCCATATGTAAGGTAACTTCTAACTCTTGAGCAATCATGCTTCCTCCATAGTGCACTGCAATGGGTGCCCAGACTCTCGGGCTCTATCTACAACTTGTTGAACTTTGGTTAAAGCGACATCTTTAGTATATACACCACAAACCCCTTTTCCTTCTAGGTGTACTTGCAGCATGATGCGAGTCGCGCGCTCTTGATCATGGTGAAAATATTCTTGAATCACCATCACCACAAATTCCATGGGTGTGAAATCATCATTTAACAAGACAACACGGAACATCTTAGGTGGTTGAACACGCTCAGATTGGCGATCCATCACCGTGGTGTGATCCTCCTGAAAAGCAGGGAAATCTATCGGGTTGGCTGTTTTAGGTTTTCGACTCATATGCCCTATTCTAAACATAAGTTTCAAATTGGGTGAAAGCCCTATTTTTGGTACTTTTTGTGAATAAAAATTCATATTAAAACCAGTCATTTATTGAAGATTTAATCGACTGAATCTCATTAAAGTATGATGAATGTAATAAATAAATTTTCAGGATTTTCTTCGCAATGTTGCCAAAAATCATCACAGCCCTCTTTGCGCTCTTTATTCTTGGCTCCACAGCCAGTGCCCAGCAAAGCCCTACGATCGAACTGTCTGCAGGTCTTTACAAAATACATGCGGAAGTGGCAAAAACAGAAAAGGCCCGTCAACTAGGCCTCATGCACCGCACTTATATGCCCGCAGATGACGGCATGCTCTTTATTTTTGAGCAAAGTGCGACTCATTGCTTTTGGATGAGAAATACAAAAATTCCTTTGGCCATCGCCTTCATTGCGGATGATGGAAAGATTGTGAATATTTTAGAAATGAAAGCAATGACCGAAGATAATCATTGCCCAACAAAGCCTGTTCGCTTTGCCTTAGAAATGAACCAGGGCTGGTTCAGTAAGAAAGGGGTTCTTCCTGGACACACCATCACTGGTCTGCCCAAGAATTAATCACTTCACCAGCTATTAATTATTAGCCAAAGTGACAAACGTAATGAACAGCTTGTTCAGCACGAATCACAAAATAACCACCCGCCTCAACTGTCCATGATTGACCAGCAGCAAACGCTTGCTCTGGTGCACCATTGATGCTCACGTGAGCAGTGCCATCAACCACTTCCATGACTTCTTTGGTTGTTAAATCAAAACGCAATGTGCTTGGCAAAATCACGCCCACAGATTTGCGCTCGCCACTTGGCAAAGTGACCGTGTGTGAAACGCATTTGCCATCAAAAAAAACGTTGGCTTTTTTATTAACTGATACTTGTTCGAATTGCATGTCTTACCCTTTTAATCTTTGATTGATCAAGAACCACGTTTGCGACGTGCATTAGCAGCGATGCGCATACGTAAAGCATTTAATTTAATGAATCCGCCAGCATCGGCTTGGTTGTATGCGCCACCGTCATCGTCAAACGTTGCAATGGTTTGATCAAATAAAGTGTTTTTAGAATCACGCGCAACCACTGTCACGGAACCTTTGTACAACTTAACGCGCACAAAGCCACTCACGCTTTGCTGAGTGTGATCAATCAAAGTCTGAATGGCCACACGCTCCGGCGCCCACCAATAGCCGTTGTAAATCATGCTGGCATAACGTGGCATCAAATCATCTTTCAAATGAGCCACTTCGCGATCCAAGGTGATGCTCTCAATGCCTCTGTGAGCCTTCAATAGAATCGTGCCGCCAGGAGTTTCGTAGCAACCACGGCTCTTCATACCAACATAGCGGTTCTCAACAAGATCCAAGCGACCAATGCCATGCTTGCCGCCGATTTTATTGAGTTCAGCCAACATTTCATGGGCTTTGTAACGCTTGCCGTTAATCGCAACAGCATCACCACGCTCGAATTCAATATCGAGGTACTCAGGAGCATCAGGGGCCTGCTCTGGCGATACAGTCCAACGCCACATAGATTCTTCGGCTTCTGCCTTAGGATCTTCTAGGTGACGACCTTCGTAGCTGATATGCAATAAGTTGGCGTCCATTGAGTATGGCGCACCACCTTGCTTGTGTTTCATTTCGACTGGGATGCCATGTTGCTCTGCATAAGCCAATAACTTTTCACGTGACAACAAATCCCATTCACGCCATGGAGCAATCACTTTGATCGATGGCTCTAATGAGTAGTAGCCAAGTTCAAAACGAACCTGGTCATTGCCCTTACCTGTAGCACCGTGCGATACAGAATCAGCACCGGTTTGCCGTGCAATCTCGATTTGACGTTTTGCAATCAATGGGCGGGCAATGGATGTACCCAACAAATATTCACCTTCATAAACGGTGTTAGCACGGAACATTGGGAACACAAAATCCCTGACAAACTCTTCGCGCAAATCATCAATGAAAATATTTTCAGGCTTGATACCAAATTTAAGTGCCTTGGCTCTTGCTGGCTCAAGCTCTTCACCCTGACCTAAATCAGCGGTGAAGGTCACGATTTCACATTGATAGGTATCTTGCAACCATTTCAAAATAACGCTGGTATCTAAGCCACCAGAATAAGCTAGAACAACTTTTTTAATATCTGACATATCTATCTAATTAATTAAAGTTTAAGTAAAAATTACAACTTGCCGCAAAGCAAAAATTCCATCAAGGCTTTTTGGACATGCAGACGATTTTCAGCCTCATCCCAAACAACGCTTTGAGGACCATCAATCACGGACGCAGAAACTTCTTCACCTCTGTGTGCAGGTAAACAATGCATGAACAATGCGTCTGAGTTCGCCGCGGCCATCAACTCGTCATTGACCATCCAGCCTTTGAAGGCTTTCAAGCGAATTTGATTCTCATCTTCGTAACCCATGCTGGTCCAAACATCGGTGGTCACCAAATCAGCGCCACGACATGCGTCAGCAGGATGTTCAAAAATTGTTAAATGTTTCTTGGCATTTGGGCTCAACATTTTTTGATCAAGTTGATAAGCCGAAGGAGCGGAGAAATTGACTTTGAAATCTAAAAGCTCAGCCGCCTGTATCCAGGTGTAAGCCATATTATTGGCATCACCGACCCAAGCCACCGTCTTACCTTTGATGCTGCCACGTTGCTCTACATAGGTGAAGATGTCAGCCAATACTTGGCAAGGATGGTATTCATTGGTCAAACCATTGATCACAGGCACACGTGAATGAGCCGCAAAACGCTCAATGATGTCTTGGCCAAAAGTTCTGATCATGATGATGTCAGTCATGCGTGAGATCACTTGAGCGGCATCCTCAACTGGCTCACCACGACCTAACTGAGTATCTTTGGTGTTCAAAAACACAGCATGGCCACCCAACTGATGAATGCCTGCTTCAAAAGATAATCTGGTGCGTGTGGAGTTTTTTTCAAAAATCATGGCCAAGGTTCGGTCATGAAGTGGGTGCCAGGTTTCGTATCTTTTAAATTTAGCTTTTAAAAAAGCTGCTCTTTCTAAAAGATAAGCGTACTCATCCGCACTGAAATCAGTGAACTGTAAATAATGTCTAACAGCAAGATTTGACGCCATAAATTTCAAATACCTGTTTAACTCAATAATTGATTCACGTTAGTTCTAGACTGCTAAAATAGTCGGGTTTCCCCCAACTAATTATTCATTTATACCGCATACACATCGTGACGACCAAACAATTCTTCATCCAAGGTCTCACACATGATGGCAAGCCATTTCGACCCAGCGATTGGGCTGAAAGACTTTGTGGTGTCATGGCTCAATTTCGACCAGAAAATGATCCAGGCGATCCTCGCTTCACTTATTCACCTTTTGTTAAACCCGTGATCATTGCAGGCACAAAGTGTGTGGTTGTCGATGAACGCCTAAGGGATATCGAGCCAAAAGCCATGGATTTCGTGAAAAACTTTGCCAAAGATAACAATCTTCCGATTGTTGAGGCCTGCGAAATCCCAATAAAATCAAACAACTAGAAACAAAAAACCCGCTCCGGATAAGGGAACGGGCTTTTTTAAAACTGACCTAAATTAGGCAGTCATGCCCTTAACAGCTGCAGATAAGCGTGATTTTGTACGCGCAGCAGTGTTTTTATGCACTACTTTTTTGTCTGCAATCTTGTCGATAGTTGCCTGTGCAGCTTGGAAAACCTTGGCTGCAGCAGCTTGATCACCAGCATCTACGGCTTTACGTACAGACTTGATAGCTGTGCGAAGACGTGAACGCAAGCTGGTGTTGTGTTCATTTTGAGAAACTGCCTGGCGGGCACGTTTACGAGCTTGGGCGGTATTTGCCATGTTTATAACCTTTAGGGGTATTGCCAAAAGAAAAAGATTATAACTTATCCTGAGGAAGGCTACCACCCCCGCCAGAAATCTGTAAAACTATGCCTGTGAACTTATTATCTGCAGCCGCCAAAATCAGCAGCTTTACCATGCTCTCCCGGATCACGGGATTGCTCCGAGAAACCCTCATAGCTAGAACCTACGGGGCTTCGGAGTGGACTGACGCCTTCAATGTGGCCTTCAGAATCCCCAATTTATTGAGGCGTTTATTCGCTGAAGGGGCTTTTTCCCAGGCATTTGTGCCAGTTTTAAGCGAAACCAGCACCAAAGAAGGCAAGGAAGGTACTGCCTTGATGGTTAGCGCCATTGCCACCTTGTTGTTTTGGGCATTGATATTAACGGTGCTTTTGGGCGTGATTGGCGCCCCCTGGATCATTTTCTTAGTCGCTTCAGGCTTGCGTGAGACCGGAGCTCATGAGGCCAGCCTGACCCTCACTCGAATCATGTTCCCATATATCGGGCTGATTTCAATGGTGTCGTTGTCTGCAGGCATCCTTAATACTTATAAAAAATTTGCCATTCCGGCTTTTACGCCAGTTCTTCTTAATTTATCCATGATCTTTTCATCATGGTTGCTGTCCCCTTACTTTGAAACACCCATCTATGCTTTAGGTATTGGCGTGATCGTTGGCGGCATCAGTCAACTAGCCATTCAGATACCTGCCCTTAAAAAAATTGGCATGCTTCCTAGAATTGGATTGAGTTTTAGCAAAATCCAAAGTGCCTGGGATCACCCTGGAGCAAAAAAAGTATTGCGCTTGATGTTGCCAGCACTGTTTGGTGTTTCAGTGGCTCAACTATCTCTCATCATCAACACCAATATTGCTTCACACCTTGCAGTGGGCAGCGTGTCTTGGCTTTCATATGCTGATCGCTTGATGGAATTTCCAACGGCTTTACTCGGCGTTGCAATTGGCACAGTTTTATTGCCAAGTCTTTCAAAAGCAAACGCACTAGAAGATAAAACGCAAATGACCCAGTTGGTTGACTGGGGCCTGAAGTTAACCTTTGTCTTGGCAGCTCCAGCAGCTTTGGCATTATTTATATTTGGTCAGCCACTGGCTGCCGTTTTGTATCACTATGGTCAATTCACAGCAGTCGATGTGACCATGACTCAGCAAGCCTTGGCTGCGTATGGTGTTGGTTTAATTGGTTTGATCTTGATAAAAATCTTGGCCCCGGCCTACTACTCAAGACAAGATATCAAAACACCTGTGAAAATCGCCATCACGGTGCTGGTGCTCACTCAACTGGCCAATATTGTTTTGGTCCCCTGGTTAAATCATGCAGGCCTGGCGCTTTCAATTGGCTTGGGTGCTTGCCTGAACGCTTTTCTCTTATGGCGCGGACTACATAAACAAGGCCTGCTAGCCAAAAATGCCGGATGGCTGAAGTTTTTATTCAAACTCAGCATTGCCTTGGTGGCGATTGGTATCATTTTTTACTACGGCGCACATCAGCATGACTGGTTAGAATTAAAAAACACCCCCTTCATCAGAATTGTTTGGCTCAGTTTGTGGTTGGCACTGGCTGGTGGAGTTTACTTAGCTACTCTATGGTTGACGGGCTTCAGAGTTAAAGATTTTTTATACAAAGCAACATAAAACAGATTTTTTAGAAATATGCCAACACAACAACTTGATTACTTTGCTTCATTGGTTTCAGAGGACGATCATTTCCCACTCACAGAATCAGCCATTGCTGTTGCTCAACATGCCTACCCAGACTTGGTGGTTCAGCATGTTTTTGATGAAATAGATTTATTGGGTGACAAACTCAAGCAACGCGTCACCCACGAAATGGCTGGAATTCAAAAATTACAAATCTTAAAAAACTTCTTTTATAAGGAGTTAGGATTTGGGCCCAATCGGAACGACTACTACGATCCCAAAAACTCTTATTTGCACAGCGTTCTAGAAACAAGACGAGGCATTCCAATTTCTTTGGCCTTGATCTTCATGGAACTTGGTCAGCAAATTGGTCTGAACATCAAAGGGGTTTCTTTCCCCAACCATTTCATGGTTCGCCTATCGCTTCCCCAAGGTGAAGTGATACTCGATCCTCTGACAGGCACCTCTTTATCCAAAGAAGAGCTACAACAAATGCTCGATCCATACTTGGATGCTCAAGGCTATCGTGGCGAATATCAACTGCCTTTGAGCGCATTCTTAAGATCATCGAGCTCTCGAGAAATCTTGTCTCGCTTTTTACGCAATCTAAAAGCCATCTACACACAACAAGAAAGATGGGAAAGACTCTTGGGTATTCAGCAACGCTTGGTGATTTTGCTTCCAGACGCACTTGAAGAAATCAGAGACCGAGGCATTGCGTTGGCACAACTTGATTACATCCGACCTGCCATCGAAGACATGCAAACGTATTTGGATGGCACAGAGAGTGCCAGTGACTTAGATGAAATCCGAGCGCAGATCATTGAGCTCGAAGAACAACACCGTCACCATTAAGTCCATCTGATCGTTTTATGAGAAAAGTCATAGCCGCGCTGCCCGACACGCTGATCAGTCAAATTGCGGCGGGCGAAGTGGTCGAAAGACCAGCCTCAGTGGTCAAGGAAGTCCTTGAGAATGCGATTGATGCCGGCGCACAAGCCATCACGATTCGATTAGAAGAAGGTGGTTGCCAAAGAATCTCTGTCCAAGATGATGGCTCAGGCATTAACCACACAGAACTTCCTCTGGCCATTCAGCGTCATGCAACCAGCAAGATCACTTCCCTGTCAGATCTTGAATCAGTAGCTTCTCTTGGCTTTAGGGGTGAGGCGCTGGCATCGATTGCCTCCGTATCAAGATTCAGCATCACCACACGAACCAATGAAGATGATCATGCCTGGCAAATACAGGTGAATGGCGGTCAAACCATGGGAGATGTCAGCCCTTCCTCTGGTCCTGTTGGCACGACGGTGGATGTACAAGATTTGTATTTCAATACCCCAGCCAGAAGAAAGTTTTTAAAAAGCTCAACCACTGAACTCGGTCACTGCTTAGAGTTGATCCGCAGAATCGCTTTATCTCGTCCTGACATTGGTTTTGCCATTTGGCACAACGGCAAAGTGATCGAGCGTTGGACTTCTTGCAATATTGAACAACGCGTGGATGCCATCCTGGGTCAAGAGTTTCAGAATTCAAAAATTGCTCTTGAGCATGTATCTGGCCCACTAACAGTCAGAGGATTCGTCAGCAAACCAACCTCAAGTCGCGCAAGAGCGGATCAACAATACAGTTTTGTGAATGGTCGCTTTGTCAGAGATAAAGTGATTCAGCATGCCATTCGCAGTGCTTATCAAGATGTTTTACATGGTGATCGCCAACCGATGGTGGTTCTTTCATTAGAAATTGATCCTCAATTGGTGGACGTTAACGTGCACCCAGCTAAAACTGAGGTGAGATTCAGAGAAGGCGGCGCAGTTCATCAATTCATTTAC
The DNA here is from genome assembly GCA_039805465.1 of Pseudomonadota bacterium. Taxonomy (GTDB): domain Bacteria; phylum Pseudomonadota; class Gammaproteobacteria; order Burkholderiales; family Burkholderiaceae; genus Polynucleobacter. The sequence continues at coordinate 14,278 of JBDLUD010000023.1, forward strand.
AAAGCAATTCAGCATGCCCTTGCTACAGCCGCAGGTCACTCTCTAGAAACCTCAACCCAATACACCCCAAGCTATAGCTTTACTCAAGCATCTGACGCAAGCTCTTCAAGTTATCAGTGGGCTGATCGCGTGAGCAACCCAAGCAATCAGAACTTACCTTTAAGCCAAAGTAGTAAAAGTGAGATTGATAACTTTTTCATTCAATTGAACAACCGGCCAGCTGATCAATTAACTCAAGCAGAAAATAATGACTTGCCCCTTGGGCATGCTTTGGCTCAAATCCATGGCATCTACATCTTGGCCCAAAATAAATTTGGCTTGATCTTGGTTGACATGCATGCGGCTCACGAGAGAGTTTTGTATGAAAAACTCAAAGAGGATTTGGCATCAGGCATCAAGGTTCAACAACTCTTGGTCCCCGTGGTGATGCATGCCTCAGAGTTAGAAGTGGGTAAGGCACAAGAACATCGCACCACACTCAATCAATTAGGCTTTGACGTGGCCACCCTATCGCCCACTCAGTTGGCCATCAGAACCATCCCAACGCTCTTGCAAAAAGCAGATCCAATTGGCTTGGTCAGAAATCTTTTGAATGATCTTGACTCCACAGGTTCTCAAGCAGTGGTCGATGCGGCTCAACATGAACGCCTTGCTACTCAAGCATGTCATGCAGCGGTTAGAGCACACCGTTTATTAACTCTGACTGAAATGGACGCCCTGCTTCGCCAAATGGAACAGACTGAGAGAGCCGATCAATGCAATCACGGACGCCCTACTTGGGTACAGTTGAGCATTCAAGATTTGGATAAATTATTTCTGCGCGGCCGTTAATCGTGACACCTGATCAAGCAGTTATCACCATCGTTGGCCCAACCGCCAGTGGCAAAAGCTCTCTGGCCATGGCCATCGCCCGCTCAGCAAAACAGTTGGGCAAAACAATCGAAATCATCAGCATGGATTCCGCCTTGGTTTATCGTGGCATGGACATTGGCACCGCCAAGCCAAGCAAATCGGAAATGCAAGAAGTGCGCCATCATGGCATCGATATTGCTGAGCCAGAAGATCCTTATTCAGCAGCAAAGTTTGCGCATGATGCAAAGCAATGGCTCAAAGAGATACGCGCAAGAAACAACATCCCATTGATTGTTGGTGGCACGATGCTCTACTGGCGTGCACTCGCACACGGCTTATCCAACATGCCAGCAGCCTCTCCTGAAATCCGCGCAGAAATTGAGGCACGCGCCGCTAAACTGGGATGGCCAGCCATTCATGATGAGCTCGCCCAAGTTGATCCAGAAACTGCTGCACGACTTGAAAAAAATGATACTCAGCGTGTTCAACGAGCTCTAGAGATTTACCTTCAGAGCGGCAAGCCCATGTCTGAGTGGTTGCAAGAACAACCAAAAGATACTGGCAGAGGTGACGGTAGTGTCAATAGTGACGAAGGCAGCAGCGACAATCAAAATGCCCCCATGAATCTTCGTTTGATTTCAATTGAACCAAGTGATCGTGCAGTCTTACATGAGCGCATTGCCAAGCGCTTTGAAGTCATGATGGCTGAAGGTTTTTTAGATGAGATGAAAGTGCTTCGTCAAAATCCTCGCCTAAATCCCGACCTGCCATCTATGAGAGCCGTGGGATACCGTCAAGCCTGGGATCATTTGAATGGCAACATCACTTTTCAAGAATTTCAAGATCAAGCGATTGCTGCCACAAGACAATTGGCCAAGCGCCAATTAACATGGCTCAGAGGCATGCAAACAAAAGAAGTGATTGACTCGTTAGACGAGAGTCAAATGAAGCGATGTGAGCAAGACGTACTTACTCACTATCAAATCATTTAATTCAAATAACTAAAAACTTGAATTAAATAACGATGGTTTGATGTGCGCCAGCAGGTCTTTCAACAATCTCACCTAACTGGTAAACCGTCTCACCTGTTGACTCAAGTTGCGCTTTGGCCGCTTTTGCATCAGAGGCATTCAAAATCACGACCATGCCAATACCGCAGTTGAAAACGCGGTGCATTTCAGCATCTTCAACGCCACCATTCTTTTGCAACCACTGGAATAACTGTGGTAACTGCCATGCATCACGGTGCAAAACAGCTTGAGTATTTTCAGGCAATACACGTGGTACGTTTTCAACCAAACCACCACCAGTGATGTGAGCCATGCCTTTGACTTTGATTTTTGCAATCAAGGCCAACATTGATTTAACGTAAATGCGGGTTGGGGCCATCACAACATCTGTCATCTTTTGACCATGGAAATCATCACTGGCTTTTGCGCCGGCACGATCTAAGATTTTTCTGATCAATGAGTAGCCATTGGAGTGAGCACCACTTGATGCCAAACCTAAAATCACATCGCCCGCCTGAATACTTCTGCCATCAATCATGGCTGACTTCTCAACCGCACCCACAGCAAAGCCCGCTAAGTCATACTCACCTTCTGGGTACATGCCAGGCATTTCTGCAGTTTCGCCACCAATCAATGCACAACCGGCTAATTCGCAACCTTGAGCAATACCGCCCACCACTGTTGCAGCCGTATCAACAGATAACTTGCCGCAAGCAAAATAATCCAAGAAAAATAGTGGCTCGGCGCCCTGCACCAAAATGTCATTCACGCTCATGGCCACCAAGTCTTGACCAACCGTGTCATGGCGATTCCAGTCAAAAGCGAGTTTTAACTTTGTACCAACACCGTCGGTACCCGATACCAACACCGGCTCTTTGTAGCGCTTAGGTACTTCAAAAAGGGCTCCAAAACCACCAATACCCGCCAAAACGCCTTCGCGCATGGTTTTCTTTGCCATCGGCTTGATACGCTCGACCAACGCGTCACCGGCCTCCATATCAACACCCGCATCGCGGTAAGAAAGACCTTTGGAATGAGAAGAATTTTGATCAGACATGGCTATAAATGTATTTGAATCAGTAGAATCTTAGAATTCTAGTGGATACGCTAAACCTATGGCTTCTTTATTAACAACTTTCTTGGCTGCATTTATCCTGGCTTATGTCTTAAGGCCTTTGTACAAGAGCCTCCTCGGTCTGGGCGTGCATAAAACCGTCTCCGCAATTTTGACTGTTTTATTGGGGTTTTTAGGTGTTTTTGGCTTGATGGTGCTTTTTTTAAGTGTTTTACAGAAAGAATTACCTGCTCTAAGGCAGCAACTCCCCACTTGGCTTGAACAAATTCAAAATCTCATCCAACCTTGGTTGGATAGTTTGGCACTTGGATTGGACCTTGAAAAAATTCAAGCAACCATTCAAACCAAAGTCAGTGCTCACCTATCAAACAATGCCGACACATTGATCACCAACGGTCTATCTACAGTTCTTAATTCAGGACAAACCATCATTGGCAGCATCGTTGGTTTGGTCTTAATCATTTTTGTGGTTTTTTACTTAATCATTCAGTGGGAAGATTTTTTCAAAAAGATGAGCCCCATGATTCCTCCAAGATGGCTTGGTCAAACCAAGCAAATCTTGGTGGAAATTGATGTGCTCCTATCTCAATACCTAAGAGGTCAACTCTTGGTGATTGCCGTGCTGTCTGTTTACTACTCCATGGGTCTTTACTTCTTGGGTGTGACTGGTGCGATTGCACTCGGTCTCTTCACGGGACTGGCTATTTTCATTCCCTACATTGGGTATGGTGTTGCATTGATCTTGGCTCTACTGTCCGCTCTATTACAGGCAGAGACAGGGGTCAGCATTTTGGCGGTGCTTGCGCTTTACATCGTTGGCCAAACCATCGAAAGCTTCTTCTTAACACCTAAATTGGTGGGTGAGAAAATTGGCCTGCACCCAGTCTTGGTGGTTTTTGCATTGATTCTTTTTGGTGGCTGGTTTGGCTTCTTCGGAATCCTTTTGGCTCTTCCAATGAGTGCCATCGTATTGGTTTTAGGACGCCACTTGATGGTCTTCTATAAAAAATCTTCCTGGTACAAAGGTTAGTCTCAGTGTCTCAATCGCCTTCACTGCCTCGCCAAATAGCACTTGATCTTGGTCACACACCAAAGCCGACGCTTGATAACTTCATTGCCACTGGCAATGAAAATTTAATCGCTGTTTTAAAAGATATTCAAAGCAGATGGCAAAACTCAACAGATAAATCTGCCTTAACTGCTGCTTTAACTGTTGATTCAAAGATGATTCATTTGTGGGGTGCCAGTGGCTCTGGTCGCACCCACCTCTTATCAGCTCTTCAATTGCAAGCGTCTGAACTCGGTATCCATGCTTTCTTCCTCAATCATGACAGCAGCATGGATGAATGGCGCACATGTGCCGACGTTTTAATAGAGAACAATCAAGCGCCAGGTTTACTGTGTGTGGATGACATTGATCATCTGAGTGAGTTTGCTCAAGGCGCCCTATTCAGACTTCACAACTTGATTCGCGAAGCAAGTCACCAACACTTGATCACCACCAGTCTT
>JBDLUD010000024.1:0-18377 GCA_039805465.1 Pseudomonadota bacterium
CGAAGGGCGGCAACCTGCCTGGACAAAATAGCCGTAGGAACGAATTTAAGGCTGATTTGGCGCATTTGCTCAGCAAAGCCTGGCATTTCTCTACTGGCAACGGCCAACGTTGCCTCAGGGGTTACATCTCTTCTGGAAGGCCCTGTGCCTCCAGTGGTTAAAACCAAGTCGCAACCAACCTCATCCACCAGCTCCTTGATGGTTTTGGAAATTAATTCTTTTTCATCAGGAATCAGACGAGATTCCATGTGCCAAGGCGAGGTCAAGGCTTTGGCAAACCAAGATTCAAGGGCTGGAATGCCTTCGTCTTGATAAACCCCGCTGCTGGCACGGTCTGAAATTGAAATCAAGCCAATCCAAATTTCATCTGGATGTTGGCGTTTTGTATTTTTAGTATTGGTATTTTTTGCACTCATACGTCAATTCTAGCTATGATTGCAGAATGTTTTCACATTCACCCACACAATTACAAGAATTAGTCTCTTATTTATTGGCTGAAGCCAAGGCCTTGGGGGCAACAGATGCCGCCGCTGAGCTTTCTGAGGGGAGCGGTTTATCGGTCTCGGTTCGCAAAGGCAACATCGAAACCATCGAGCAAAATCTTGATAAGCAGGCTGGTGTTACCGTGTTCATCGGCCAAAGACGTGGTAATGCTGGAACCAGTGATTTTTCAAAAGAATCTCTCAAGGCCAGTGTTAAAGCAGCTTTTCACATTGCTCAGCATACTGCTGAAGATGATTGTGCTGGATTGGCAGAAGCAGATTTATTAGAAAAGAATCCCAAAGATTTGGATTTGTACCATCCATGGAACATCAATACTGCAGAAGGTGTAGAAATTGCCAGAGATGCTGAGCGAGGCGCCTTTGCTGTGAGTAAAAATATCACCAACAGTGATGGTGCAACTGTTTCTGCGCAGCAGTCACATTTCATGTTGGGTACCAGCAATGGTTTCATGGGCGGTTACGCGATCTCTCGCCATTACATTGCTTGTACACCCATTGCCAGTGCAACAACTAAAAAAGGCGCTGCCATGCAGCGTGATGATTGGCACACAACTGCTCGTGCACCAGAAGATTTGGCCAGGCCTCAAGACGTTGGTGCTTATGCTGCTAAAAGAGCTTTGGCAAGATTGGGTGCGCGTTCCATCTCGACCAGAAATTGCCCAGTTTTATTTGAAGCCCCATTGGCCGTTGGCTTGGTGGGGGCTTATGTGCAAGCAACCTCGGGTGGGGCTTTGTACAGAAAGTCTAGTTTCTTGCAAGACAGTTTAGGCAAATCTATTTTTCCTAAGCACATTGATTTATTAGAAGAGCCACACATACCGCGCTTAACAGGCAGTGCGCCATTTGATGAAGAAGGTGTGAGAACACGTTCTCGCAAAGTGATTGATGCAGGTGTTGTGCAGGGATACTTCTTGTCTACTTACTCTGCTAGAAAATTGGGCATGCAAAGCACCGGTAATGCGGGCGGTTCTCATCAATTGCAATTCAAAAGCCGCTTAACTAAAGCATCCGATGACTTGCCTGCCATGTTGAAAAAAATGGGCACTGGTTTATTGGTCACTGATCTAATGGGCCAAGGTGTTAACTATGTGAACGGTGATTATTCACGAGGCGCATTTGGATATTGGGTTGAGAATGGTGTGATCGTTCATCCCGTTGAAGAGATCACCATTGCTGGTAACTTGAAAGAAATGTTCAAACAAATCGTGGCCATCGGCGCAGACACTTTGATGCGTGGCACGAAAGAGACTGGCTCAATACTGATTGAAAATATGACGGTGGGTGGCCGCTAAGCTACTGATTTCTTCTGTGAGTTCTTCGGTGAACTCTTAAGAATTCTTAAAGCTTGCTGGTGTAGGTCACAAAGGCGTAAGCCAAGGTGCCATTGTGATGCTCTTCTCTTGAAACTTCTTCCCAAAGCATGTCATCGACATCAGGGAAAAAGGCGTCGCCATCAATCTCAATATCCACTTCAGTGATGATGAGCTTATCGACATACATCAAAGCTTCATCATAAATTTGTGCGCCACCAATGATGAAAGCTTTTTCAACACCAGAGCAGGCATCAATCGCATCCTCTAATGATGTGAAGGTTTCTGCACCTTCAGCTTTAAATTCTGGATTACGACTAACCACGATGTTGCGTCTACCAGGCAGTGGGCGACCCAAAGATACCCAAGTGTTGCGACCCATGATGATAGGGCAACCCAAGGTGGTATTTTTAAAATGTTTGAGATCTTCTGGTAAATGCCATGGTAGTGTGTTGTTCACACCAATCACGCCATTTTTAGCGCGCGCAACAATGATGGCTAATTCCACAACAATCCTTTGATTAAATGGCTACAGGAGCTTTGATTGGGTCGTGGTGCTGATAACCAACGAGCTCAAAGTCTTCGTATTCGTAGTCAAAAATAGAAGCCGGTTTGCGGCGAATGTTTAATTTTGGCAAAGGCAATGGTTGACGCGATAGCTGAAGGTTCACTTGTTCCATGTGATTGGAGTACAAATGGCAATCGCCGCCTGTCCAAATAAACTCACCAGGCGTTAAGCCCGCTTGCTGAGCAATCATGTGCGTTAATAGCGCATAGCTCGCAATATTAAAAGGTACGCCTAAGAAAATATCAGCGCTTCGTTGATAGAGTTGGCAAGAGAGTTTGCCGTCAGCAACATAAAACTGAAAGAAAGCGTGGCACGGTGGTAAAGCCATGCGCGGAATTTCGGCAACGTTCCAAGCTGAAACAATTAAACGACGCGAGTCAGGATTATTTTTGATCTGTTCCATCAGCTGACTGATCTGATCAACATGTTCGCCATTCGGAGCTGGCCATGAGCGCCACTGATAACCATAGATCGGGCCCAATTCGCCATCTTCTTTGGCCCACTCATCCCAAATACTCACACCACGTTCTTTTAACCAATTGTTGTTGGTGCTACCTTGCAAAAACCAAAGCAGTTCAATGATGATTGATTTGAGGTGTAATTTTTTGGTGGTGACAACTGGAAAACCCTCTTGTAAATCAAAACGCATTTGATGGCCAAACACTGAAACAGTGCCCGTACCAGTACGGTCTGATTTGTGGGTTCCTTTGGCCAAAACATGGCTCATGAGATCTAGATATTGCTGCATATCAGAATTCTACTACTTGCTAAAAGTAACCACGTGATCGGCCACTAATTTGATGCCGATTTTTTCACCAATCGCATGATTGTGGTGGCTAGGCACCATGGTCAGTAAGCGTTGACCAGAGCCTAGTTTGACGGTGTATAAAAAGTCTCCGCCACGGAAGGCCTTGGTGATGACCTCGGCTTGAAGAGGGCTGTCATCGTCATGAACAATATCGTCAGCTCGCAAAAGCACATCAACTTCTTCATTGGGCAAGCCATAACTTGATTGAGGCAGTGGTAATAAGCCTAATTCAATTTCTACCGATGGGCCTGGTTTGGTGACTCCTGGTACAAATACACCGTAGCCTACAAAGTCAGCCACAAAGCGAGTGGCAGGGCGGTGGTAAAGGTTGTAGGCGCTGTCCCATTGAACCAAACGACCATCCACCATCACGCCCACATCATCTGCAATGGCAAATGCTTCAAATTGATCATGTGTGACCAATAAAGCGGTTGTGCCATTGGCTTTCAAAATATCTCTGACCTCGCCAGCCAAGCGCTCACGCAAATCCACATCCAAGTTTGAGAATGGCTCATCTAAGAGCAGTAATTCTGGTTCGGGTGCCATCGCGCGCGCCAAGGCCACACGTTGTTGTTGACCGCCTGAGAGTTCATGAGGATAGCGATCCCCAACATTGTTAAGACCCACACGCTCAAGCCATTCTTCAGCCTTGTGCAAAGCTTCTTTGTGGCTTAACTCTCTTAGGCCAAAAGCCACGTTCTGAGCATTGGTTAAATGGGGAAATAAAGCATAGTCTTGGAAAACCACACCAACACGTCTTTTTTCTGGGGCGATTGAGAAGTCTTTTGAGCTAACAATTTGCTTATCAAGGGTGATAGTGCCATTTTGAATCGGCTCAAAACCACAAATTGCACGCAAAACAGTTGATTTACCGCACCCTGAAGGCCCAAGCAAACAGCCGATCTTGCCATGGTCCAAATGCATGCTCAAGCCTTGAACGACATGGTTCCAGCTACCAGACTTTTCGCCTGGATAACCCACATCAATGGCCTCAATATTTAAATGAATTGGTTGCGTATCGATAATCATTCTTATAATTATCCCATCTTGCGACCACGAATAACACCCATACTCCTATCTTTGGTATTGGCTTTGCCAATATTGGGGATTTTTGCCGCACTCCTGAATCCTCAATCCAGCAGTGGTGGTGTGCTTTGGCACCTTATAAACACGGTGCTACCGGGGTATGCCTGGACCACCTTGGTCTTGGCTTTGGGGGTGACGGTTGGGGTGGCCAGTATGGGCATCATCACCGCATGGTTGGTGGCCACCTGTGAGTTTCCGGGTAAACGGTTGTTCGAATGGGCTTTGATCTTGCCTTTGGCCATGCCCACCTATGTGATGGCTTATGCCTATACCGATTTCTTTCAATTCTCAGGTCCGATTCAAACGTTGTTAAGAGACTTGTTGGGCGTTGAACGCTTACCTTGGTTCCCCGAGCCAAGATCTTTATGGGGCGCTATTTGTGTGTTGAGCCTGGCGTTGTACCCATATGTTTATCTCTTGTGCCGCACAGCTTTTTTAGAGCGCAGTCCTCGTTTGATTGAAGCAGCAAGAACTCTTGGAGCAGGTCCTTGGGGAGCTTTTTGGCAAGTCGCTTTACCGATGGCTAGACCAGCCACTATGGCAGGAGTCGCTTTGGCATTGATGGAGGCCGTGGCAGATTACGGTGCCATGTCTTACTTCGGTGTGCAAACCATGACCACTGGTATTTACAGAGCTTGGTTGAACATGGGTGATCGCATGGCAGCGGTGCAATTATCTGCGGCATTATTAGGGGTTATTTTTTTACTGCTCCTGTTGGAACACGCCAGCCGTCGAAAAATGCGTTTTGCTACTTCAGGTCAGCGCTTTAGACAAATCAAACCTTGGCGACTACAAGGAAAAAAAGCTTTTTGGGCCAGCTTAGCTTGCTTATTGCCGTTGCTATTTGGTTTCATCATGCCCGTCATCATCATGGCTTATTTAGCTATTTCAAGCGGCGAGAGTTTGAATGAGCGTTATTGGAGTTGGTTAGGTAACACCATCACCTTGTCGACCATCACGGCGATTTGCGCGGTTGCCATTGCGGTTTGGTTAGCCTACAGCGCAAGACTGGCGAAAGGTGGATTACAGCAAATCGTTAATCGCATGGTCAGCTTGGGTTATGCCGTGCCAGGCGCCGTTTTAGCTGTGGGTATTTTGGTTTTATTGGGGCAACTAGATATTGCTTGGTTGATTTCTGGTTCTGTGGTGGTCTTGGTCTATGCATATCTGACGCGCTTCTTATCTTCTAGTTTGCAAACAGTTGAAGCGGGTTTGAGCAAGATCACACCAAGCATGGATGCCAGCGCGATGAGCTTAGGATCTGGTCGCTGGGAATTGTTGAGAAAGATTCATTTGCCACTTTTGCGCCGCAGTTTATTAACAGCTGGCTTGCTGGTGTTTGTTGATGTCATGAAAGAGTTACCAGCGACTTTGGTGCTTCGACCGTTTAACTTTGATACCTTGGCAGTTGTGACATATCAGTTAGCGTCTGATGAGCGTTTGGCTGAAGCAGCTTGGCCAGCGTTGACGATTGTGTTGGCAGGTCTTCTACCAGTGATCATCTTATCAAGAGCAATGTCTAAAGACTAAGCTTGTGGCGTGACGCCAAGAATTTCATGAAGTTTGGGTGAGGTGGTTGTATATTGCAGATGGATGGTTTGCCCTGGATAGATGTGAGCGGCGCATCCATAAGCTGCTAACGTTGCTTCATGAAAGCCACAAAGGATCAGCTTCTTTTTTCCAGGGTAGGTGTTGATGTCACCCACGGCAAAAATACCAGCAGTGCTGCTTTGAAACTTTTCTGTGTCTACTAATACCTGTTTATTTTCTAAATCGATGCCCCAGTCAGCAATGGGCCCAAGCTTCGGAGATATGCCAAGCAATGGAAGTAAGGCATCTAAGCGCAGATCGTGTGTTTGACCAGCAAAGTCTGTGACCTCGAGGCTGCTCAATTTTTCACCAGTTGCTTTGAAGTTAGTAACTTGTCCGAGTTGAACCTTGATCAGGCCTTCAGTACATAAACTCTGAAAACGTTGAATCAAAGATTCTTCGGCTTTAAAAACATCGCGTCTGTGAACCAAGGTGATACTTTTAGCAATCCCAGCTAATGCAACGGCCGCCTCAAGAGCAGCAGTTTCGCCACCGTTGATGACGATCTCTTGGTCAGCATATTGTTTGGCTTGGCCCAATTTATAGAAGACTTGCTTGCCTTCGTAAGAATCAATCCCAGGCAAGGATAATTTGCGGGGCTTGAATGCCCCTACGCCCGCAGAGACAACGATCACTTTGCTGATGAATGTCTCTTGCGATGTTTGTACATCAAAGCGACCATCCACACGTTTTTGAACCAGCGTTACTTCTTGATTGAAATGAAAGGGTGTTTGTAAAACTTTGATTTGTTCTTGTAGACGATCAATTAATTCTTGACCAGTGCAAAAAGGAATGCCGGGGATATCGTAAATGGGTTTATCGGCATAGAGTTCAACACATTGACCACCCGCCTGAGGTAGGGCATCAATCACATGTGCTTTGATGCCCAATAAGCCAAGTTGAAAAACTTGATAGAGACCTACCGGTCCTGCACCGATAACAATGGCATCTGTTTCAATGGGTGCTTGTTTTTCTGCCACAGGATCTTTCTGAAAGATGCTTTAGCGAACTAACTCGCCTAATTTATTTTTAACATCTTTCCAGTCGTCTGCATCAGCTAAACCTTCTTTTGACTTTGTGATTGACGGCCATTTGGCGGCAAGCTCAACGTTGAGTTTGATGTAGGCTTGTTGATCACCTGGCACATCATCTTCGGCATAAATGGCATTGACAGGACATTCTGGAACGCAAACGGCGCAATCAATGCACTCATCTGGGTCAATGACCAAAAAGTTTGGGCCTTCACGAAAACAGTCCACTGGGCAAACATCAACACAATCAGTGTATTTACAACGAATACAGGCTTCAGTTACAACATAAGTCATGGCATCAATCTCAAAGAAGATGAAAAACGATATTTTATCTTAGACGGGCCTTTAAATTGCAGATAGCCTTATTCTTAGGCGTGGCATCAGCATTTCTATGTGATTTAAATCAATGACATACAATTAAGAAAAATCAATAAAACAAACAAAAATAGGAGACAAATATGTCACAAACTGCCCAAAAACCTAAGATTTTGCTTGCACGAGCTGTCTTTCCAGACCTTTTGGCTGAGTTGGAAAAGATTGCCGTTGTTCAATCAAACCAGGACGACCACCTTTGGAATATAGCTGATTTGAAAGCAGCTTTGGCTGACAAAGATGCAGCGATCGTCACTGGAAGTGAGCGCGTTGATGCCGATATGCTCAAAGCTTCCCCACAGTTAAAAATTGTTTCAAACATTGCTGTGGGTTATAACAATTTAGACATGCCAGCTTTTAAGGCTGCCAATGTGATGGCCACCAACACGCCTGATGTGTTGACGGATACCACAGCTGATTTTGGATTCACATTGATGATGGCAACAGCGCGTCGTGTGACGGAGAGCGAGCATTGGTTAAGAGCAGGGCATTGGGGCAAGTTTTCAATTTGTGATGCGCCACTATCTATGGACATTCATCATTCGACCTTGGGCATCATGGGCATGGGTCGTATTGGTCAGGCAATTGCCAAGCGTGCGCGCGGCTTTAATATGAATGTGACTTACTTTAATCGTTCACGTTTGTCCGAGGATTTGGAGAAAGAATGCGGTGCTACGTATGTTGACCGTGAAACTTTGCTCAAACAATCAGATCACATTATTTTGGTCATGCCTTACACCCCAGAGAACCACCATCTCTTTGGTGAAAAAGAATTGAATTTAATGAAACCGACTGCAACCCTTGTGAACATTGCGCGTGGTGGCATTGTTGACGAGTTGGCTTTGGCTAAAGCGCTGAAGGAAAACAAAATTTTTGGCGCAGGTTTGGATGTGTTTGAGGGCGAGCCAAAAGTGATTCCAGAATTATTGGCGCTGAAGAATGTGGTGTTAGCACCGCACATGGCAAGTGCCACAGAGAAAACAAGAAGAGCGATGATTCAGTTGGCGATTAAAAACTGTTTAGCTGGATTGAATGGCCAAACACCGCCAAATTTATTGAAAGCTTAAAGCCAGAAAGATTTGACTCGAAAGATTCGAATAAAAGATTAGAAATTAATCTTGTGAGGCGGGGATTTTGGTGTCATTGATGGTGGTTTCTTTAACAGCCACCTCGATGCCACCAAATCTATCGGCCACCCAGTTGTAAACTTTGCATGCTAACCACAGCAAACCAAAGCCAACCAAAGCATTCAGAATCAATGCTGAAATCACTGTGAAACCAGGCAGTTCACCATCTCTTACAAAAGCAACGAAGAGAGCTAATAAAACGATCGGCACTGAAAAACTTAAATACACCAACACCAATGTCTTGGCTGTATGAAGAGGGTCGACATACACAATTTCTCTCTTGGTGTATTTGGTGCTTGGCATTTTTTATTCTTTGTTGAAAAGTAAGTATTGGTTGATTGTCTGTAATTCTATACCAAATCGAAGAATAATGTTGCGTTGCAATAAGACCTCTTTATAGTCTTTTGTGCCTCAAAGCCCTTGCTGTAGCGCTTCTTTAAACCAAGCCCTCGAATAAAACCACCCCAACGGTATCACCCGCCTGGATGTTTTCTTGATCGTGTGCCAAAACAATGAAGCAATCTGCTTCGCTCATGGAGCGCAGAACGCCTGATCCTTGTGCACCTGTGATGCGCACTGTTCTGTTGCCTGTGGCATCAGTGGACAAGATGCCTCTTTGAAACTCCGTGCGACCTGGGCGTTTACGGATGGCCTCAACAGTCTTGGCTTGCATCATCGGTGGAGCTACTTGAGTGGCACCACTCATGGCCAAGAGGGCATTTCTGACAAATTGATAAAAAGTCACCATCACAGCGACAGGGTTGCCAGGCAAACCAAATAAAACTGCGCGATGTTGATCGCCTTGAATTGAACCGAAAGCCATCGGTCTGCCAGGGCGCATCGCAATTTTCCAAAAGCTCACATCCCCTAGTTCACGCATGATTTGCTTGGTGTAGTCAGCTTCTCCAACGGAGACGCCACCAGAAGTGATCACGGCATCACAAGTCGCTGCTGCTTTACTGAAGGTGGTGCGCATCGCATCTGGATCATCTTTCACAACACCAAAATCGTGAAGCTCAACATTCAAGCGACTCAACATGCCAAATAGGGTGTAGCGATTACTGTCATACACGCAGCCATCATCCAATGGCTGTCCAATCGAACGAAGTTCATCACCAGTTGAGAAAAACCCAACCTTGAGACGGCGTTTGACAGCCACGGAACCCATGCCTAAGGATGCAATCAAACCCAAATCAGATGGTCTGATGATCTTGCCAGCAGATAAGGCCGCTTGACCGATGGCAAGATCTTCGCCTTTCAAACGGCGGTTATCACCAGCTTTGATCACCGATGATTGAAACTGAATCTGATCGCCATCAATTTTGACTAACTCTTGAGGGATGGTGGTATCACAACCAGCAGGCATCACGGCACCTGTCATGATGCGAACACATTGACCAAGACTTACCTGGCCATCAAAGGCGTTACCAGCAAAGCCTTTACCAATCATTGTTAAAGAGGTCATGCCATCTTTAACAATCGATGCGCCGCTGAAGGCATAGCCATCCATGGCTGAATTGTCAGCAGAGGGAACATTGATGGGGGAGATGATGTCACTGGCTAAAACACGACCTAATGAGTCGTAGATAGACACTGTTTCTGTTTCAAGTGCCAAAGATGCGGGTCTAACAAATTCATCAACAACTTTGCTTGCAATCTCAACTCGCAATGATTCTGGATCATAGTCAGACATACAAGTGACAACTGAATTGAGGGTAGGTAATGAGCTCATCTAAATATTGATTGTTTTGGCTGATGAAAATATTTAGCCACCGATGTATGACATTTCAACTTTGCGCTTACCTTCCATTTCTGGGGAGCCGCGCAATTCAGAATACCGATCGGTGCGATGAGACCAAACTTGTGCAATGGCATTACTGATCTCTAAATCTGATTTACCAGCACGCAACAAGGCTTTTAAGTCGTGACCTTCTGTGGCAAATAAACACAAATACATTTTTCCTTCAGTCGACAAGCGAGCGCGTGAACAATCTTTGCAGAAAGCCTGAGTCACACTTGAAATCACACCCACTTCACCAGAACCGTCAACATAGCGCCAGCGTTCAGCGACTTCGCCAGGGTAGTTAGGGTCAATATTTGTTAAAGGGAATGTTTCATGAATCTTGGCAATCACAGCAGCAGAAGGCAGAACCTCTGTCATATTCCAACCGTTTGATGCACCGACGTCCATGAACTCGATGAAACGCAAAATCACATCACTGCCTTTGAAGTACTTGGCCATTGGAATAATCTCGTGATCATTCGTTCCTTTTTTAACAACCATGTTGACTTTGATATTTTTAAAGCCAACTTCACGGGCTGCTTCAATGCCATCTAAAACATCGCCAACCGGAAAGCCAACATCATTCATTTGCTGAAAGGTTGAATCGTCTAAACCATCCAAGCTGATGGTCATCCTGGTCAAGCCAGCATCTTTCAAAGACTGGGCTTTTTTACGCAGTAAGCTGCCATTGGTGGTCAGGGTTAAATCCAATGGTTGGCCACTCAAGGTTTTCAGTGAGGCCAACATCTCAATCAGTTTTTCGATGTGTTTGCGAAGCAGGGGTTCGCCACCAGTTAAGCGGATTTTTTCTACGCCATGCTCGATGTAGATTTTTGCCAAACGAACGATCTCTTCAAAACTTAAAAGATCCCCATGAGATAAATAGGGGTAATCCTTATCGAAGACCTCTTTGGGCATGCAATAAGTACACCTAAAGTTACAACGATCGGTGACTGAAATTCTTAAATCATGAAGTCTTCGCCCACGGGTGTCGGCGAGAAGGCCATTCGGCGTCAACAGTTGTTCCGGGATGACCGGAACATGGCTACCGATTTTTCTCTGGCGCTCATCAATGAGGGGTATGACTCTTTCTGACATAACCCTCATTGTAGAACTAAGTTCACTTTTCGATGGTTTGTTCTTTTCCGCCTGTTTCTACTAGAACCATAGGGCCTGTTGAAACTTCAACAGGTGGCTTTGGCTCACGTGGCGGGTGTGCGATCACTGGTTCAGCAGCAATCTGTACACGAACTTCTTCTAATTTCTGATGATCGGTGTTCACCCAAACCATTCCAGCAGACTCAATCACTGAAGTTAACTCAGACGTTTTTAATGGCTGAAACTCAACTTTTGGCATTGGAGCAGGCGCTGGTGTTGGGGTTGAAATTGCTGCGTGAGCATCAACAGAAGCAGCTACTGGGGCAACATATGTAGGTGCAACAACTGCTGGTGCTGCAGTTTGTACTGGAGCACTGACAGCATTGCTTGAAGATTCAACGCTCACTGAATCATTCACAACGGATGCAGCTACCGCTGCCGCCACTGCAGCGGCTGGTGCTGAAGTTGCCACTGTAGTTGAAGTTGTTTGTGCTGAACCATCAACATTGGCATCTTGAGTATTTTCTGGACGGTCTGCACGATCACGACCACGGTTGCGACCACGACGGTTGCGACCACGACGACGCTCATCATCACCTTCAGCAGCTTCAGCATTGTGTGGAGCTTCAGCGTGCGTCAACAAATCTTTTGCTTGATCTGCTTTCGCATCTTGATTGGCTTCTGGTTTATTTTGACGTTGTTGATTGCGACCATTGCGTTGATTTGGTTGACGTGCTTCTTTGTTGTCAGCCTTTTCTTCACCATCGCGCGGCGTTTGATTGCGTTCGCCCGCTTCATTCTTGTTGCGGTTGTTGCGATTGCGGTTGTTGCGATTGCGGTTGTTACGGTCACCATTGCGATCACCGGCTTCACCACGACCACGACCATTGCTTGGACGCTTGTCTGTTGCTTTAACTTCTTCTTTGGCACCGAAAAGCTTTTTGATGAAACCAATCAGGCCACCAGAGGATTGCTTTTCACCAGCCACTTTGCGCTCTGCACGTGGGACACTGGCAGGGGCAGGTTGGCTTGGTCTCACGCCTTTGACTGCGGCTTCTTGACGTGGCTTGGCTTCTTCAGCTTTGCGGTTCAAGATGGTGTCAGATTCAAGTTCTTTGCTGGCTTCATCGGCCATGGCATAACTTGCTTTTGGATCATCTAGGCGAGGATCGTCATGGCGCAAACGCTCAAGTTTGTAATGCGGCGTTTCTAAGTGCTTATTTGGCAATAGTAAGACGTTCACTTTGAAACGACTTTCAATCTTGATCACTTCAGCACGTTTCTCATTGAGTAAGAAGGCTGCAACATCGACAGGTACCTGACAATGAATCGCTGCTGTATTTTCTTTCATCGCTTCTTCTTGAATGATGCGAAGAACTTGAAGCGCTGAAGATTCTGTGTCACGGATGTGGCCTGTGCCGTTACAGCGCGGGCAAGTAACGTTGCTGCTTTCTGATAGTGCAGGGCGCAAGCGTTGACGCGATAGCTCTAAAAGACCAAAGCGTGAAATCTTGCCCATTTGTACGCGAGCGCGATCATGGCGCAAAGCATCTTTAAGGCGTTGCTCAACATCTTTTTGATTCTTAGAAGACTCCATGTCAATGAAGTCGATCACGATCAAGCCACCCAAGTCACGCAAACGCATTTGGCGAGCCAATTCGTCGGCAGCTTCTAAGTTTGTTCTTGCTGCTGTCTCTTCAATGTCTGAACCACGAGTTGAGCGAGCTGAGTTCACATCCACAGAAACCAAGGCTTCTGTGTGGTCGATCACGATCGCACCACCGGATGGTAGGGTCACTGTACGAGAGTAGGCAGTTTCAATTTGATGTTCAATTTGAAAGCGTGAGAACAAAGGCACATCGTCTTGATAGCGTTTCACGCGTGACATGTTGTCAGGCATCACCACAGACATGAAAGAGCTGGCTTGTTCGTAAATCTCATCGGTATCGATGAGGATTTCGCCGATATCAGGCTGGAAGTAGTCTCTGATGGCTCGGATCACCAAGCTAGACTCTAAGTAAATCAACAGTGGGGCTTGGTTGCCGCTGGCAGCTTCATCAATCGCTGTCCAAAGCTGCATCAAGTAACTCAAGTCCCATTGCAATTCTTCTGCACTTCTACCAATTCCAGCAGTTCTGGCAATGATGCTCATGCCATCTGGAACGGTTAATTGGCCCATGGCTTCACGCAATTCAGTGCGATCTTCGCCTTCGATGCGGCGAGAAACACCACCGCCTCTTGGGTTGTTTGGCATGAGAACCAAATAACGACCAGCTAATGAAATGAAGCTGGTTAAAGCAGCGCCTTTATTACCGCGCTCTTCTTTTTCCACCTGAACGATGATTTCTTGACCTTCGCGCAATGCATCTTTGATGCCTGCTGTGCGAACGTCAATGCCGTCCTTGAAATAAGCTCTTGAAACCTCTTTGAACGGCAAAAAGCCATGACGCTCTTCACCATAGTTCACGAAGCAAGCTTCTAATGAGGGTTCAATGCGTGTGATCACGCCTTTGTAGATATTGCCTTTACGTTGTTCACGTCCAGTTGTTTCAATATCAATGTCGATCAGTTTTTGACCATCAACAATGGCTACGCGCAGCTCTTCTTGCTGGGTAGCGTTAAATAACATTCGTTTCATTTAAATCTCCGTCCTGCAGCCAGGCAGCCATCGCGGTGAGCGAAACGGAATTGAAGGGATTGCGCGAGGCAATCTCTGTGATGTCAAACTTCACTACACTCGCTGACTTATTCTTCTTTGCGGGTCAGCGTGCGCTTAAATTCTTTTATCTGTTTCGCAGTTCGCGGCACTATGCCAGCCAACTTTGCGTCTCATTACATCAGGGGAGAGGCGAACCCTGGAAATATTTTTGGCTATTTCAAACCCAACTTGGGGCACTACCATGCAAACAATAAATTTGATGTTGCGCAGCAAGATAGGTCATTATATGTCATATGAACAGTAATTCGGTAACCCAACACATTGTTTTATTTGAGGAAGCTGGCCAAAGGCTGGATAATTTCCTGTTTCGCATGGCAAAAGGGGTACCAAAGACCCATATTTACCGAATTATTCGCTCTGGCGAGGTCAGGGTGAACAAAAAAAGGGCTGATGCGAGCCAAAAAATCCAAGAAGGGGATGTTTTACGTCTTCCACCGCTGCGAGTCTCCGAGATAAAAGCCCCTACCAATGACTTCATTTCGAAGAAGATAAATGCAGAAATAACAATTTTGCATGAAGATGACAGTATTTTAGTGGTAAATAAGCCATCTGGGATTGCTGTGCATGGTGGTTCAGGAGTATCTTTGGGCCTGATTGAGGCCATGAGAGCACAAAGACCCGACGCTAAGTTCTTGGAACTGGTCCACAGGCTCGATCGTGACACTTCTGGCATTTTGATGTTGGCCAAGAAACGCAGTGCTTTGGTTCATCTTCACGAGCAAATTCGTGAGGGGAAGATGGATAAGCGCTACTTATTAATAGTGCATGGTCAGTTACCGGTCAGCGGTAAATCAATTCCACTCAAATACCCATTACTCAAATACCTGCTTCCCAATGGCGAGCGTCGGGTCAGGGTTGCCACAGACGGGGGGCAGCCAAGCCACACCAACATCCGTGTCAAAGCAAATTATCGCGATGGCCTTTGCAGTTTGGTTGAAGCGCAGCTCAAAACAGGCCGCACCCATCAAATTCGGGTGCACTTACAAACCTATGGCCATCCTATTTTGGGTGATGACAAGTACGGCGATCAAGAATTAGATAAAGTATTGAAACCGAAAAGACTATTACTGCACGCAAGACATTTATCATTCATTCATCCTAAAACAGAAGAAAAGATGACTTTCGAGGCCGATATCCCCGAAGCATTTGAAAAAATGGAGACAACATGAAGCTAGCCGCTTACCAATACAAAGCCGAGCAATACGTCGGAGTTATTGCTCAAGATTTGCAAACCGTCACACCTTATCAACTGAGTAAAGATGATGCTGCGCGTGGTGCGTTGGCCATCATCGAATTGATGGCTGAAGGCAAATCTTTGCCAGCTTTGGGTTCTGCTGTTGCTCTAAAAGATGTTTGTTTATTGGCTCCGATTCCTAAGCCAAACAGAAATATTTTTTGCGTGGGTAAAAACTATTTGGATCACGTCAAAGAAATCAAAGACAGTAAATTGGGTGAAGCGCAGGGCGCCATGGCCAATTTGCCAAAGCACCCAGTGGTGTTCAGTAAAGTGCCTGAGTCTGTGATCGGGCCGCGTGTTGGAATTGATAGTCATCCTCAGGCCACCCAAGAAATGGATTACGAGGCTGAGTTAGCGGTGGTGATCGCTAAAAAAGGTAAGGCTATCAGTCAAGCTGATGCCATGAGTTACATCTGGGGATACACCATCATCAATGACATCAGTGCCCGTGATGTGCAAGCAAAGCATGTGCAATTTCATTTGGGTAAGAGTTTTGATACTTTCTGCCCGATGGGTCCTTGGTTGGTATCAGCAGATGAACTGGATTCAAGCAAAGCATCAATTAAGTGTTGGGTGAATGGTGAATTAAGACAAGATGCCACCACGGAGTTATTGATTTTCAATATACCAACCATCATCGAGGCGATTTCAAAGGGCATGACCCTGTATCCGGGTGATGTGATTGCTACCGGTACCCCAAGCGGTGTGGGCATGGGTTTTAAACCCCCTCGCTTTTTAAAGAAGGGTGATACCGTCAAGATTGAAATTGATGGCATTGGCACTTTAGAAAACCCAGTCATTTAAGGCATTGATGTCACTTCGTTATGAATTAATTGTGTGGGATTGGGATGGAACCTTGATGGATTCCACCCCCACAATCGTTAGATGTATTCAAGATGCATGCCGAGATTTGGCTTTGCCTGTGCCTGAAGATTCTGTTGCTAGTCACGTGATTGGTTTGGGCATTCAAGAATCATTGCGCAAAGCTTGTCCAACTGTTTCAGTGGATGATCACTACAAATTAATTGATCGCTTCAGATTTCATTATTTGAGCAAAGACCATGAATTAAGTTTGTTTGAGGGCGCCAAAGATTTGTTGTATCAATTAAAAGATCGAGGACATCTCTTGGCAGTGGCCACCGGTAAAAGTCGCAAGGGCTTAGATCGTTCTTTGGGTTTTCATCAGCTCGAAGATATTTTTGCGGATAGTCGCACCCCAGACGAATCAAAATCTAAGCCTCATCCTGGCATGCTCTTAGATTTGTCGGATGCTTTATTGGTGCCGATGGAAAAAATCTTGATGATTGGTGACACCACCCATGATTTGGGTATGGCCAATGCTGCGGGAGCCGATGCCGTGGGTGTGACTTATGGTGCTCACCCAGAGCACGTTTTGAAAACTGAAAATCCTTTGGCTTGTGTCAAGAATGTTCAAGAGTTATCTGATTGGTTAGCAGCTAACGCATAAAAAGATTAAGCTCTTGCTTGAAGTATTAAATTTATTGCATTACCTAAGTTAGTTAGATTAATTAAGAAAGTTATTCATGTCCGATGAAAAAGTCTGGGAAAAACAGGCCTTAGAACATTTATTGTTAGAGAACCTCAAAGAGCAGCGTCGCGGTCGTCGCTGGAGAACAGCTGTGCGCATGATGACCTTGCTGGTATTTGTCGGTATTGCGATCAATTTATTTGATATTGATATTGGCGGCAAAGCAAATTTAGGCAAGCACACTGCTTTGGTTGATTTACAAGGTGAAATCGCACCGGATACCAAAGCCAGTGCAGATGCTATCAACGCCTCACTGCAAGCAGCTTTTGAGAATTCTGAAAGTGTTGGTGTGATTTTGCGCATCAACAGTCCTGGTGGTTCACCCGTTCAGTCCGGCATTATTCACGATGAAATGTTGCGCCTGCGTGCCAAGTACCCT
The DNA here is from genome assembly GCA_039805465.1 of Pseudomonadota bacterium. Taxonomy (GTDB): domain Bacteria; phylum Pseudomonadota; class Gammaproteobacteria; order Burkholderiales; family Burkholderiaceae; genus Polynucleobacter. The sequence continues at coordinate 17,161 of JBDLUD010000024.1, forward strand.
GAAAAAGCATTGCATGTGGTGGTTGAAGAAATTTGCGCCTCAGGTGGTTATTACGTGGCCTCTGCTGCGGAAAACATTTATGTTGATAAAGCCAGTTTGGTCGGTTCTATTGGTGTGATCATGAACGGCTTTGGTGTCACTGGTTTGATGGAGAAGCTGGGGATTGAGCGTCGCGCCATCACCGCTGGAAAAAATAAAGCGCTCCTCGATCCATTTAGTAAGCAAGATCCAAAGCAAAAAGAATTTGTGCAAGAAATGATTGGTGAAGTGCATGAGCAATTCATCAAGGTGGTGCGCTCTGGTCGTGGTGATCGTTTGAAAGAAACTTCAGACATGTTCACTGGTTTGGTGTGGAATGGTGCCAAGAGTGTTGAATTAGGTTTGAGCGATGGCTTAGGCAGTGTTGATGGAGTTGCTCGCGATGTTTTCAAATCGCCAACAATTGTTGACTACACCATGAAAGATAATTTAGCTGAAAGAGTGGCCAAGCGTTTTGGTGCCGCTATGGGTGAGGGCGCTACCCGGGTATTGATGTACGGTGGTCAGTTGCGCTGATCTTGGTTGAAAAAGACTAGGCCAGAATCAAAAAAACAGCCGGTCGTTGATGAAGAGCTTGGAGTAGTCCAGGCTCTTTTTTTATCTGCGCTTGCCAAGCGCTCACGGTTTTAGAAATCACCAAGGCGTTGGGCAAGCTCAAATCTGCTGCGACACACATTTGCGTATTGCCTTGCAATGATTGCAGCATGGCTTCAATCATGGCCGCATTGCGATAGGGTGTTTCAATCCACAATTGAGTCTGGTGCTTTCTCTTCGACTCTTGCTCTAATTGTTTCAGTGCAACTGTTCTCTCTGGATCTTTCACGGCAATGTAGCCATGAAAGGCAAAGCTTTGACCATTCATGCCAGATGACATCAATGCCAATAACAAAGAATTGGGCCCAATCAAGGCGCGCACTGGAATGCCCATTTGGTGGGCTGTGTTCACAACATCTGATCCCGGGTCAGCAATCGCAGGCAGGCCAGCTTCAGACATCAAACCCATGTCGTGACCATCGAGTAATGGCTGCAACATTGCTCTTAGATTGGTAGAACCATGAGCAGCTTCTTTCCCGGGGCCTCGCCATTCGGTCATCTGCATTTCTTGGATGGGGCAAATCAATGGCGATTGTGAACCAATGGCTTTCAATAAAGCTCGGGTAGTTTTTGCGTTTTCAACA
>JBDLUD010000025.1:0-18030 GCA_039805465.1 Pseudomonadota bacterium
TTCACAAGTACATACACTCTTATATAAGACATAAGACACAGAAATTGATATCAATATGTCTTATGGGCACACATTTTTGTTATTTAACGGGAGAGAAACATGTCAACACGTCAACAAGAAATCGATGCATTGCAAAAAGATTGGGATACAAACCCGCGTTGGAAAGGTATCAAGCGCGGTTACACAGCAGCTGATGTAGTACGTCTACGCGGTTCATTCCAGATCGAGCACACATTGGCTCGTCGTGGCGCTGAAAAACTATGGAACTTGGTTAACAACGAGCCGTACGTTAACTGTTTAGGTGCTTTGACTGGTGGTCAAGCGATGCAACAGGTTAAAGCAGGCGTGAAGGCAATTTATTTGTCAGGCTGGCAAGTTGCTGCTGATAACAACACATACTCATCTATGTACCCTGATCAATCTTTGTATCCAGTTGATTCAGTGCCTAAGGTTGTTGAGCGTATCAACAATACTTTCCGCCGTGCTGATGAAATCCAGTACTCAAAAGGTATTGAAAAGGGTGACAAGGGTCATATTGATTGTTTCGCTCCAATCGTGGCAGATGCTGAAGCAGGTTTTGGTGGCGTATTGAACGCATTCGAATTGATGAAGGCGATGATCAAGGCTGGTGCAGCTGGTGTTCACTGGGAAGACCAATTGGCTTCAGTGAAGAAGTGTGGTCACATGGGCGGCAAAGTATTGGTTCCAACACAAGAAGCTTGCCAAAAATTGATCGCTGCTCGTATGGCGGCTGACGTTTGTGGCGTGCCAACATTGGTGATCGCTCGTACAGATGCTGAAGCTGCTGACTTGTTGACATCAGATTACGATGAAAACGATAAGCCATTCTTGACTGGTGAGCGCACCGCTGAAGGTTTCTACAAGACTAAGAAGGGTATCGATCAAGCGATCTCACGTGCGATTGCTTATGCTGAATACGCTGACTTGGTATGGTGTGAGACTGGTACACCTGATCTTGAATTTGCTCGCAAGTTTGCTGAAGCAGTTCACGCTAAGCACCCAGGCAAGATGTTGGCATACAACTGCTCACCATCATTCAACTGGAAGAAAAACTTGGACGACGCAACCATTGCTAAGTTCCAACGTGAGCTTGGTGCAATGGGTTATAAATACCAATTCATCACATTGGCTGGTATCCACTCGATGTGGTACAACATGTTTGACTTGGCTCAAGACTATGTTGCACGTGGTATGTCTGCTTATGTTGAAAAAGTTCAAGAGCCTGAGTTCGCAGCTCGTGATCGTGGTTACACATTCGTATCACACCAACAAGAAGTTGGTACTGGTTACTTCGATGAAGTAACAACAGTGATTCAAGGTGGCGCATCATCTGTAACAGCCTTAACTGGTTCTACAGAAGAAGAGCAGTTCCACTAAGCAAGTCATTGATTTGGGCATATCCCGCCTGAGTTGATAGCCCGGCCAAAAGCCGGGCTTTTTTCTTGCTTTAAATTTTTTATTATTTGTTGGGGTAGTCTGTTTGAGCTTCCCAAGATGCTTTGATGAACGCTGGTAATTTCATGCATTCATCAAACACTTCTTGAATCTTTGGATAAGCACTGAGATCACAGCCACTGGCTTTGGCGTTCATGATTTGCGGAATCAGGCACACATCGGCCATACCAGGTTCATCCCCAAAACAAAAATTACCTGCGTGTGCTTGGCTTGTTAATGTTTTTTCTACGCCAGCAAGACCAATCTCAAGCCAGTGTTTGGCCCATGAACTTTTCTGGTCATCACTCAGTTGCAATTGTTTGTGTAAATATTTCATCACCCGCAAATTATTCAATGGATGAATATCGCAAGCAATATCCATGCTCAAGGCTCTCACCCAGGCACGTTGATGAGGAGTGTTGGGTAATAAAGCAGGGCTGGGATAGGTTTCTTCTAAGAACTCAATGATCGCCAATGATTGGCGCAACACATGAGAACCATGCTCTAAAACAGGAACTAAATCCTGGGGATTTTTAGCTGAAAAGCTTGGCAGATGTTGTTCGCCGCCTTGCTTTAAAAGATCAACAGGAATCACATCATGAGTCAGGTTTTTTAGATTCAGAGCAATTCTGACTCTAAAAGCCGCTGAACTTCGCCAATAGCTAAATAATTTGATATCCATGGGTCATCAATTCTTTGAGGTTTGCTCAGTTTATATCCAGAAAAGGTTTTCGTCTTTTTCTGAATTAAGCGAAAATACCCCCATGAATGCAAATTGCCCTTTATGCACCAAAGATGGTGGTGAACTGATTTGGAAAAATCACGAGTTAAGAGTCATTTTGGCCAATGAGCCTGAGTTGCCTGGTTTTTGTCGGGTGATTTGGAATGAACACATGGCTGAGATGAGTGATCTCAGTTTGGATCAGCGCAGCCGTTTGTTGCACATTGTTTTTTTACTTGAGAAGATCATGCTTGAAGTCATGCAGCCAGATAAAGTGAATTTGGCTGCCTTGGGCAATATGGTCCCTCATCTGCATTGGCACATCATTCCTCGATTCAAAGAAGATGTCTTTTTCCCAGGGTCCGTTTGGTCTGAGAAACAAAGAAGCAGTAACGCTGATCATCTTAAAAAGCTGTCAGCCAAAGTCCCTGTGATGGTCAAGCGCATACAAGATGTCTTGGGTCACGTTTAAAAATTGTGAGTGACTGACTTAAATGAATCCACAAAAACGCTTGGCTTTTTTTGAGGCGCTCAAAAGTAACAATCCTAAGCCGACTACTGAGCTTGAATACACCACACCCTTTGAATTGTTAGCCGCTGTTCTATTGTCAGCGCAAGCAACAGATGTATCCGTCAATAAAGGCACCAGGGTTCTGTTTCCAGTAGCGAACACCCCTGAAGCAATTCATGCGCTTGGTGTTGATGGCTTGATCCCTTACATTCAGCACATTGGCTTATTTAAAACCAAAGCAAAACATTTGATAGAAACCTGTCGACTGCTCATGGAGCGACATGGCGGAGAGGTGCCAGAGGATAGAGAAGCACTCGAAGCTCTTCCAGGGGTTGGCAGGAAGACAGCGAATGTCATTTTAAATACGGCATTTGGTCACCCAACCATGGCGGTAGATACTCACATCTTCAGAGTGTCTAATAGAACAGGCTTAGCTCCAGGTAAAGATGTTTTGGCTGTAGAGCTGGCGCTACTCAAGCGAGTACCCAAAGATTATTTGATCGATGCCCATCATTGGTTGATTTTGCATGGCCGCTATACCTGTAAAGCCAGAAGCCCTGATTGTGCAAAATGCATTGTTGAGCCATTATGCTCATTCAAAGAAAAGAATTTCTCGGTATGAGCTTATTTAATCCCAGCAAAGAAGAAGTCAGACAGTTTTTTTGTGAGGCTTGGGCCAAGCAGCAACGCTCTGGCATTCTCACGCCCATGGAATCAATTGCTGCCAGATGGATGGTGGAGCATCCTGAGTATCACGGTATCTTGGATGATGTTGAATCCGCCAAAGAGGCTGAGTACACCCCTGAAAAAGGACAAACCAATCCTTTCCTACATCTGTCCATGCACATGTCAATCACCGAACAGGTGCAGATTGATCAACCTCATGGGATCCGTGAAGCCAGCCAGCAACTGATGATCAAGTTGGATTCTGAGCATGAGGCTCAACACAAGATCATGGAATGTTTGGGGCAGGTTCTGTGGAATGCTCAAAGAGATGGCACTCCACCTGATATGGCTGCCTACGTGGAAGCCATTAAAAAATTACTTTAGTCCTCTAACTATCTAGACGACTGAAGCTTTTCTTGGGCCCGAGCCATCGCAGCTGCAATGGTTGCTCGCTTGCGTTCAATCTCTGCTTTCTCATTTTCAGTTTTAGCACTCTCAAGATCCAGGGCTTTGGCCTTGCTCTTGGCTTTGAGTGCTAAACGTTTCACGTTATCCAGCTCTTCGCGCTCCAATCTTTTTGCGCGTGACTCATAACGATCTTTAGCAAGGTCGGCTAATTCCTGACTCCAAGCATCCCAGCCAGTTGCTTTACCCGTTACAGGAACCATGGTGATGCAATCAACTGGACAGGGAGGAATGCATAGATCACAGCCTGTGCACCAATCAGCAATTACCACATGCATTTGCTTTGATGCTCCGACGATGGCGTCGACAGGGCATGCCTGAATGCACAACGTACAACCAATGCATGCCTTTGACTCAATTAAGGCAACTGAGCGAGGACGCTCTTCACCATTGTGAGGATTGAGATTTAGAACTTCTTTTTGAAGTATTTTTGCTAAACGCCCAATGCCTTCTTGGCCACCAGGAGGGCACTGGTTATGAGGAGCTTCGCCAGTTGTCATGGCTTTGGCATAAGCCCGACAATCAGGGTAGCCACATTTGGTGCATTGAGTTTGAGGAAGTGCGGCTAATAGACGATCCGATAGGTCATCAAGACCGTCTATTACTTTATGCATTCTTTGATGCTGTTCTTTTGCCGGCTACTTTTTTAACGGCTGGTTTTTTCACAGCTCTTTGTACAACCACTTTACTTCCCTTGATGGCGTGTTTGCGGATGAATTGTCCAACTTCTGGATAAACCATTTCGCGCCAACGACGACCAGAGAAAATACCGTAGTGACCAGCACCTTTGACTTCATAGTGCTGCTTTTTATTGTCAGGAATATTTTTGCATAAGCCGTGAGCAGCTTTTGTTTGGCCACTCCCAGAAATATCATCCAACTCGCCTTCGATGGTTAGAAGGGCAGTGCCTTTGATATCTTGTGGCTTGACCAGTTTGCCACCAACAACCCATTTACCGGTTGGTAAAGCGTGGTCTTGGAAAACCGTTTTGATGGTTTCTAAGTAGTAGGCTGCATCCATGTCCAACACAGCGTTGTATTCGTCATAGAAGGCAATGTGGGCTTGTGCATCTTGCTTATCGCCCTTGACCAAGTCTTGGAAGTAATCCCAGTGAGACTGAACGTGACGATCAGGGTTCATGGCAACAAAACCGGTGTGCTGTAGGAAGCCTGGGTAAACACGACGACCTGCACCAGGATGAGGAGGAGGCACAGTGAAGACCACATTGTTTTCAAACCATTCATAGGATTTGTTTGTGGCAGTTGAGTTCACCATTGTTGGGCTCTTGCGAGCATCAATAGGGCCACCCATCATGATCATGGTTCGCGGGGTTACTTCACCGTTGGAGGCCATCAATGAGATTGCACCCAAGACTGGGACCGTTGGCTGACAAACGGATAAAACGTTCAAATCTTTTGCGCCAATCTCACGAATGAAGTCTTGGATGTAGTGAACGTAGTCATCTAAAGAGAAACTGCCATCTTCTAGAGGAACCAAACGTGCATCGACCCAATCAGTGATGTAGACCTTGTGGTCTTGAAGCAATGTTTTGACCGTATCGCGTAATAGAGTGGAGTGGTGGCCAGATAAAGGAGCCACAATCAACACAACAGGATCTTGTTTTAGTTTCTTGATGACATTGACGTCATCAGAAAAGCGCTTAAAGCGAACCAACTTACAAAACGGCTTATCAACAACCGTGAATTCATTGATGGCAACATTTTTACCGTGAGCCATCACTGTTTTAATTCTGAACTCTGGTTTTTCGTATTCTTTACCTAGGCGGTACAGAAGCTCATATCCAGCAGCGATTCTGGTTGCTGAAGGAAGTAATGAAAGAGGGTTACTAGGATTAACGAAGGTCTTTGCTGTTGCCTGAGCCCATGCCGTCAAAGGTTGAAGCAAGGCTTTTTGGAACTCTTGATATTGATACAGCATTTATTGATCTCCCGAAATCTAAAAATGTCCGAAACGGAGTTAAGGACGGATGTGCTCTAAAGCACTTTTTACATTAGGTTAGATTATCCCTAAAAATATCAATTTGTGCAATGCAACATTTTGATGCTGTGAGCACCAAAATGTTGTCTAAGACATTGATTTTTATGGGTTATAAAACTGAGGCAATGGCTTTTGCAACACCATCAATATTCTTGCTATTAAGCGCAGCCACGCAGATACGGCCTGTTGAAACGGCATAAATGCCATATTCTTCACGAAGTCGGTCCACCTGGTCAGATGTCAGGCCCGAGTAGGAGAACATGCCTCTTTGGTCATTCACGAAGCCAAAATCACGTTTTGCGCCTGCTTGAGCCAATTTGGTCACTAAAGAATTGCGCATTAACTTGATGCGATCACGCATTTCAGCCAATTCTTGTTCCCACATCGCGCGTAATTCAGGGGTATTTAGGACAGTTGCAACCACCGTACCACCATGAATCGCTGGATTTGAGTAATTTGTACGAATTACACGCTTTAACTGTGACATCACACGTGTTGACTCGTCTTTGCCCTCAGTAACGATGGATAGGGCACCAACGCGCTCACCGTACAAAGAAAAAGACTTAGAGAATGAGCTAGAAACAAAGAAACAGAGGCCAGAGTCAGCGAATAAACGAACTGCTGCACCATCTTGATCAATATTGTCAGCAAAGCCTTGATAAGCCATGTCCAAGAAAGGAATCAATTGCTTGGCTTTACAAATTTGCACAATTTGCTTCCACTGATCCAATGTCATATCAGCACCAGTTGGGTTGTGGCAGCAAGCGTGCAACAAAACCACAGACTTAGCTGGAAGGGCTTCTAGAGACTTCACCATGCCGGTAAAGTTCACGCCACGTGTCTCAGGGTCGTAATACGTATAGCTTTGCACTGGGAAGCCAGCACTTTCAAAAATACCGCGATGGTTTTCCCAGCTAGGGTCGCTGATCGCCACCACTGCATTGGGTTCCAAGCGTTTGATGAAATCAGCACCGATCTTTAGGGCGCCTGTGCCGCCAACTGCCTGGGCAGTAACAACTCGGCCAGAGGCCAAAATCGCAGAGTCTTTACCGAACAAAAGGTTCTGCACACCCTGGTTGTAGGCTGCAATGCCTTCAATGGCCAGGTAGCCACGGGCAGCAGATTTTTCCATCATGATTTTTTCTGCAGCTTGTACCGCACGTAACAATGGGATCTTTCCATCATCCGTGAAATACACGCCAACCCCAAGATTTACCTTGGTTGCGCGGCTATCAGAGTTGTAGGCTTCATTGAGGCCAAGAATGGGGTCACGGGGGGCAAGTTCGACGTTTGAAAAGAGGCTCATAGTATGAAATATGTCAGAAAGTTCAAGCAAGCCTAGAATGATAGCCGAGATGCCAAAAAAGACAGAAAAAAAATCAGAAATTGACGCTTCGAGCCCTTCGGAAAACAACATTCGTTTTCCGGGCTCACCGTTCATACTTCATCAGCCATTTCCGCCTGCCGGAGATCAGCCTGAGGCCATTGCGCAGTTGGTGGAGGGGATTGAGGACGGCTTAATTTACCAAACTCTTTTGGGCGTTACCGGTTCAGGTAAGACCTATACGATGGCCAACACGATTGCACGTTTGGGTCGTCCAGCCATTATTTTTGCCCCCAATAAAACACTCGCCGCACAGCTCTACAGCGAGTTCAGAGAATTCTTTCCACAAAATGCCGTTGAATATTTTGTAAGTTACTACGACTATTACCAGCCTGAAGCTTATGTGCCAACCAGGGATCTTTTCATTGAAAAAGATTCTTCGATCAATGAGCATATTGAGCAAATGAGATTGTCAGCAACCAAGAGTCTTTTAGAAAGACGTGACACGATCATCGTTTCAACGGTTTCAGCGATTTACGGTATTGGTAATCCTGGCGATTATCATCAAATGGTCTTGACGGTTCGACAGGGTGACAAGTTAACTCAGCGCGACATCGTGACGCGCTTAATTGCGATGCAGTATGAGCGCAATGATGTTGATTTTTCGAGGGGCACCTTCCGAGTGCGAGGTGACACCATCGATGTTTTCCCTGCAGAACACAACGAACTGGCCGTTCGCATTGATTTATTTGATGACACTGTCGACAGTCTTCAGTTCTTTGACCCACTGACTGGCAGAATTCGTCAGCGGATTCCGCGTTTCACGATTTATCCAGGCTCACATTACGTCACTCCACGCGAAACGGTTTTGCGCGCCATTGAAACCATCAAAGCAGAATTGCGTGAGCGCTTAGATTTTTATATCAAAGAAGGCAAGTTGGTCGAAGCCCAGCGCTTAGAGCAGCGCACACGTTTTGATCTTGAAATGTTGTCCGAGTTAGGTTTCTGTAAAGGCATTGAAAACTACTCAAGACATTTGTCGGGCGCCAAACCAGGCGAAGCACCACCGACATTGGTCGATTATTTGCCGCCAGATGCTCTGATGTTCTTGGATGAGAGTCACGTTCTGATCGGTCAGTTGAACGGAATGTACAACGGCGATAAAGCTCGTAAATCAACCTTGGTGGATTACGGATTTCGCTTGCCATCAGCGATGGATAACCGACCGCTGAAATTTGAAGAATTTGAAAAGAAGATGAGACAGGTTATTTTTGTCTCAGCTACTCCGGCAGCCTATGAAGAACAACATGCTGACAAAGTGGTCGAGCAGGTCGTGAGACCGACAGGTCTTGTTGATCCTTTGATTGATGTTAGACCGGCTTCCAGCCAAGTTGATGATGTGCTGACAGAGATACATGCACGCATCAAAGTGGGGGAGCGTGTATTGATCACAACTTTGACAAAGCGCATGTCAGAGCAGTTGACTGATTTCATGTCAGACAACGGCATCAAGGTGCGCTACCTGCACTCTGATATTGATACGGTTGAACGAGTGGAAATATTAAGAGACTTGCGCCTGGGTGTTTTTGACGTATTGATTGGTATCAACCTCCTGCGCGAGGGCTTGGATATTCCAGAAGTTTCTTTGGTGGCTATTTTGGATGCTGACAAAGAAGGCTTCTTGCGTTCAGAGAGAAGCTTAATTCAAACGATTGGTCGCGCTGCCAGAAACGTCAACGGTAAAGCCATTTTGTATGCTGACAAAATGACTGATTCAATGAGAAAAGCCATTGGAGAAACTGAACGTCGTAGAGCCAAACAAACTGAGTTCAATAAACTGCACGGCATCACTCCTAAAGGAGTCGTGAAGCGCATTAAAGATATCATTGATGGTGTTTATGACGTTGATGAGAAACGTCAAGAGCTAAAATATGAACAAGAAAAAGCTCACTATGAAGATATGAGCGAAAAACAATTGGCGAAAGAAATTAAACAGCTAGAAAAATTGATGGTTGATCACGCTAAAAATCTTGAGTTTGAGAAAGCAGCGCAAACCAGAGATCAACTTCTAAAATTAAAGGCCATGGTTTTTGGCGCTGAGTTACACGACACAATTCAATTAAATGGAAATTAGGCATGTTCGGGTTTAAAGATTTTCGCCGTTTGTGGGGGCGTTGGAAAGAATCAAGAGATGCCTCACAAGCATTGGACACTTTGCTGCGTGTGCCTGATGACGCCGCTGATTTATCTGACCGCAATCGCTGGGTGATTGAGTTGGCTTATTGGCTTCGTCGCACTGAAAAATCAACAAAAAATAAACCGATTGCCATTCCAGAGGGTCACCCAGAGCATGCGCGCTTAAGATCATTTTTAAAAATTCTTGATCAACGACCAGACGTCAAATTAAAAATTGCCAAATTGATACGCAGCATTTTGCGGGACAACGATGCACTGTCTTTGTTATGCGACACAGGGGTTGCAACAAAGCCCAGTTTTTGGGGAGAGATGACTGAGCGATTGCGCAATCATTTAATTTCTCCGCCACCCAATAAACCAGAGCTCACGGTTTTATTCGCACTTGGCTTTGTTGGTCCGCATGATGCCTCTTGGGTTCATGATTTGGATGATGATTTATTGCGCTCACTCCATGACTTGACTCATTATCAAGAAGATAAGTCTGACAGCAATGACTTATTCAAGGACATGGGTGAAGCTATCATGATCTTGATCAGTTACATCAGTTCTGCGGGTTTGAGTTATTCGGTTAGATCAAGACTGCGTGGCGTGAGTGGTCAGGATTCACCTTTTTATCGCTTGGGTAAATTAGCTGAGGACATTCTCAAGGCTGAGCCTCGTTTAAACGACCCTTCATATCAAGTTACTTTAAAAGAGTTTCAACAAGTATTGAATGCTTGCTACATCGCCTGCGATGACGTTTATGCTCATCTTGATGAGAATGGCGTTTCAGTAGAAACAGTCTTCCAAGTTGAGACCATGCGCTTACGCTTAGCAAGGGTTGAATCATTGTTAGAGGCTTGGCTTCATCGTGACCAGGTGCAATTATTTGCGAAATTAACAGCTGATTTGATTCTGACTGTTCAAGGTCACCGCAGCATCAAGCGCCTTGCTGAACAAACATTTGCTTTGCTATCAAGAAAATTGGTAGAACGCAGTGCGGAAACTGGTGATCATTACATCGCAGGTAGTCGTAAAGAGTATTTTTCCATGTTAAAAAAATCTCTGGGCGGTGGTGCGATTATTTCGGGCACAGTGTATTTAAAGTTTTTAATCACCAATCTTGGCTTGGTTCGTTTCTTTGAAAATATTCTTTTGACCGTTAACTATGCCGGTAGCTTTTTACTGATTCAATTTGCCAACTTCACTTTAGCAACCAAACAACCCGCCATGACAGCTCCAGCTTTGGCGCAATTATTGGACGACGTTAAGACCAAAGAGGGCTTAGATCGTTTTGTCGATCGAGCCATGGCCTTGATGAGATCTCAGGCAGCTTCTATTTTTGGTAACTTGGCAATGGTTGTTCCGGTGGTGATTGCTATTCAAATTGGCATCATCTTGTTGCTGGGTCATCCCACCATGAACCCTGCCAAAGCCACTTATATTTTTCACACTGTTTCACCATTCAGCGCAGCATTCTTATTTGCTGCTTTCACGGGTGTGCTTTTGTGGCTCTCTAGTGTGATTGCTGGTTTGATTGATAACTGGTTTGTATTGCATCGTATTCAGGATGTGATTCGTTACAACCGCAGAATCACCATGGTATTTGGCGATATTCGAGCTGCAAGATGGGGCCAGTGGTGGAGAGACAATATTTCAGTTGTTTCTGCCAACGTTTCTTTGGGATTTTTGTTGATCTATGGCCCAACCTTTCTTGGTTTCCTCGGCATTGGCATGGAGATTCGTCATATCACGCTCTCTGCCGGACAGTTTGCCGCAGCGGCAACGGCCCTCGGATGGAAAACATTCATGATGTCTGGCTTCTGGTTGGGTATTTTTGGTGTTTTATTGATCGGCCTCTTTAACGTTCTGGTCAGCTTTTCTTTGGCTTTTAATATGGCTTTACGATCAAGGGATTTGCCTACTTTGGATAGAAGGCGCCTCTATGTGGCTGTTAGAGGTCGAATCAAGTCTGATTTCAAGTCATTGCTACTTCCACCTAAGTAACTGATTTTTATGATTTATTTATCACGAGGCACAGCTTTACTTAGTACTTGAGCAGTTTAATGGGGTATCTGATAAACTTGAGCACAAGAGTCAGGTATTAAACGTTTCAACAACCCAATATTGATGAGGTAAGAGATGAGACTAACAACCAAAGGACGTTTCGCTGTCACTGCAATGATTGATTTAGCCCTGCGCGAATCTCATGGCCCAGTAACACTTGCCGGTATTAGCCAAAGACAACATATTTCATTGTCTTATTTAGAGCAGTTATTTGGAAAATTAAGACGCTTTGACATTGTTGAGAGTACACGCGGTCCAGGCGGTGGATACACCTTGGCGCGCAGAGCTGATCAAGTCACGGTCGCAGACATCATCATCGCTGTTGATGAGCCATTAGATGCTACCCAATGCGGTGGAAAAGGTAATTGCCGCGGTGAAGACGCTGGTCATGGCCGTTGTATGACCCATGATTTATGGACCAGCTTGAATCAAAAGATGGTTGAGTATCTCAGCTCAGTGTCATTGGCTGATTTGGTCAAGCAACAAGAAGGCAGGGCCCATGTTCATGGCGTGCGCGAGAGCAAGATAAAAATTGAAGCTCCAAGATCGTCTAAGCAAACTGCCGCAAATGCAAAAAAAGAAGTCGAAGCTAAGAAAAAACCATTGGCAAATTCAGTATTTACTTTTGCTCAACAAATTAATTGACAGCAATCGTTGATGCAGTCACGCAATAAATAAAAAAGATATTGAGATAGAAGGAAACAAAGATGTCATCACCTAAACCAGTCCCTATGTTCAGTCCAGAGCACTTCCCAATCTATATGGACTATTCAGCCACAACACCGATTGACCCAAGAGTGGTCGATGTGATGATTCCATATCTTCGTGAGCAATTTGGTAATCCAGCCTCACGCAGTCATGCTTATGGCTGGAGTGCTGAAGAGGCGGTTGAGAACGCTCGCGTAGAAGTTGCAAAATTAGTCGGCGCAGACCCAAGAGAAATCGTGTGGACCAGTGGCGCTACTGAAAGTAACAACTTGGCCATCAAAGGTGCCGCTCATTTCTACAAAGAAAAAGGCAAGCACATCATCACAGTTAAAACAGAGCATAAGGCAGTTTTAGACACTTGTCGTGAGTTAGAGCGTGAAGGATATGAAGTCACCTATCTTGATGTATTGCCCAATGGCTTGATTGATTTTGAAAAGTTCAAAGCAGCTGTTCGCCCAGACACGATTGTGGTTTCTGTGATGTTTGTGAATAATGAAATTGGTGTGATTCAAGATATTGCAAAAATTGGTGAATTCTGTCGTGAAAAAGGCATTGTGTTTCATGTAGACGCAGCCCAAGCCACAGGCAAAGTCGCGATTGATTTGCAAACGCTTAAAGTTGACTTGATGAGCTTCTGTGCTCATAAAACATACGGACCGAAGGGTGTGGGTGCTTTGTTTGTGCGCCGTAAGCCACGTATTCGTATTGAAGCTCAAATGCACGGCGGTGGTCATGAGCGCGGTATGCGTTCAGGCACTTTACCGACTCATCAATTGGTGGGTATGGGGGAGTGCTTCCGCATTGCTCGCGAAGAAATGGCGACTGAAAACGAGCGCATTCGCATGTTAAGAGACCGTTTGTGGAATGGCTTGAATCAGATTGAAGAGGTTTACCTCAACGGTGATATGGATCAGCGCATCCCACACAATTTGAATATCAGCTTTAACTATGTTGAAGGTGAATCTATGATCATGGCCTTGAAAGATATCGCTGTGTCATCTGGTTCAGCATGTACGTCAGCATCTTTAGAGCCTTCATATGTTTTGAGATCATTGGGTCGTAATGATGAGTTGGCACACAGCTCGATTCGTTTCACCATCGGTCGTTTTACAACTGTAGAAGATGTTGATTTCACCATTGAGTTGGTCAGGAGCAAAATCGCTAAATTAAGAGATTTATCACCACTTTGGGAAATGTACAAAGATGGTATTGATCTCAACACGATTCAATGGGCAGCGCATTAAAAAATAATTGAAAAGATAAACGTAAAGATAACTGAGGAAACAAAATGGCATACAGTGAAAAAGTAATTGAGCATTATGAAAACCCACGCAACGTTGGCTCATTTGAAAAAGGTGACGATCACGTTGGTACAGGTATGGTTGGTGCACCAGCTTGCGGTGACGTGATGAAACTACAAATTCGCGTGAATGACCAAGGCATCATTGAAGATGCTAAGTTCAAGACTTATGGTTGTGGTTCAGCGATTGCTTCATCTTCATTGGTAACAGAGTGGGTCAAGGGTAAAACTTTGGATCAAGCGCTTGAAATCAAGAACGCTGCGATTGCTGAAGAGTTGGCTTTGCCACCGGTCAAGATTCACTGCTCTATCTTGGCTGAAGATGCCATCAAAGCAGCAGTGGCTGACTACAAAGAAAAGCACGCTAAATAATCATGGCCATCACTCTGACAGAGAAAGCAGCTAAACACATCACGCGTTACATTGAGCGTCGTGGTAAAGGGGTCGGCTTGCGTCTTGGGGTTAGAACAACCGGTTGTTCAGGACTTGCTTATCAATTGGAGTACGTTGATGAGATCTTGCCTGAGGACACCATGTTTGAATCTTTGGGAGTCAAAGTTTATGTAGACCCTAAGAGTTTGGCTTATTTGGATGGCACCGAACTTGATTATGTGCGCGAAGGTCTGAATGAAGGATTTAAGTTCCAAAATCCTAATGTAAAAGATGAGTGTGGTTGTGGCGAATCTTTCAGGATTTGATGATTACTTTGCCTTATTTCAGCTAAAGCCCCAATTTAAGATTGATAGGCAGGCTTTGGAGTCTGCTTATTTAACTGTGCAACAGAAGGTTCATCCTGACATGCACGCTCAAGCCAGTGATTCCGATAAGCGCGTCTCGATGCAATTATCAGCTTTGGCGAATTCAGCCTACCGAACACTCATGAACCCCATTCAAAGGGGTTTGTATATGTGCGCAAGGAATGGCGTGGATCCTCAGTTAGAAACCAATACTGCGATGCCTGCTCAATTTTTAATGCAGCAGATGGAGTGGCGGGAGACTTTGGATGATGTCAGAGACCAGCCTTCTAAATTGGATGAGTTATACAAAGAAGTAGAGCAAACAAGAGCGAATTTATTAAAAGAAGTTGAAGTCTCGATTGATGGCGCCAATGATTTTGATTTGGCGGCAAAGCAGTTACGAGCTTTACTTTTTATAGATAAATTTAGTGTAGAACTAGAAGACGCAATATCAGCATAAATAACTAATAACAAATAAAAAATATGGCCTTATTACAAATTGCCGAACCTGGTCAATCGCTTGCCCCTCATCAACGCAGAATTGCTGTTGGCATCGATTTGGGAACCACCAATTCTTTGGTTGCTGCGATGAAAAATGCTTTACCTGAAGTCTTGGGTGATGAGCAGGGAAGAAAGTTATTGCCGTCAGTGATTCGTTATCTGCCTGGCGGCACAACCCAGGCGGGATACCAAGCATTACAAAATGCCAATGGCGACCCAAAAAACACCATCATTTCTGTGAAGCGTTTCATGGGCAGGGGTCTTAGCGATATTCAGCATGCTCAAACCATGCCTTATGAATTTGTAGATGCACCTGGCATGCTCAAAGTTAAAACAGTTTCTGGTGAAAAAAGTCCTGTCGAAGTTTCCGCAGAAATTCTGGCCAGATTGCGTCAACGTGCAGAAGACTCCTTTGATGACGAGATCGTTGGCGCTGTGATCACTGTGCCAGCTTATTTTGATGATGCGCAACGACAAGCCACCAAAGACGCTGCTAAATTAGCGGGCATTGAGGTTTTACGCCTTTTAAATGAGCCAACTGCTGCAGCCATTGCCTACGGCTTGGATAACGGTTCAGAAGGTTTGTACGCGGTTTATGACTTGGGTGGTGGCACATTTGATATTTCAATCTTGCGCTTAAGTAAAGGCGTTTTTGAAGTATTGTCCACTGGTGGAGATTCTGCCTTGGGTGGTGATGACTTTGATCATCGTCTGTACTGCTGGGTTTTAGAGCAAGCAAAATTACAGTTACTGTCTGATAAAGACACTCGTTTATTACTCACTGCATCAAAAGAAGTGAAAGAGCAATTGAGTAAAAATCCCTTGGCGCGCGTGCATGCGACTTTGAGTGATGGCACAGCAATCAACGTTGGTATTAGCCAAGCTCAGTTCTTTGAGTTAACCCAACATTTGGTCAATAAAACTCTGCAAGCTGCTAAGAAAGCGCTCAGAGATGCTGGTTTGACACCGGAAGAGATCAAAGGCGTGGTCATGGTTGGTGGGGCTACTCGCATGCCTCATGTGCAAAGAGCTGTCGGTGAGTTATTTGGTCAGACACCATTAACAAATTTAGACCCGGATCAAGTTGTGGCGATGGGTGCTGCGATGCAAGCCGACTTGTTGGCGGGAAATCAGCAAAAGGGTGATGAGTGGTTGTTATTAGATGTGATTCCACTTTCCTTGGGTGTTGAGACCATGGGTGGTCTTGTTGAAAAGATCATTCCGCGCAACACACCGATTCCAGTTGCAAGAGCACAGGATTTCACAACTTTCAGAGATGGTCAGACTGCATTGGCTGTTCACGTTTTACAGGGTGAGCGGGAAGTGGTGGATCATTGTCGTTCGCTGGCAAAGTTTGAGCTCAGAGATATCCCGCCGATGGCGGCGGGTGCTGCCAGAATTCGTGTGACATATCAGGTTGATGCGGATGGTTTGTTATCAGTGACGGCCAGAGAGCAACATTCAGGTGTTGAAGCAAATATCAATGTCAAACCTTCTTATGGTCTTTCTGATACTGATATCACCACCATGCTTCAAGATGGCTTTAGTCATGCTGCTGATGACGTTCAAGATAGAGCGCTAAGAGAAGAGTTGGTCGACGCAAAGCGTTTGATTGAAGCTGTGGATGCTGCTTTGGCTGAAGATCAGCAATTGCTAGATGAAGATGAGCTAGATGTCATCAGCCGCAAACTGAAAGCGCTGAAAGAGTTGATTGAATCAGTCACAGATACTCAGGTATTGAGACGTTCAGTTGAATCATTGTCAAAAGCAACTGATGATTTTGCTGCTCGTAGAATGAATGAAAGTATCAAAAAAGCTTTGTCTGGTAAAAAGATAGAAGAAATTTAATAGGAATTAAAAATGCCACAAATTGTTGTTCTTCCTCACGCTGATTATTGTCCCGAAGGTGCTGTCTTAGAGGCTTCTCCTGGCGCCACTATTTGTGAAGCATTGTTAGAGAATGATATTGAAATTGAACATGCTTGTGAGATGTCATGTGCATGCACAACCTGCCATGTGATTGTGCGTGAAGGTATGGCGAGCTTGAATCCATCAGATGAAGCTGAAGATGACTTGCTTGATCGCGCTTGGGGATTGTGCCCTCAATCACGCTTATCTTGTCAAGCAGTGGTTGCTCAGCAAAACTTGGTCATTGAAATACCTAAGTACTCAATCAATCATGCCAAAGAAAATCATTGATCTGAATTCAGTAACTGAAGTGATTCAATAAAGTGACTCAAAAATAAGTAATAAAAAAGGGACCCGAGGGTCCCTTTTTGGTGGCTGCCAATGGCTTTAGAAAGGCAGATTCATGTTGCTCAAATCTTTGCGCGTTTCAACCAAGACCAATGGGCCTTCGTCCAATACCACTGCAGGTGGGCGCTCTCTGGGCACATGCACGGGTTTCGGTTCTGCGGCAATGGCGGCTTGGACTTGCGCAATTTTTGCAGGGTCTGAGTTGACCCATTGCAATCCAGAGCCTTCGGCCACAGCAATCAGACTGGCCATGGGAAGCTCATAGGCCTGAACCTTGGGCAATGACTTGGCTGCATTGCTGGAAGCAGGCGCTGTAGCAGACGTGGCGCTTGATGCTGCGGGTGCTGCAGTCGTTGTTGGTGCTGCTGCTGCTACTACTGTTGCAGGTGCGCTGGCTGGCATATTTTCAGCTGGCGCAGGTGCACTGTTGACGGGCGACGTACTGGCTGCACGATCAAAATAAGAACGTGCAACAGGTGCCTCTTCTTGGCTGCCCTGTGCCTCTGAAGTTGTTTCAGAAGTTGTGGTGTTGGCTTCTGTTGTACCTTCTGCATTGGCATTGCGTTCTCTGCGGTCGCGGCCGTAGCGATCGCGAGAGCGGCGCTCTCTGCGCTCTGGTGTTGCTTGCGTACCATCTGCGCGTTCATCAACCGATGAAGAGGCATCTGATGATGTGTTGGCTTGCACATTTGCAGAGTCATTCAAGCTTGCTGACATGTTGTCAGCACTGTCTGACGATGCATTTTGACGATTGCCATCTGGACTGCGTCGTTCGCCACGTTCGCGGCGACCTTCACCCCGTTCACGACGACCTTCACCGCGTGGCGCGCGTTCGTTGCGACCTTCATTGCGGTTGTCTGCGTTGTTTTCTGTAGCGTCTGCCGTGACATTGCTTGCATCTGCAGATTGGCTGTTGTTGGCGTTGTCACGACGTTCGCCTCGCTGACCCGAGCGCTCGTTGCGCTCGCCACCGCGGCGATTGCCAGCGTTTTCACGCGGGGCTCGTGTTTCGGTGTTCTCGCTGCGTTCGTTCTTGTCATTGCGATCTGCATCGCTGCGTTCGCCGCGTTCGTTACGCTCACCGCGGCGGCCTCCGCGACCTCCGCGTCCACCTCGGCGCTCACCGTTGCGATCGCCTCGCTCGCT
>JBDLUD010000026.1:0-17347 GCA_039805465.1 Pseudomonadota bacterium
CAGAAACACGATCAGGATCATCAGGACCGTGGGAACCTCGTTCCAGATTTTATAAAATTTCGCCGGTCTTGTATTGGCGTCGAGGGCGAACACCTTGCGCCAGCGGGCAAACAGCCCGCTAACAGATCTTGGGTAAATCTTTCGCCGGACCTCGTAAAGAGATTCCTCGATGACATCTATAGGGATGGGCTTCCCAACCGGCGAACGATCTGACACTGTTTATTTAGCCGCAGCAGTCTTATTGTTAGACAAACCCCAGACATAAGCGGTTAATAGATGAATCTTTTCAGGACTCAACACTTTGTCTTGAGACGGCATCATTGCCATCCGACCCTTAGTCAGAGTCTCGACAATAGTTGCCTCTGAGCCACCATACAACCAAACTTTATCGGTCAAGTTAGGCGCACCCATGGCGGCCATGCCCTTACCTTCAGCACCATGACAAGCGGCACAATTTGATTTGTAAACTTCTGCGCCACGACCCACTTTGATTTGATCGGCGGCCAAGCCTGATAGGTTACGAACATAGTTTGCGA
Source organism: Pseudomonadota bacterium (assembly GCA_039805465.1). Lineage (GTDB taxonomy): Bacteria > Pseudomonadota > Gammaproteobacteria > Burkholderiales > Burkholderiaceae > Polynucleobacter. Next base: position 537 of record JBDLUD010000026.1, read on the forward strand.
CATCAGATACCTGAGCACTTTCAAGATGAGCAAAGGCAGGCATCACACCAGCACGGCCAGCAATCAATGTTTGCTTGATGTCCTGGGTGTCACCACCGTACAACCAATCAGTGTCTGCCAAATTAGGAAAGCCTTTGGAGCCGCCCGCATCTGAGCCATGGCATTGGGCGCAATGGTTCAAGAAAAGACGTTGACCCATCTCACGCGCAGATGGATCAGCAGCCACTTGTTTTGCATCCATGCTCATGTATTTAGCGTACACCGGCTTTAATTGCTCGTTTGCTTGAACCACAGATGCCTCGTGTGCATTGCGCGTGGTGTAACCCAAAGAGCCTTCATAAGTACCCATACCAGGATACAAAACCAAATAAACGATGGCAAAAATACAGGAAAGTACAAACATCCACATCCACCAACGTGGTAGCGGGTTATTCAACTCACGTAAATCACCATCCCAAACATGACCAGTATCTGCTACAGAACCGTCAGCTTCATAGGTAACATTGGTTTTGCGTTGCGAGAACAAAAGATACAGACACCAAACGATGCCAACACCTGTAACAACGGCAATATAGATGCCCCACCCACCATTGAAAAAATCACTCATGATTGATCCTTATTTTCCTTCTTGTATTCATCTGGGAGACTGAATGGCAATTGCGCTGACTCATCATTGGCAGCCTTACGGTTGGCAGACCATGCCCACCAAATAATGCCAATAAAAAATATCAAACCTAAAACAGTTGATATTGCTGATAAGTAAGGCACAATATTTTCCATTGCTCTCTCTTCGCTTTATTTATTGACTGACAGTCGTCTTGACAGGGGCAACTGCACGGCGGTTAGTACCAAGACCTTGTAAGTAAGCAATCAAAGCATCTTCTTCAGTTTTGCCCTCTAGCTCTTTAGGACCATTCGCGATTTGCTCTTCTGTATAAGGCACACCTAAACGGCTCAAAGCTCTCATGTGAGCAGACATATCTCCCACATTGCTTGCTGGAGCTTTCGCTAACCATGGGTATCCAGGCATATTTGATTCAGGCACAACGTCGCGCGGATTGCGCAAGTGAATGCGGTGCCAATCATCTGAGTAACGACCACCTACACGTGCCAAATCTGGGCCTGTGCGCTTGGATCCCCATAAGAATGGATGATCAAATACAGATTCGCCAGCCACTGAATATGGACCATAACGCTCTGTTTCAGAACGCAAAGTACGAATGTGCTGTGAATGGCAACCCACACAACCCTCACGTTGATAGACATCGCGACCCGCTAAACGCAAAGCTGAGTAAGGGGTGACATTTTCAGATGGCTTGGTGGTTGAGTGCTGGAAAAATAATGGCACGATTTGCACCAAACCAGCAATAGCCACCACAAATACCGTCATCACGATCAACCAACCCGCATTGGTTTCTAGCGTGTTGTGAGAGAAGAATTTTTTATTATCAGACATGGTATCTCTCCTTATGCTTAGTGGGCTGCTGCCAAGTTACTTGCTGGAATTGGCGCATCTACAAATTCTTTGTGTTGAATTGTCTTCAACACGTTATAGGCCATCACAAACATACCTGACAAGAAACAAACGCCGCCTAATAAACGAATTGCGTAGAACGGATAAGTCGCTTTAACTGATTCAACAAAGCTGTAAGTCAAAGTGCCGTCTGGTTGGAAGGCTCTCCACATCAAACCTTGCATCACACCAGCGATCCACATAGCAGCGATGTAAAGAACTACGCCAATGGTAGAAATCCAGAAGTGCAATTCAATTAACTTGGTGCTGTGCATTTCTTTTTGACCCACCAAACGTGGAATCAAGTAATACATTGAACCGATCGTGATCATCGCTACCCAACCCAATGCACCAGAGTGCACGTGACCAATGGTCCAGTCTGTGTAGTGTGACAAGCTGTTCACGGTCTTGATGGACATCATTGAGCCTTCAAACGTAGACATACCGTAGAAAGACAAAGCGGTGATCAAGAACTTCAAGATTGGATCACTGCGTAATTTGTGCCATGCGCCCGACAAAGTCATGATGCCGTTGATCATGCCGCCCCATGAAGGTGCCAACAGAATCAATGAGAACACCATACCCAAAGACTGAGTCCAGTCAGGCAAAGCTGTGTGTTGCAAGTGATGGGGACCTGCCCACATATAAGTGAAGTTCAATGCCCAGAAGTGAACAATCGACAAACGGTATGAATAAATTGGGCGCTCAGCTTGCTTAGGAATGAAGTAATACATCATGCCCAAGAAGCTCGTGGTTAAGAAGAAACCAACCGCATTGTGGCCATACCACCACTGAACCATCGCATCTTGTGCGCCTGAATAAGCAGAATAAGACTTGAATAAACTAGCTGGCATTTCCAAGTTATTGAAAATATGCAACATTGCAATCGTTAAGATGTATGCGCCAAAAAACCAGTTAGATACATAAATATGCTTTGTTTTGCGCTTGATCAATGTACCAAAGAAAACCACAGCATAAGCAACCCAAACCAAAGTGATCAAAATATCAATCGGCCACTCAAGCTCGGCATACTCTTTTGATGTTGACATACCCAATGGCAATGAAATCGCCGCAGCCACAATCACTGCTTGCCAACCCCAAAAGGTGAAAGAAGCTAACTTATCGCAAAATAAACGAACCTGACAGGTACGCTGCACGATATAGTAGGAAGTTGCAAACAAGGCACTGCCGCCGAAAGCAAAAATCACAGCATTGGTGTGCAGTGGGCGTAAACGACCATAGCTCAACCAAGAAATGTTCATTGTGATATCAGGCCAGATCAGCTGTGCAGCCAAAATCACCCCAACCAACATACCAACAATGCCCCAAAGCACTGTTACCAAGGCAAATTGGCGAACAACTTTGTAGTTAAAGTTGTCTTGTGTATTACCCACGGTTAAGCCCATGGTTTCTCCCTTACTAGCCGAAAGGCCGATTTATCCTATAGCGATTGTAAAAATCGAAGGGGAAGAAGACCTTGATATAGGTCAAGTTCGTCGCTAAGAATTAATCTTTTTTGTTAAGTAAGTTTGCTGTTGGAGATTTGTCTATGACACGATCAGAAGAAACATCATCATCCATCAAAATAGAATGGCCCGGACCTTCTAAATCTTCAAACTGGCCACTTTTGACCGCCCAATACAAAATCAGCACGATCACAGCGACAACCACCAGTGACATTGGGATGAGTAGGTAAAGACTTTCCATACAACTAGTCTAGCTCATTCAACATGAAGAAAGCTTATTCACTTATTTTTCTCAAACGCCAAGCGTTGAGTGTGACTGCCAAGGATGACAGACTCATACCTATGCCAGCAATCCAAGGATTCACCAATCCCATCATCGCAACAGGTATGGCAATCACGTTATAAACAAAAGCCCATATCAAGTTTTGACGCATGATGATTTTGGATTTATTTGCAAGCACCAATGCTTGCGATAAAGGTTTTAATGATTCAGTGGTTAATACAGCATCTGCACCAGCTTGTGCCAATGGCGCACCATTGCCAACGGCAACAGAGATATTGGCCTTGGCCAAAAATGGTGCATCGTTCACACCATCGCCAACAGCCCAAACCACTTTGCCTTCTTTTTGCAGAACATCACTGAATGAGAATTTATCTTCAGGCAAAGCCCCGCCTCGATGATGTTCAATACCAAAGTAGCGAGCCCACCATGCAACTGTTTGTTGATCATCACCTGACAATAAGTGAACCTGAATTCCTCTTGCTTGAACCTGCTTGATAAATTCTATGGCTCCTGGTCTTGGTGTGTCGAGCAAAGCAAATACTGCCAACAACCCTTGATCATCTTTTAAATAAACCAAACTGGCTTGATCGTTTTCTTGATCAACAGAAATAGCATCAAGGTTTAACCACTGACGCGCACCCAACTGATAAACGCCAGCGCGCAATCCTTTACCCAATTCACTGACTGGTGCTTCATTCAAGATGACTGGCTGAACTTCTTGTTTTTGTGCCGCCTCTAAAATTGCCAAGCCCAAAGGGTGCTTTTGCCCACTCTCCATGGCTGCTGCAATCGCCAACACTTGTTGCTCTGTATAACCTGGACGCAAAGCCAAAATAGCTTTTAATTCAGGATGGCCTGTCGTTAGAGTGCCTGTTTTATCAATCACCAAATCTGTTGCTTTGGCCAAGGTCTCCATCACATGGCCTCTCACCACCAACAAACCTAATTTTGTAATAGCACCTTGAGCTGCTGCCATCGCTGCAGGAGTGGCTAACGATAAAGCACAGGGGCAACTTGCCACCAAGACTGCAACTGCAGTTTCCCAAGCTTTGAGTGGGTCTAAGAAATACCAAGCAATCGCAGTAAGTCCAGCAGCAGCCATCAAGAACACGACAAAATAACCAGCCCACTTTTCTGCCAAGCCAACCACTTGAGGTTTTGCTAACAGAGCTTTATCAAGCAATGAGGCAATGCCTGCGATTCTTGTGCCCTGACCCAAAGCCGTGATGCGCATCACAATGGGACTGACAATGTTGTGACTTCCGGCATACAAAACATCACCCATGTTTTTAGAGACTGGCCGAGACTCTCCAGAAAGAATCGCCTCGTTCAAGCTGGCCTCACCAGAAAGCAAAACACCATCCACTGGAATCACATCACCTGGAGAAATACGCAATACATCACCAACCACGCATCTAACGACAGGCACTGATTTGGTCACATCAGTATTTGGATAATCTTCAAATCGATCACAAGTAGCTGGCAATTGTTTTGCTAAGGCCTCTGCACCACCCTGAGCATCTTGTCTGGCCAATAACTCCAAATATCTTGCACCCAGTAAAAATGCAATGAACATGGTGATTGAATCAAAATAACTTTCGCCAACCCCCAAGACCAAACTGATGGTACCCGCTATAAAAGCCAAGGCAACCGCCAGAGACACGGGTACGTCCATACCCAGCATGCCCGTTTTAGGAAAGTTTCGAATGCTGTGCCATGCAACAACAAACATAGGTCCCGCAGAGTAAAGAACCACAGGAACCGTCAAGGCCCAACTGGTCCAACCCAATAACAATTCTTGCTCAACAAGAAGATCATCTGCCCCAGTGTATGTTGGCCAGGCATACATCATCACTTGCATCATTCCCAGCACCGCCACACCTAAGCGCATCAACAAATGACGGCGCTCTTTTTTAGCTAGATCAGCACTCATGGATGGTTCAAATGGCCATGCCTCATAACCAATCTGCTCAACTGAATGAAGCAATTTTGATAAATGAACCTCATTGGGATTAAACCTAACCGTGGCTCGCTGAGTCACATAATTGATTTGCACATCTTTAACGCCAAATAATCTTTTTAAGTGTTGCTCATTCAGCCAGACGCAAGCAGCACAGCGAATCTTCTCTAAACGCAGAGTGGTTTCAAGTTCGCCAGGATATTCTGATGAGACTCGCGTGAATCGATCCATCAAAACTGGATCATCGTATGCCAAAAGAGCGTCAGGCACTTGATCAGTTAATTGGCCCAGATCATCTGGCTTTTGACCCAGTGGTATGCGCCTCGCATAAAAGGCTTCTAAACCCTGACCATGGATTGTTTGGGCAATCGCCAAACAACCTGCACAGCAAAAGTAACGAGGCGATCCACCAAGCGTTGCCTCGTAAAGATTGTCGCTGGTTAGATCACCGCCGCAGTGATAGCAGTCTTCGATTGAAAGTGGGGTCTCAGGCTTGGTATTCATCTCAGCCTGAGATTCTAGGCTTTCTTTTTACTTATAGGACACTCTATCCAATATTTTTTGTGCATAAATTTGATTTTTACCAATAGATGCAATTGAAATATTCTCTTGTTTGAAGTTTCCTAACTTGTTCAATGCTTCATTGGTGGTTTTTACAGACTTCACAACCGGCCACTCATTATTGCCATCAGCAAAGTATTGCTGAGCTGAATCACTGGCCAAGTATTCAAGGAATTTAATGGCAGCAGCTTTATTTGGGGCATAACTCGCCACAGCACCACCCGCAATATTCATGTGAACACCAGAGCTTGCTTGGTTGGGCCAAATCAAACCAATCTTTGACACCACTTGCATCTCAGCAGGTTTGGTTGAGCGCATCAAGCGAGCCAAATAGTAAGAGTTAGTCAATGCTACTCCACACTCACCAGAAGCCACAGCTTTGATTTGATCTGTGTCGCCACCTTTAGGTGCGCGAGCCATATTTGCCACCATGCCCTTGGCCCAAGCTTCTGTTTTCGCTTCACCTTGACGCTCATACATCGCACCAATCAATGACAACATATAAGGGTGTGAACCTGAACGAGTACAAACCTTACCTTTATTCACTGGATCAGCTAATTTTTCATAAGTATCAATATTGCTTGGGTTCATGTTTGCCTTGTTATAAACAATCACGCGCGCCCTGCTTGAGAAGCCAAACCATTGACTGCCCTGACCAATGTCATTTGAGCGGAAGTTTTTAGGAATTTTTGTGTCCAATACTTTTGATTGAATCGGCTGAAAAAAACCCTCAATTTCAGCGCGCCAGAGTCTTGCAGCATCAACCAATAAGATCACATCCGCTGGACTATTTTTACCCTCACTGCGCAAACGCTCTAAAAGAGCATTGTCATCTGCTTCAATGCGATTGATCTTGATGCCTGTTTGTTTGGTGAATTCAGCATACAAAGCCTCATCCGTTTGATAATGGCGTGCAGAATATAAGTTCAACACTTGAGAAGACTGAGATAATGCTGGAGCGCTAGCAGTTAAGCCAACAGTGAAGCCAAAAGCAGAGACAATCGCCAATATTGATTTTTTAGTCGACAACATATGAAAAACAACTCCGATCTAGATAATGATTTAAATACAATTGAGAATAATTATCATCTAGATTACCACAATTCTCGACGAGACTTTTTGACCTTGATCACTTTAGGTGCTCTTAGCATCGGAGGATTGACGTCTTGCTCAAGTATTCCTAGCAAAAAACCGGTGATTGGTTTAGCTTTAGGCGGTGGTGCAGCCCGAGGCTTTGCTCACATCGGCGTGATTAAAGCGCTTGAATCTCAAGGCATTTTCCCTAACTTGGTGGTTGGCACAAGTGCAGGCAGCGTGATTGCAGCCTTGTACGCATCAGGATACCGAGGTACCGAATTACAAAAAATTGCTTTGACATTAGATGAAGCGGCTATCACTGATTGGGTACTGCCCTTCTCTGGTCGGTTTGGTGGAATGATCAAAGGTGATGCCCTACAAGCCATGGTGAATCGCTTGGTGAAAAATCAATCCATCGAGAACATGCCAATGCCATTAGGCATTGTTGGTACTGATTTACAAACTGGTAATGGCATCCTTTTCCAACGCGGTGATACAGGCCAGGCTGTTCGAGCATCTTGCAGCATTCCAGGAGTTTTCCAACCAACCATCATTCAAGGTCGCGAGTACGTTGATGGTGGCTTGGTCTCTCCAGTACCAGTGAGATACGCCAAACAAATGGGCGCTGACATTGTGATTGCAGTCAATATCTCAACCGAACCTAGCTCTCAAGACAGTTCTGGCAGCTTGGGCATTCTTTTGCACACAACCTCCATCATGGGGAAAAGCATCAATACTTTTGAGCTAGATCTTGCTCAAGTAGTTATTCAGCCTGAATTGAAAGGCATGAGAGGCACTGATTTCAAGTCAAGAAATGCAGCCATTTTGGCTGGTGAAGAATCTGTGATGAAACAGATTTCACAAATAAAGAATACGCTCAAAATGTAAATCGTCAGAGATGACCGGATTTGCTTAGAGACGACCAGTCTTATCCAAACGCTCTTGGAAATCAAGCAACAGCTGTTGACGCTGCTCTTCAGACATCACATCAAAGCCAGTAGAGTTTTCAACTCGACGTGCGCCGTTGTAACGCTTTTCCCAATAAACCTTGGTCATGTCATCCACGCGAATGGCCTTACCTTTGGATGGTGCATGAATGAATTTATTGTCACCAACATAAATGCCCACGTGAGAAAACGCATGACGCATGGTATTAAAAAACACCAAATCGCCAGGGCGCAACTCTTCTTTACCAATTTCCAAACCAACTTTGCTCATTTGCGCTGATTTGCGTGGCAATAAAAAACCGAAGGTGTCATTAAATACATAACGCACAAAACCACTGCAATCCAAACCACTTTGAGGCGTGTTACCACCCCAGCGATAACGAACACCAATTAACTGCATGGCGTTGTTGATCAAAGTTTCAGTTTTATCAACAACCGCTGACGAAACTGTTGAGGCAAATGATTTTGGTAATGGCTCAGACTCAGTCAATGACTGAGCGAAGGCCGGCCCCATTTGAAGGGAACCGAGCAAAACAACAGCGGCAAGAAGTTTGCGGTGTATTTTTGACATGAATCTCAATTATAACCTGAACCTTAACTTACAAACAAATGCCGGATTACAGCTCTTGATGCTTGATTTGTTTACCTTTTTTCAAGGTAATGACACGGTGAGACATGGCCTCCACCACCTCAAGGTCATGACTGATCAAGAGATAAGCCATGTTGTATTTGTGCTGCAAATCAGCCAATAAGGCCAAGATTTGCTTCTGAATCGTGACATCCAAGGCAGAAGTTGGCTCATCCAAGACCAGTATTTGCGGTTTTAAGATCAATGCTCGGGCAATCGCAATCCGCTGTCTTTGCCCGCCAGAAAATTCATGGGGATATCTGCTGTAAGCGGTCCGATCCAAGCCAACTTCCTTTAAAACATCAATGACTTTTGCTTTTCTGGCATCGGCCGATAAATCAGCTTGATGCAAAGACAAGCCTTCGCCGACGATTTGCCCCACCGTCATGCGAGGCGATAGCGAGCCAAAAGGATCTTGGAAGATCACCTGAAAAGAAGCTCTCAAACGGCTGCGTTCTCGTGCGTTTAACTTGAGCCAATCATGACCCAACACCTCAACCTGACCTGATACTTTGGCACCTGTTTGACCCAACAAATCTAAAAGCGCCATGGCCAAGGTGGATTTACCCGACCCTGATTCACCAATCAAACCCAAGGTTTCACCCTGGCGCAATTCAAGACTCACATCTTTAACCACTTGTTGGTATTCACGTTTCCACAAATCGGAAAAATGGAAACCTTTAATAAATTGCTGAAGACCTCTACCCAAAGCCCCCTTACCTGCTTGCGGGTAAGCCACACTGACTTGATGTGCCTTGAGCAACACTGGTGCGATCGGCACCAAAGGCAAGACGTTGCGCACCGGCTTACTATTCACCAAGCTGTTGGTGTAAGGATGATCAGGCTGACTAAAAACTTCTTCAGTTGATTTGCACTCGAGTAATTTACCTTGGTACATCACCGCCACACGCTGCGCAAAGTGACGAACCATATTCAAATCATGAGTGATCAAAATCACAGCCATACCACCATGTGACTTGGCATCTTCTTGTAAATCTTTTAATAAATCCAATATTTGAATCCGCAAACTAGGATCCAAAGCAGTGGTTGGCTCATCCGCAATCAACAGTCTTGGTTTACAAGCCAAAGCCATCGCAATCATCGCGCGTTGACGTTGACCGCCTGAGAGTTGATGTGGGTAATATGAAAAACGTTCAGCCGCTTGAGGGATCCCCGTTCTTTCAAGAAGCTCAATGGCGCGCTGCTGGCAAACCGCATTACTTAAAGCTGGTTCATGGCACTGCACCGCTTCCATGATTTGATTACCCACTGTGTAAAGCGGATTCAAGGCTGTCATGGGCTCTTGAAAAATCATGGCAATGTCTTTGCCACGAATGCTGCGCATTTGAGCTTCACTCAATGCCAACAAGTTTTGAGACTTTTGATTAATTTGGCAATTGATCTCACCAGTGATATTCGCGTCCTCTGGCAAAAGACCCATGATCGATAAACCGGTCAAGGTTTTACCAGAACCAGACTCTCCAACAATCGCAATTCTTTCACCAGCATTGATTTTTAAATTGAAATCACTGATGACAGTTTTTCTACCAAAACTGAGATTAAGATGCTTGATATCAATCAAGTTGAAGTCAGCTTGACTCATGGTGCCACCTTCACTGATTTAGCGCGACGCGTATCAAATGCATCTCGCATCGCGTCTCCCATGAATGTCAATAACATCAAAGTTACAGCCAAGACCAAAAAGGTCGACAAAGAAATCCACCAAGCATCTAAGTTGGCTTTGCCTTGTGCCAAGAGTTCACCCAAGCTGGCTTGATCTGCAGGAACACCCAAGCCTAAAAAGTCCAAACTGGTCAAAGCCAAAATTGCACCACTCATACGGAATGGTAAGAATGTGATCACAGGGGTTAAGCTATTCGGCAGAATATGGCGCCACATGATTTGTTGGCTAGACAAACCCAAAGCTTGAGCTGCTCTGACATATTCCAAAGATCTGTTTTTCAAGAACTCTGCACGCACATAGTCAGATAAACCCATCCAACCAAACAACGACAACAAAATGATCAGCAAACCGACGCTGGGAGCAAAGATGGATGCAAAAATGATCAGCAAATACAGCTCGGGCATGGAGCTCCAAACCTCAATGATGCGCTGAGACACCAAATCTACTTTGCCGCCAAAGTAACCCATCACAGCCCCGGTTAAAACACCGATCGCAACACCGATGATGGTCAAACACAAACCAAACAAGACCGAGAGACGAAAGCCATAAATCAACCTGGCGACAACGTCCCTGCCTCGGTCATCGGTACCAAGTAAGTTGTCACGCGATGGCGAAGCTGGATTTGGTTCCTTGGCAAAGTAATTGAGTGTGTCGTAGCGATACGTGATGATCGGATAAATCGCCCAATTCCCTTTTTGACTGAATGTTTTTTTAATGTCAGGATCGAGGTAATCAGTCGGCGTTGGAAAGTCTCCACCAAAGGTGGTTTCAGGGTAGTCCTTCACAATCGGCGCATACAAACTACCTTGATAGCTGACCAAGATGGGTCGATCATTGGCGATGAGCTCTGCAAATAAACTCAAGACGAACAGTCCAGTGAAAATCCACAAACTCCAATAACCCAAGCGATTGGCTTTGAATCTGACCCACTGATCACTTTCTCTCAATTGATGAAGCCAAGCTTTTTTCATGATCGACCTCCTGATTGGCTGTCAAACTGGATGCGGGGATCAACCAAGACATAGGCAATGTCAGAAATTAATTTGGTGAATAAACCAATCAGCGTGAATAAGTACAAAGTACCCAACACCACTGGGTAATCTCTTTTCATGACTGCTTCATAAGAGAGTAGACCCAAGCCATCCAGAGAAAATAAGGTTTCAATCAATAAAGAGCCTGTGAAGAAGGCTCCAATGAATGCTGATGGAAAACCTGTGACCAAAGGAATCATTGCATTACGGAACACATGCTTCCAGAGCACTTTGTCTTCGCTCAGTCCTTTAGCTCTGGCAGTGATCACATATTGTTTGCGTATCTCTTCTAAAAAAGAGTTTTTGGTGAGCATGGTGATAACAGCAAAGTTACCCAAGACAGAAGCGGTGATTGGTAAAACCAAATGCCAAAAGTAATCCATGACTTTGCCAATCAAACTGAGCTCTGCCCAGTTATCTGAGGTTAAACCTCTTAGAGGAAATAGCTGGAAGAAACTACCGCCACCGAATAACACCAGCAACAGAACACCTAGAACAAATCCTGGGATGGCATAGCCAATCAAAATCACCACACTCGTTGCGGTATCAAAACGAGTGCCAGCTCGCACTGCTTTTTTAATGCCGAGTGGGATTGATATCAGATACGTTATTAAAAATGTCCAAAGCCCCAAACTGATTGAGACTGGCATTTTCGACAGAACCAGATCCCCCACACTCTTATGTTGGTAATAGCTTTGGCCTAAATCAAACATGGCAAAGCGACCCAACATATTGATGTAACGTTCCCATAGTGGCTGATCAAAGCCATACAGCGCTTTGATTTCTTTGAGGCGTTCTTCATCAATACCTTGGCGTCCGCGATAAAAGTTGCCACCACCCGATGATTCAACGGCGGCCACACTGGCATCACCACGACCTTTGAGCTCAAGCATCATTTGCTCTACAGGCCCGCCTGGAACAAATTGAATCACTGCGAAAGTCAACGTGATGACACCCAACAGAGTCGGAATCATCAAGAGAATTCGTCTAGCAATGTATCGCCACAATGCACTGTTCATCGCGCGGCTCCTGCTTGAGAATTTGATGAGGTATTGCGCCACCATGTGGAGAGAATCCAAGATTCAGCGGCAAAATAATTGGGAGGTATTGAAAAGCCTAAATCTGATTTATATGAAACACGGTGCGTGGCACTGTACCAATGCGGCACGATGTAATAACTGTGAGTCAAAACTCGGTCCAAGGCTCTGGTCGCAGTGATGAGGTCTTTTCTGGTCTGAGCTTTGACAATCGCTGAAATCAAAGCATCCACCACGGGCGATTGCACACCAAGAATATTGTCTGAGCCTTTGGTGGTAGCAGATTGACTGCCATAGCGATCCCATAATTCATTTCCAGGACTTTGTGAGTCAGGGAACTTCATGCTGGTCATTTGAAAATCAAATTCTTCTAAACGTTTTTGATACAAAGCGTAATCAGTGGTGCGGATATCTACCTTCATGCCCAACTTTTCAAGGTTGCGAACATAAGCTGATACCAAACGAGACATGGCGCCACCATCGTCCATGAATTCAAAGCGGAATGGCTGTCCTTGAGCGTTTCTTAAAGCACCATCTTTGTAAACCCAACCAGCTTGTGCCAGCAACCCTCTGGCTTTTCTGAGATTCTGGCGCAAGCTAGAAGGCTCTTCTGTGGTCACAGGCAAAAGCATGGGACCCAAAGCACCTTTAGGGAAATGCTGTGGATAGGCTTTTTGCAAAGGCTCCAATAACTTTCTTTCTTGTGCGCTTGGCAAACTGGCGGCTTCATAGGATGCGCCTAACTCACTGTTGGAGAAGTAACTATCAATGCGATGGTATTGCCCGTAAAACAACTGACGGTTCATCCACTCAAAATCCAAGGCCAAGGTCAAAGCTTCACGAACACGCTGATCTTTGAAAATCGGATCACGTGTGTTCATCACGAATCCTTGCATCCCGGCCCCGTTGCGATGCTGGAAATGTTGCTTTTTCAAAGTGCCGTCTCTGAACTTGGGCCCCACATAACTCTTTGCCCAGTTCTTGGCACGGTATTCAACCAATGTATCAAACTCGCCAGCCTTGAATGCTTCTAAGCGAGCGGTGTCATCTTTGTATAAACGGTAAGAAATTTTGTCAAAGTTAAAAAAGCCAACTCGCACATTTAGTTGAGACCCCCAATACTCAGGGTTTTTCTTGAACACAATGTTTTTACCAATGTCATAACTCTCTATGAGGTAAGGACCGCTGGCGATAGGTTTTTCAAAAGTGAATTGATTGAAGGGCTTTCCGGCGCCCTGCGCATCCTTGCCCCATTTTTCAGAGAAGACTGGCATTGATCCAACCAAAAGAGGCAACTCGGTATTTTTACGATGAAAGTCAAAACGAATCACTCGCTCAGAAATGATCACCGCTTGTTTGACATCCGCATAGACTGTTCTAAATTGAGGACTGGCTAATTTACTCATCAAAGTATCGAATGAGTATTTGACGTCTTTGGCTAAGACCGGACTGTTGTCATTGAAACGTGCCAATGGATTTAAACGAAAAGTCACACTTAACTCGTCTTTGGCCAAAGCCACATCTTCAGCCAAAAGTCCATAAGACGATGCCACTTCATCCGCACTGCCAATCAGAAGACTTTCAAACATCAATTGAGCAACACCCGGTGCGGCAACGCCCTTCATTGAAAAAGGGTTAAATTTGTCAAAACTGGTCCTGCGATCAGGATTAGGCAAAAACATAGTTCCGCCTTTGGGTGCATTTGGATTGACGTAAGAGAAGTGCTTGAACCCTGGGGGATATAGCAAGTCGCCATACTGGGCAAAGCCGTGGGCGGCTAATGCACCCGTTGAGACACCCCACCCCGCCAAAACTGACAAGCTTAAAATGAGGGGTAAAAGTAAGGGTCTAATCATCTGCATGTGTGACAATTGTAATTAGACATTCACAAATTCAGCAAAAAGAAAAAAGGAAGCAAAAATGGGTTTCTTAGCCGGTAAAAAAATCGTCCTGACAGGTCTACTTTCTAACCGTTCAATCGCCTATGGCATTGCCAAGGCCTGCCACCGTGAAGGTGCAGAATTAGCCTTTACATATGTAGGGGATCGTTTCAAAGACCGTATCACTGAATTTGCTGCCGAATTCAATAGCACCCTGATTTTTGACTGCGATGTGGGCAGCGATGAGCAGATTGACAAGCTTTTTGCCGATTTATCAGCCACCTGGCCTAAATTTGACGGTTTGATCCACTCCATTGGCTTTGCACCACGCGAAGCAATCGCCGGCGACTTCTTAGACGGTCTTTCAAGAGAGTCTTTCAAGATTGCGCATGACATCTCAGCGTACAGCTTCCCTGCAATGGCAAAAGCTGCCCTACCGATGTTGAATGACAAGTCAGCTTTGTTGACTTTGACTTATCTTGGCTCACAAATGGTGGTGCCTAACTACAACACCATGGGTTTGGCAAAAGCTTCCCTTGAAGCCAGCGTGCGTTACTTGGCCAACTCAGTGGGTCCTAAAGGCATTCGTTGTAACGGCATCTCTGCAGGCCCGATCAAAACTTTGGCGGCTTCAGGCATCAAAGGTTTTGGCAAGATTTTGGATTTCGTTGAAGCCAATGCGCCCTTACGTCGCAATGTGACGGTTGAAGACGTTGGTAATGCTGCTGCATTTTTGATGTCTGACCTAGCAGGCGGCATCACTGGCGAAATCACCTATGTGGACGGAGGCTTTAGCCACGTTGTAGGCGGTATGGCAGAGGCTGAGTAAGCCATCCATTAAAAACACAGGAGCGTATAATGACGCTCTTGCACGGAGAGATGGATGAGTGGTTTAAGTCACACGCCTGGAAAGCGTGCGTAGGTTCATAGCCTACCGCGGGTTCGAATCCCGCTTTCTCCGCCAGATGTAAAAGAAAAAACGCCAAAAGTGCATCTATACACTTTTGGCGTTTTTGTTAACAACTTCTAGGCGTTAAAAATAAATCTGGATCCATTCGAAGAACGAATGAACTTAGGTCCAAATTCAGCGGCCGCCATTGAGATAAATGTTTCGCCACTACAGTGCATCGGTATTAAAAAGTCTGGGTTTAACTCTTTAAGACTGTCCACAGTTTGCTTCAAATACTCAGGCGCATGAGGTGCCAAATGGAAGCCTCCCATGATGGCATGAACCTTATTGATGCCTGATACCTTCATGGCAGCCTTCACTGTGTTAACGACTCCACGGTGACCACAGGAAGTCATAACTACCAAACCTTTACCTTTAACGTTGTAAATGGTGGTTTGCTCATGTTCAAAATCATCTGGAACTGAGGTTGCAGTCTTTTTCGCAGGGTTCACTTTCTCAGGCTCACAACCCAAACCTGACTGAATGCCCACTGACATGCGTGTTGGAGATAAAACTTTCTCAAAACTTTCTGCAGGAATAAATCCAGTTGTAAAACCATGAGAAGCCAATATCGAAGGCTTACCTGCAAAAGTAACAACCAAGCCAGCTTGCTTAATTGCCTCACGATCCATGGCGCCAAAGTTACCAGGGTTGCCAGGCACATTCAGCTCACGTGTACAGAAACATTCTTCGCCACCCAAGTAAAAAGGTAAGTCTTTCTTTAACTTTCCTTTGGTAGCCTGAAGAAATCCAACCATACCGCCAAAGTGATCGTAATGGCCGTGACTTAGAACGATGGCATCAAGCTTGGATGGATCGATGCCCAACAATCCCATATTATTTAAAAGTGTTTCTGATGTGTAGGCAAAGTCAAACAATACTTGCTTGGTCTCATTACCTTGTTGAGATTCGATGTGCCAAGCGAGGCCCCATTCATTTTGCAAGGTACGCTTGGGCGGCTCTTTAGAAACACTGAAGCCAAATCTTTGAATTTCAAGTGAACCAATCTTGGTAGATCGTTCAAAAGCATGATGATAAGAATCGGTCACCACTCTCACAGCTAATCTATCAACTTCTGGAACTTTGGAGCCGAGAGGTTTAGCGATCGCTATGCGCGAGCCAAACAAACCTCCTGAGGCAAGTGCGGCAATTGAAAATGAGCCGGCACGCATAATTTTTCTTCGTCCTAAACTACCCAGATACTGCTTATCATCTTTGTTTGGCATATATCCCTCTCGGTTTGTTTAACTACTGAAAATCAGCATACTTAAACAAATTAGGAGGGTCAACTTGCACCGCAACATAAATCACTTACATACAATTTCAGTATCGGTCATAAGTAAAAATGCCCTCAATTTGAATCAAACGAGGGCATTTTATTTTTTCTAGAAAAGAGTATTTTTATTTTTCCACAAACGCTCTCTCGTAAACGTAGTCACCTAACTGACCAAGACTTGGTGATACCTTGAAACCTTTGGCATCGAGCATTTCTGAGATTTCTTTGAGCATCGATGGGCTGCCGCAAATCATGCCGCGATCATTCGCTGGGTCCAAAGGCGGCAAACCAATGTCTTTGAACAACTGACCGTTTTCAATCGCAGTGGTGAGGCGCCCTGTGTGCTTGAATGCTTCTCTTGTCACTGTTGGGTAGTAGATCAATTTTTCACGAACCATCTCACCCAAGAATTCATCATTGGGCAATTCATTTTTAATGTAATCTTCATAGGCCAATTCACTGACCAAACGCACACCGTGAATCAACACAACCTTTTCAAAGCGCTCGTAGGTCTCTGGA
>JBDLUD010000027.1:0-17835 GCA_039805465.1 Pseudomonadota bacterium
CTTTGGGTGACTTGATGAATTGAGCAAAGCGCGCATGATGCGTCCCCACAAAACCCCAAATGAGCCTGAAGAAAATCAAGGCCAAAACAAAATAGCCAAAACGACCATGCCAAATCATGGCGTTACCGCCTAATTTAACGGAGACAAAACTACCTAGCACTGCCATGACCAAAAGCCAGTGAAATAATCTTAGAGGTAGGTCCCAAATACGAATTTTCATGTGTGTATCAATTTAGTTTACGATGTAATCATGCGTAAATACATTTATCTTTTTTTTATCTCAATTACCAGTGTTTTCATTTTAAGCGCTTGCGCTAATCAAGCGGTGTACCGCCAATCAAGCAGTCCTTTGAAAAGTGTTAGCTCAGTTGATTTAAATCGTTACCTTGGCACCTGGTATGAAATCTATCGCCTACCCAATTGGTTTGAAGGCACAGACTGCGTGACTGTTTCAGCCCAATATGCCCTCAGAGAAGACGGCAACATCAGTGTTCTCAATACCTGCCTTAAAAATGATGGTCCTAAGGTGGCTAACGGTATTGCTAAAGTGGTCCCAGACTCCAATAACGCACAATTAAAAGTATCTTTCTTCAGACCTTTTTATGGTGATTACTGGGTGATTGATTTGGCTGAGGATTACTCTTGGGTTTTGGTCGGTGAGCCAGCAGGCAAGTATTTCTGGATTTTGGCCAGACAAAAACAATTGGATCCTAAGCTAGAGGAAGCTCTTTTAGCGAAAGCTGAAAAATTGGGTTATCAACGCAAAGATTTGATTAAGCCCACTAATAAGCTGTAGCACATCTTTAACGCGTCTCTAGTATTTAGTCAGCAGATCTTTGTTGGTGCGCTCTTGACCATCAGCAAACATCTTGTAACAAAGACCTCCGCCTGTTTGATTGCGGACCTTCTTCGCTTCTTCTTGCATTTTGTACATGGTATTGAAGCAATCCATGCGCGACTCAAATTGATAAGTTTTGATTTCAGCAGGCTTGTTGTTTTTAAGCAGAGTGAACTCCAAGGTCCAATGAGTGTCGCCCATCGCTACAGGCGCTTCTTCCTTGGGACCTAATTGGCAGGCCGATAAGAACAGTGCACCCAGTAGTAATAGTTTTCTCATTAAATAATTTACTGCCCCATTTTTACTTGATCATAGTCATGCTTATTAGGTACCAAATAAGCACCCACCAACATACCAAACGCACTGGCGATCAAGCCCAACAAATGAGGCTCAACCAATAATTCAGCGTTTGTGAACTCTAATAACAACCATACACCCAAACCAAAGGTGATAGCAAGAGCAGCACCTAAATTACTCGCCTTTTTCCAAAACAATCCTGCTGCCAGAGGCACAAAAGCCCCGGCCAAGGTGATGCGATAGGCATGCTCAACCATGGTGTGAATTGATGCATCTGTGTAAATCGCATAAAACGTCACGATGCAAGCAAAACAAGCCACTGTGAGTTTGGTTGCCCATAAGAATGTTTTATCACTCATGTGCGGCACAACAGATTTCAGAATATTTTCTGAAAAAGTCACTGAAGGAGCCAATAAAGTTCCTGAAGCAGTACTCATGATCACAGATAGAAGTGCGCCAAAGAAAATCACCTGAATGATGAATGGCATTTTTTCTAAAATGAACATCGGCAAAATCAACTGAGAATCTTTCCCAAGATATCTTGCAACCAATTCCGGATCAATCATGGTTGCCGAATAGGCCAAGAACAATGGCACGGCAGCGAAGAAGAAATAGGAGATGCCACCCAATGTGGTACCCCAAATAGCAACACTTTCATTTTTGGATGAGTTCACTCTGGCAAACACATCTTGCTGAGGTATTGATCCTAAGGCCATGGTGACCAATGCTGCGATCCAAGCAATCATGTCGACCCACT
Source organism: Pseudomonadota bacterium (assembly GCA_039805465.1). Lineage (GTDB taxonomy): Bacteria > Pseudomonadota > Gammaproteobacteria > Burkholderiales > Burkholderiaceae > Polynucleobacter. The sequence continues at coordinate 1,893 of JBDLUD010000027.1, forward strand.
CCAACCTTGGCAAGAATTCAAACTTGCCAGCTGCCGAAGCGGTACTAATCACTTTATCAAAGCCGCCCGCCATATCGCCAGCCATCCAAGAAACTATGAGCAAACCAAGCACAATCACAATCATTTGCACAAAGGTAGTGATCGCCACAGACCACATGCCGCCAAACAGGGTGTACAACAAAACCACGGCCGCACCAATCAACATGCCTTGAGTTTGAGAAATCGCGTCATAAGATAAAACGTTGAATACCAACCCGAGAGCCGTGACTTGTGCAGCAACCCAACCCAAGTAAGAAATAACAATGCACAGTGACAGAATCATTTCTATTTGTTTGTTGTATCTGATTCTGAAAAAGTCACCCAGTGTCAGCAAGTTCATGCGGTAAAGGGGTCTGGCAAAAATCAAACCGAAGATCACCAAACAGATAGACGCGCCCAAAGGATCAGAGATCAATCCTCGAAAGCCGCCCTCTAAGAATGTGGCAGAAATACCCAGAACAGTTTCAGCGCCAAACCAGGTGGCAAAGACCATGGCGAGCACCATGGGCAATGGCAAGTTACGGCCTGCTGTGATGTAGTCTTTGGCGCTATGAACTTTTCTGGCACTTAAAAGACCAATCACAATTGATGCGAATAAATAAATTGCAACCAACCAAAGCAACATAGCTAACCTTTTTATTGAAACTGATTAATTCGCAAATTATAGAGGAGCATGACCCTGATTTCACAAATAGAAAAGCCATGCTGGTGCATGGCTTTTCAAGAGAAAATCAAACCAATCAGATCAATTAAACTGATCAGGGCTTGCTTGTTTTCCTTGCTGCCTTCTTAGCGGTAGTCTTTTTAATAGTCTTTCTGACAACTTTTTTAGCGGCTGGTTTTTTGCTCGCAGGGGGTGCTAATTTTTTACCAGCGTCATGAGCCATTTTTTCTAAATCAGCGAAGCCCTGTTCTGCAGCTTCGGCCGCTTGCTTTGCCATCTTGCGCCCTTCTTTTAGGACCTTGTGGCCAGCCTCTGATACATCACGCACGATGTCGGTGAATTTATCTGAACCAGCCGGTAAGTTCTTGCTTGCAGTCTTTAGCCAATCCTCCATCGCTGAACGGGCTTTATTGAGGTGCTTTTCAACTTCATCAGCCGCTTCATCTTCCATGCTTTTCAGAAGACCCTTGATCTTCTTTTGGTAACTGGTCATGCGAGCCATCGCCTCTTCAGAAAACTGCTCCTGCAAAGCCTTTAACTTGGCCACATCATTGGTGGCCGCCTGTTTGGCATAAGACTTGGCGTGCTCCATACTGGCTTTGATTTCTGTGACCTGATGCTCCCCAAGCTCCTTGGCAGTTTCAAAGAGTCGATGAGATAGAGCGAAAAGTTCTTTGGCACGTTCTTGTTGCCACTTCATGAATTCATCTTGACTGGACATTGCGACCTCCTATGGATAGTTGATTTTTCATCCTATACCTAAATGAGGGTTTTGCCAATACCGCCTGTTATTAAGAGACATCCTTGAACCACCGACTGAATCTCAGCTTTTCGATCAGATTCTCTGAGCGTTGACCCAAGGTTTTTCTAAGATAAGCTTGAGATTGCTTGCGATAAACAAAGACAACGGCCACTCCCGCAATACCCACGGCTAAAAACAGCAAATAGATTAAATCCCCAAACTGGGGTTTGAGGATATAACCAATCAATGCCGGAATCGCAAATGCAAGGGCCATCAGCCCAACATCAAGAATCACAACCATTAATTCAAAGAATGTAAAGATCAAAAGTGAAAGAACAGTGAGCAATGTCTTCTTGTTCATTGTTCATTGTTCATTGTTCATTATTCATTGCTCATGATTGATCGATACATTCATCTGAATCAGAAATGATTTTCAACGATCATTTCTGACTGAGGAATGAAGCCAGGTTTTGGCCAGGCTGGTTTCGTGGCTTTACCAATAGGCAACATCGCAGCCAAAGCAAAGTCTTTTGGCAAGTGAACCAATTCAGCGACTTTCTTAAAGTCAAAACCGACCATTGGGCAAGAGTCATAGCCCATGGCTTTAGCAGACAACATCATGGTTTGTAGCAAAATACCTGCAGATCTCATCGCTTCATCACGCTGAAGCTGCTCATCGCCTGAGTAAAAAGGATTGATCCATGGCACCAAGATGTCTTGAGCTTCTTTAGGGGCATTGACCCAATATCTTGCAGGATCTTTGCTCCAAGCTTTGATATCCACGGCAATAACAAACAATAGAGATGCATCCGTCACTTGAGCTTGGTCATGAGCAGCTGCACGTAATTGAGCTCTGAGGGTTTTATCGGTGACATTGACCAAACGCCAATGCTGAATATTGAATGACGACGGAGATTGCATCGCCAATTCAATCAATTGTTGCGTTTCTTCTTTTGTGAATTGATGAGCTGGATCAAAATGTTTGATGGCTCTTCTTTGGCGGATGGCGTCTAGTGTGTTCATATTTATCTCTTTATTAGTTATTGATTAAAAATTCGTATGGGTCAATTATGTCTTAAAAAGAGAATCATGGAATGATTGCTCATTTAAGTTACTTTTCTAATTATTTGCATGCCTTTCATGAGGGTTGAGAAGGTCTATACAATCACATCACGAGTAAAAAAATTCATGCAGTTCTCGAAATTTATAACAGGTCACTAACATTACAAGTCATTTAGAAATCGTTACTCCTGCTCCAGCAGGAAGCCTGCACGGCAATCGCATCACGGCATTGCGTTGGCAGGGCTTTCTGAAAAAATTAGGCCATCAAGTTGAGATATCCAATCACTGGTCAGGCGAGAACACAGATGTATTGATTGCCCTGCACGCTTATAGAAGCCACGCATCGATTGCGCAGTTCCGAAAGATTTACCCCCATCGCCCCATCATTCTCATCATGACTGGTACTGATTTGTATCGAGATATGCCATCGCACCCTGAAGTGCTGAAATCAATGGAAATGGTTGATGCCATCGTTATTTTGCAATCCGCAGCATTAATGATGATTCCAAAGCATTTGCAAATAAAAACTCACGTCATTTATCAATCTACTAAATCAGTTAAACGCAAAGTTCTTTTAAAGAAGAGTTTTTTAATCAGTGTGATCGGGCATCTAAGGCCAGAGAAAGATCCTTTTTGCACACCAGAAAGTCTCAAATACCTGAGGCCAGAGAGCAAGATCCAAGTTTTACACTTGGGCAAGGCCATGAGCCCGGAGATGAAAAGTCTAGCAAAGGCATACAACAAAGAACTCAAGAATTATCAGTGGCTTGATGAACTTAGTCACTCCGAGACACTTCAGCAACTCTCTCGGAGTCATCTGATGGTGATATCAAGCCTCATGGAAGGTGGCGCCCACGTAGTAACAGAGGCCATTGCGATTGGTGTACCAGTGATTGCATCAGATATTCCGGGCAATCGTGGCTTGCTTGGAGATGACTACCCTGGCTACTACCCAGTTGGGGATGCAAAAGCTTTGGCGCTAATGCTGCAAAAAGCAGAGTTCGAACCTTCTTTTTATAAGTCTCTAGAAGCGCACATCAAAAAGAGAGTTCGTTATGCGCAACCATCAGCTGAAAAGAGAAGCATCAAATCACTGACGGAATCATTATTAAAAAAAGCAAATAATTAACTTTTCTCAATCAATTGAAAGACCAGATCCTTCTGTAAAGCATCCAATTTTTTTGGCACCACCAAAATCACCGGCTTGCAAAATAGCTAAAACTTCAGCCTCTGCTTCTGGAGCACAAGCAATCAATAGGCCGCCACTGGTTTGGGGATCGGTGAGCAAATGCTGCTGCCACAAAGATATATTCTGGGCCAACTTAACTTCATTGCCGTAGCCCACCCAATTACGGGTTGATGCGCCGGTGTAAATATCTTTTTGTACCAACTGAACAGCTTCTTCAATAACCGGAATGCTGCTCCAATCCAATTTGGCTTGTAACTTCGCACCACGAGCTAGTTCGAGTAAATGTCCAGCTAAACCAAACCCTGTGACATCGGTCAAAGCATGAACACCTTCTAATTGAGCTAATTCAACACCAGGCTTATTGAGCTTGGTTGTTAGAGCAATCATCTCCCGATAGCCAGACTCAGATAGCAGCTCTTTCTTCAATGCTGCCGAAAGAATGCCCACACCTAGCGGCTTACTCAAAATAATGCTGTCTCCTGCTTTGGCGCCGCTGTTTCGCTTGAGTTTTTTAGGGTCAACCACGCCAATTGCAACCAATCCATAAATAGGCTCAACCGTATCAATCGAATGACCACCAGCAATCATGATGCCAGCATCATTACAGACTGATTCGCCACCGGCTGTGATCTGCTGAATGACTTCGATTGGCAAGACATTGATGGGCATACCAAGCAAAGCCAAGGCAAACAAAGGCTGTGCACCCATCGCATAAATATCAGATATGGCATTCGTTGCAGCAATTCGACCAAACTCGAATGGATCATCCACGATGGGCATGAAAAAATCAGTCGTGGCAACGATGGCTTGGTTCTGATTGATTTGATAAGCAGCCGCATCTTCATTGTTATCTGAGCCGGCCAACAAAGCAGCCGGGATGTTTCTGATAGGCGCTGCCTTGAGAATATCGCTCAAGACACCTGGTGCAATTTTGCAACCACAACCACCACCATGAGAAAGGGAAGTAAGACGACCGTTATAAGACATAGATACTCAATAAAAATAAATGAAAATTCTGAAAGACTCAAGAATAACGTAGCTTGCTCAATTTAGAGCAAACGCGTGCGCCCATTTTTCATTATCGAATATAAAACCGCTATGCCGATCAGAACCCGCTCTTATGATTGTTTGGCATTTCAATGTACTTCAAGGCCAGGCTCTTTTATGAAGCCGAGCTCTCAAAACCTTGAAGAAAAACTCGGGTCAGTGCGCTAACTGAAAGTTGATTTGCTGACAGGCTCCGATTGCGGCCGAGATTTTAGGAATCATTTCTGAACGAATCAGCGTGTGCACATACTCAAATTTTCCATCATCAGCCGTTCTAAAACTGTAGATTTCATTAGAGCCTATAAAGACCACCAACAAAGAAAATTCTGTAGGAGACTTGCTGATCAACGAAATCTTAGCGCCCTCTTGCAAAGCCGAGAAAACTTGATTGCGTTTAGTGTCTGAATAGATCAAATCATATTGACCATTATTGTTTGTGACAGTGATTTTTTTGCCTGAGCTTGACTCTTCTCGCCAAGTTTTTTTGTTCTTAGGTGTTACTCCACCGAAGTTTGGATAATAGGTATAGCCTTTCTCATCCGTGCAATTAGCAACGTCACCATTGGCAAAGGCCAACTGAGAAATAAAAATCAATAAAACAGCAAAAACTTTCACGACACACCCCACTATCAATATTATTTAAACAACGCACCCTGAGTTTTGAGGGTTCGATTGCTACAAGTGAATTTCAACTCTTTAACAACAGATTGTTTAATTGCCTGAGTCTGAATATCTATGATCTTGACGTTGATGATCAATTTATCAATAAAGTTGTGATAAGTGCCAATAACAATCTCTCTAACTTCCAACTCAGACTTCATTAATTGATTTGGCTGTCTTGTCAAAGAGACCGTGCCCTTGTCATTGATGCGAATATCTTTACCTACCTCAGCCTGAATCACTGTTCTGCAACAATTTTTCATCAAATAGGCTCGCATCAGGTCACCCATGAGTAAGCCAGATTTATCAGACTGAAGAGACTCAATCTCCACAAAGTCAGTCACCATGATTGGCGGAACACCTTTAGGGGCAGCAAGACTGCCTTTGGCGCAACTGTCCCCATAGTAAGTGCAAATTTCTTGAGCAATGCCTGAAAAAAGACTTGAAAGATCAAGTGCGCTTAATTTTGTTATTAATTTTGTGTCGCACGAAACATCTTCAACTCCAAAACGAGGTGTCTGACACCCCGATAAGAGAATCGAACCGGCACCAGCAGCTATGCCAGTAAGGAAAAATCTTCTCGTTGTTGACATCATTAGTTAGGGACGATGTTTACTCTGGTTAAATTAGTGCGTCGGTCAAGCATGTGACCCGCAACAGAGCTGATATCAAAATGTGTCTGAGCTGAAGACAAAATAGCTCCTGTTGTGTAATCAAGTACTCTGACATTGATAAAAATGTCTTCTCCTACAACTGAGAATGTACCGCTCACAACACCAGAAACCTCTTGTGGACTTCTTAACTTACGCGCATCACGAGATAGCGAGAACTCTCCACCATCTGAAATGGCGATGGTTTTGCTCAAGCGCAAATCAATGATATTCCATTGCTTCAGCTGTAATTCATGAACCAACTGCTCTGTCATGAGTCGACTAACTGAATTTGAACTGGCAAATTTATCAAGGTCAACAAAAGTAGTTACTGCATAAACCGAGAAACGTTTATTAACATCAAGATTTTTCTCGAGTTGAACAGCCAAAGAAAGCATTTTTTCATTAAAAGCTTTATTCGGAGCTACATTAGCTGTGGCACCAGCACTTGTTTTGATCGTCTCAGCAACTGCTGGAAAACTAAACATAGCTCCCAAAAGGGCAACTCCAAGGGCCAAACTCACTATTGGAGTTTTAAAGGTAATTTTCATGATTAAATCCCTGTCTTAAAAGCGTATGTGAAAGTCATAAATTCAAACTGTTTACGGCAGGCCGCCAGGAATAATTAGTTATTTATTCTCAATATCCTCATGAGTCATGATTTCCCCTTTGTTTGAAGGATTCAGTAAAACTGATTTAAGTTATTGTATTTAATGCATATATTTACCTTATTAAAGTGTCATTGAATTAAGTCGTTAATAGATACACAACATTTAACAAAGATATAGAACGACATGAATTGTCAGCAATGCGGGACTGCCCTCCTCAACAACGAAATCATTTGCTCTAATTGCGGCTTTACAACCGATTTAGAGAAATTGGACACGGTTGTTGAGCAGCCTCCTCCATTGGAACCAGTCATTGCAGAACCTGAAGAAGAGGTTCAAGCAGAAAAACTGCCTGTAAAAAATAAGCGCAAAAAGATCATGGTGATTGCCGGGCTGGTCCTGCTCTCAATCGTCATTGCTGCTGGATCATATCTGGCCTGGAATGCCTATCAACATAAAAAAGAAAGCGCGCTTGCAGCTGTATTAAAAATCCAGCAAGAAAAAGAAGAGCAAGCGCAGGCCTTATTAGAGCAAGAGGAAGAGGCAAGAATAGCTGCTGAAGCCGAGGAGGCGGAGAGAATTGCCGAGGAGACCAGAGCCTTTGAAGAATCCGTGGCCCTAGAGCAAAAAAGACTACTGCAAAAAAAACAACAATTAGCTGAAGCTAAAAAAGCATTACCAGAAAATTGTGTTGACCAACAAGCCTGTATTTCTAGCATGTTGAGTTCAGCAACAAAATTAGATCTTCATTCGGTAGAAATAGCAGCCTCAAGAATGTCCAGCATGAGCAAAGTGCGGCCAGGTGACATTGGAGCGGCATGGGGCTTAAATCAACAAGGCATTGCAGAAGCAAAAGATAAAAATAATTTACAAGCCATTAAGTTATTCAGGCAAGCCCTTAATGCAGACCCCGCATCGATGGCCATTCATCTTAATCTTGTGGACACATTATTTGAGGAAAACTTAATTGATGAAGCCCACAAAGCACTTATGCATATTATTTCAATCAATCCAAGGCTAACCTATGCTTGGCGTCAGCTAGCCAGATGCTATGCAGATAAAAATCAAACAGAAATGGCTGTCAATGCGCTTGTGATTGGCTATCAATTTGCCCCAGATAAGCGAGGGATGTTGCTTCAATATGAAAACGTTACTCAACAATCACAAGTGGGTATCAATCTAAGAATCATCTACTTATCTGCCATCAAAAAAATTAGAACTCTGTAACCTTTTTAATAGTTGCCATGATTACCGATGCAGATCTTAAAAATTATGGAATGGCTGCGGCAACACAAAACTTAAATGATGATGGCATCGCTCATTACATCAAGATTTTAAAAGTTAAGATCCCTGATGCCCATTGGCTAGTGAATGAAGGCATCAATGAGGCCAACAATAATCAGTTTGATAACGCATTAAAAAAATTCGAAGAAGCTCTGGCAGAAAACCCCAGCGATCCTGATGCCCTCCTCCGCGCAGCATTTATTTATGAATACAATAAAAATCATGATCAGGCGATTGCCTATTATCAAAAAATCGTTCAAGTTCAACCAAATGAACCCTATCTCCAGTTAAGAATTTCAGCCAATTACTATTATTTAAAGCAATATCATGCTGCCCTGGCTTGCACTCGCACAGCCTTGGCCATGAAACCAAATTTTGCAGATGCATTTTTTAATCAGGGTTTGTGCTTTTATGAATTAGGCAGATTTGATGACGCTCTTAAAAGTTACGGTCAATCATTAGCCATTAGATCCAATCACTTTGGGACCATCTTCAATATTGGCATGTGCTTGCAGGTTCTTAATAATTACAGTGATGCCATTGAAAGCTACACAAAGGCAATAAAAATTAAGCCCAAAGAGCCCGACGCTTATTTCAATCGTGGGCTGTGCTTCCATAATCTAGGAAACTTTGATAAGGCCATCAAAGATTATGAAATAGTTTTGGACATCAACAAGACATAAAGTCCAAAAAACCAAGCCGTAGCATGATCAATCTATTTAGCGGCCAACATCCGTTTTATTGATGGGCTGAGTTATCCCAGCTGCTGGGGCTGGAACCAATGACTGCGTTACTGGTTGAACCACTTTTTCTACAGGGTCAACAACCACCTGCGAAGGCGTTGAACTTGGATCTTCCTCAATGATGATGACCACCGGCTCTTTTTTGAGGATCCCCATGTCAGTCAGCGCTATCGTGCCATATTTAGAAATTTCTGAAGAGTAAAAAAATCCAGTTGCCAGAATAGCTGCGCCAAATAGGCTAGCAAACATAAGAACGGACGATGACTTTGATTTTTTATTACCGGGGATATCAGTCGAGATCTTAGGATCAATAGATGAAATCAGAATCTCATTAAATGGTAATTTTTCACCGGAACCAGAAGATTTTTCGTATACACCAATGATCTTATCTATTTCATTGATGATATTGCTTGGGTTATCTGGATTGATATTGCCTGCTTGAGGCCTCAGAGCCTTACTCTCATATTTTTGTGTGCTTTGTTCCAAAATAACATCAGGCACACTTGCTTGAATTTGCTCTAAGGCATCATCGTTAAATAGAGATGCTTCTTTAACTACTAAATAATCTTCATCACGCAACTTAAGATAGGCGCCAATTTTTCTGGCAACTTGGACCTTGATCGCAAAACTATAAAACGAGTCTAATCCACCATTTTCAATTTGGCTCAACATTTTCTCTGAAATACAGCAAATATTGACTATATGACTTACTGAGTAGCGCTGTTGTTTTCTGACGAAAGCAATAACATCACCACGTATCTCAATGACGTCTGCTGTGTGAATATTTTTGAACAAAATAAATACCGAAAAAAGTTAGTGAATTGGCTTAGTTTTCTGATTATTAATGACAAAAAACTATTAATCAATTAATTAAGACCATTTGTATTCAATATTTTTTTACTGTGTAATTTTGTAAGACAAAATCCTACAAAAAAAACAGCTTAAAAGTTTTTTCTCACTCTTTATACTTACTTTCACACTTATTAATGACGAGTCTTACATGTTTGGTTCAAATAAAAAACACGGTTTACTTAAGCCAGAGTTAGAGTCTTTTGACACCATCATTGATAAGACAACTACCATCCATGGACGTCTTTCAATCGAGGGTTCAATCCGTGTAGATGGCACTGTCATGGGAAATATTGAATGTACCAGTGAAAGTGAAAATGAAAACATCACTGTTGCAATTGGTGTAACAGGAAAAATCAACGGTGACATCCGAGCCTTCAGAGTTCTTGTGGCCGGTAAGGTAGAAGGCAATATTTACGCGTCTGAAAAAGTAGAGCTTCACGATTCTGCCATTGTGGTCGGTGACATTACCTACAATCAATTAGGCATTGAACATGGGGCAGAAGTACTTGGGCTGATGATCAAAAAAGTGGATTCAAAAAAACAAATTAACCACGCTTCTAGCTTAATCAAAAAAATTCAAGAAACCAGTTTTAAAAATAGTTAACCAACCGTACAAGAAAGAAATATATGTCAAGTGATAATCAAAATGGATGTCTAACTGTTGGTGAAGGCGTAACACTGAAAGGAAACTTCGTGGTTCCAGACATTGCCTCTATCTCTGGAACAATCGAAGGCGACCTTACTGCTAGAGAGATTTTGATTGGCCCAACAGGCGTTCTCAAAGGAAACATCGTTGCTGAAATCATCGATATTCGCGGCGAAGCCTATGAAAATATTTCTGCTAAGAAATCTTTATTTATTCGCTCTTCAGGCAGAGTGACAGGCAATGTCGAGTTCTCAGAAATTGAAGTCGAAAAAGGCGGTAATTTACAAGGTAACCTCACAAAAATTAATGCTTCATCTTCAAATTAATTATTAAGAGAACCCTATGTTTAATCGAAAATCAAATCAAACAGATGTTGATGACAATGACCTGCCTGTGGATAACGAAGATATGAATGATTCAATAGACCAAAATCAAGAAGACACATACACCAATACCGAGCAACAAGCCAAACCTACTCTTCCTGAGATCACAAAGCCATCTGTGATCAGCGAGGGTTTTGAGTTCACGGGTGACGTTAATTTCCAAGGCACATTGAATGTGGATGGCACACTCAGTGGAAGCATCAATGTGCAAAATCTTTTGATAGGAAGCAGCGGGAAAGTGAATGGCTCAATTAAAGCCACGACGATCCAAGTTCGCGGTGCATTCACAGGGGATGCGACTTGCCAAGACTTAACGATTGGCGGTCAAGCCAACGTTAATGCAAAGATCAATTACTCATCACTCACCATTCAAAGGGGTGCGATGATTCAAGGTGAATTGACGAAATCTTAATAGTCTGAAGAGACTATTGGGTATTCATAATTTGTAGTTTGAATTAGTTGACGATCATTCGAATTAAATCAATGATCGTCAATTTTTTATCTTTTACCAAATGGTATTGATGAAACCTCTTTGCCGTTAACCTCATTTTTTGCAAACTCAATCGCTCGTTTATTCATCACAATGATGTTGATGCGGCGATTGATAGGGTTTTGAGGGTCCTTAGCATCTTGCAAAATGGCCGAAGATAAGCCGACAACCTTCATGATTCGACTTTCCTCTAGCCCAGATTCAATCAGTGATCTTCTCGCTGAATTAGCTCGATCTGCTGATAGCTCCCAGTTAGAGTAACTCTTATTGGCCTTTGGATAAGGAATAGAATCAGTGTGACCAGAAATGGTAATGGGGTTTGTCAGTGTATTGATGGCTGGCACCAACTCTTTTAAGATAACTTTGACATAACTTTGCAATTGAGCGCTTCCCAAGGGAAACATCGGTCTGTTTTTTTCATCAACAATTTGTATGCGCAAACCCTCGGTGGTAATGTCAATATTGAGCTGCTTGCTGTACGGCGCCAAACGTTCATTATTTTGAAGTAAGCTATCCAGTTGTTTTTTTAATTGCTCAAGTCTTTGCTGATCAACTGCTTCTGATTCGGCGGCTAAATTTTGCGCAAGAGGCATTAATTCTTTTTTGAAAACCTCTACAGATGTTCTGGTGTCATCATTCGAGCGATTCATCTGCGCATCTTTACGAGTTAAGTCAGTACCCCCACCCTTAATAACAGATGATGAGTCTCCGATGGTCTGACCAATCTCTAAAATAGTCAGTTTCAATGGTTGCTTAAAGTACTCCTCAATGCCTTTGAGTTTGTTTTCATCAGCATTACTGAGCAACCACATCAACAAGAAGAAGGCCATCATGGCCGTCACGAAGTCAGCGTAGGCAATCTTCCAGGCGCCGCCATGATGACCACCGGCAACCTTCTTAATTCTTTTTACAACAATGATGGGTTTTTTATTAGCCCCCGCCATTATGCTGCTGCCTTCGCTGCTTCCTTAGGCTTCTCAGCATAATCAACCTTGGTGGCTTTGACCTGATCTTCAAGCTCTTTAAATCCAGGACGCTCTGTTGAATATAAAACTTTTCGGCCAAACTCAACTGCCACAGCAGGCGGGAATCCGTTCATATTTGCCAGAATCGCCACTTTCATACATTCGAAAGATTTGGTCGAGTCGTGTAATTTACTCTCTAGCAAATTTGCCAGCGGTGCCACGAAACCGTATGACAGCAAAATACCCAAGAAGGTACCCACAAGCGCATGCGCAATCAAAATACCAAGCTCTGCAGGAGGCAGGCCAACTGATCCCATGGTGTGAACCACACCCATAACGGCGGCAACAATACCAAAAGCTGGCATAGCATCTGCCATCTTTGCAAAAACGTGAACAGGCACTTCGCCTTCGTGGTGATGCGTTTCTATTTCGACATCCATTAAGTTTTCAATCTGGAATGGATCCATCGTTCCAGATACCATCAAGCGCAAATAGTCACAAATAAATTCGACGTGATGATGACTTGCTAAGATTCTTGGATAGCGTTGGAAAATTTTACTTTTCTCAGGCTCTTCAATATCTTCTTCGATATTCTTCATACCTTCATTACGAATCTTTGTGAAGATTGCATAAAGCACTAAAAGTAAATCTAAATATAGTTCTTTGTTGTATTTAGAACCTTGAAACAAGGTGGGCACTGCTGCACCGGTGGCCTTGAGTGCTTTGATAGTATTACCAGCAACCAAAGCACCAGCTGCAGCACCACCAATCATCAATAATTCAACCGGTTGAAATAGTGCTGCCAAATGGCCGCCAGCAATAACAAATCCGCCAAATACAGAAAAGGAAACCACAATAAATCCGATGACTACTAGCATGGTTGGCCTTTAGAAAGTTTGGTCAATTTAATCAATGTCATGTTTAAAACTATTTTTTATTTTTAATTACTTGCTCAGGGTTCAGCACCCTTCACTCAATCTCTTTTTTTGTTATAAAAGCGAATGATGTCGCTCTTAGTAACAACCCCAACTGGTACAAAATCAGCATCAACAATTGGAATACAGCTGATATGGTTTTTATCCAACATATCAATTGCATCCTCAAGCTCTGATTGATCATCAAGATACAAGGGGTGTCTCTCTACAATCTGTCCAACCCGCTGATTAAGTGTTGCTAGATCTCTGGTGGTGTAGACATTTGAATTGACATAAGGACTGATTGCCAACAAAAGATCACGCTCACTCAAAACACCCATTAACTTACCTTCTTCAATAATCACAAGATGCTTGATATTGTTAACGGCCAACATTTCTTTAACTTCACTCAAAAAATCATCTAAAGTGCCGGTAATTGGGGGTGAAGACATTATTTCGGTAATTTTCATAAAAATCTCCTTGGCTTAACTACTTTAAATACTGATTAGTTAGGTTTTTCTCCAAATATGAAGGGTTTTTCCGTAACTAATTTCAATTTTTTCGATTGTTTCGTCATGAGCACAAGGGATCTCAAAACAATAGCTGGCCAATATGGCGCCCGTTTTCATCTGTTTTTTGGCCTGTAAATACAGTGCTGGCATTGCGGCAGGCGATAGAAATGCAAAAATAAGATCTTGTTGAGAAAAATTCATGCGTCGGTAATCTTGACGCAAAAATTGGCAATCAACCTTCAATACCACCTGACGTATGCGGCTGTACAGCCAGATGATGGGTGATAACTCGACCCCAATGACCGTCGAATTGGGTTTTTGTTTTTTGATAAACAAACAAAAACCGCCAAAACCACTGCCTATTTCTAGGACGTTGACTGGTTGATCGCTGGGCAAAAGGTCCGCAATTTCTGACCAAACAGTCTCTGTTGAGGGGTAATAAGGTACTCTCGTTAAAAAATTACTCCAGTAAAACAGTGCCAGGATTAAAAATCCTGCGAGAAAAATGGACGAAGACCAATTAAAGCTTTGAAATATCCCAACCATGATCGGGAATAGCCCATTAATCCAGCACCACCATTTGGGCAAACCCATCCAATAACTTAATAGTGCGGCTGCGATTGCGATGAAAATTAGTTGATGAGTTTTATCAAGCTCAACCTGTAGCAATGTGCTGAAAAATGGCTCAGCAACAAACGAAAGTAGAGTCAGCGCTGATAATAAGAAAAGCGAAGTAAATTGCGGTCGGTTCTTAATGAAAGAAAGAACTGGTTGACGACTGTTCACGGCAACAATGATTATGCGGCGGCTTGTCTGGCCGCATTAGTGGCGTCAATGAATTTCTGGGTCTTGCCGGCACGAGATGGCACATCGCACAGTCCACAAACGTAATTGCGCTTCATCAAAGGTCTTGCAATAAATTCACCTGTGCATGATTTACAAACAGCGGTAGTCAACATGTCACATTTCATAAAGCGGTTCAGCGTCCAGGCTCTGGTCAGTGATAGCACTGGCTCCTCACCAAACTCAGGTGGAAACTGTTCTAAATACAATTTATAAGCTTTGATGATGGCAGATATTTCAGAAATATCAGAATTAAGTTTCAACTGCTTATAAATACTCAAAAACAAAGACGTATGAATATTAGGTTGCCACGTTAAGAACCAATCAGAAGAGAAAGGCAGCATCCCTTTAGGTGGTGACTCACCGCGAAGTTCTTTATAAAGACTAATCAAACGATCACGAGAAAGCGATGTTTCCATTTCAAGCAACTGAAGTCTGGCGCCAAGCTTGATCAGGTCAATAGCAACCTGAATATCCTTAGACTCGTTGAGTATGCTTTTGGTTTTTTTAGTCATTGATTAGTTTTTTAGTATCAATGCATTTCTACTGCGGGTTGAGCCGCTAATAGAATGGCTGCGTGAGCTTGCGCTTGAAATAAGTCCTTGGTGTCATGAGTCAACATACCGAGGATGGTCGCATCGTCAAAACGAAATCTCATGAGCATGCTAGGGCTAGAAGCTAATTTGATCGTTTGTGCAGTGCTTAAACTAGAAATAAGGTCAGCAATCTTCTTGCTAATACCCAAACGGAACATGGCCGTATCAACGTCATCACGAATCATTTGCTGCGTGAGCAATAGATAGCGCAAATTGGCATCTTTAATTTCAGCTAATAAGACATCAGTACCCATTGTTATCTCCGTAAGAATTTATTTCTTTAACTAAGTGATGCCATTGTGAAGAGTCACAACATCGACAACAATCAGATAAAAGATGTATTTTTCTACGGAGTAGATGGAACTGTACCTACCGTGTTTGTCTTACAAACACAGTATTCCCTGTTAGAAATATTCAAAATTTCAACATAAAACCCTCTAAAAACACGCTGAAATATTCAGGGGGTAAGAAAGTTTACGGCCCCCAATTTCAAAACTTGAGGGTTTTTTAAAAAAAATCACAAATAAATTTTTTATTCTTTTTTTCATTCAATTTTTTACATATCCCATAATGAACTTCACCACCCTTTAAGGCCACCTAAAGTACCCAACATGGCACTTTAAAGCATCTGTATTAGCCATTCATGAGTACCTAGGAAATCCCTTTGAAACCACCTGATTGACCATCAACAACTATATATAGTGTTGGGTCTGGATTTATTACATGGCCCACCCTAAATACAGGCATCAAAAAAAACTAATTGAGTCAAAGTGAGGGTTTTCTTTCAAGACCTGTTCGGCTGTTTTACGAGGAAAAGCCAATGAGAAGTAATTAAGGTGACTGAAGCAATCTAATAAGAGTTGTTCAAGCAGATCATCTAAAAATAGTTAAAGCTTTCTAAAAGCTGCTCGTTAATGAATATAACAATGGTCCACTCAGATATACAGACCAAAGTTTTTTTTAATACGTAGTTTGTATATTCAATAACTCAAGGAGTACAACATGGCTGCAGTGATCAATACAAATATGGCTTCTTTACAAGCCCAGAATCAAC
>JBDLUD010000028.1:0-17104 GCA_039805465.1 Pseudomonadota bacterium
GCCAGTATTTTGGTGCAACTGGTCATGCTGCTGTTGCTCGGTCTTTCAGTGGCTTCATGGACGATTATTTTTAGAAAAGGTTTGGCGCTTAAGGCGGTTCGTCAAGACACCGAACGTTTCGAAAGAGACTTTTGGTCGGGTGGTGATTTGAATACCTTGCTTCAAGGTGCTATGCGCAATAAAAATCAGTCAGCCAGTCTTGAGCGCATCTTTGAAAGCGGCATGCAAGAGTTTTTAAAAGGTAAAGAAATTGATGGGGCACGACGCGCCATGAAAGCCGCTTATCAGCGTGAGATGGATACCTTGGAAGCCAACTTACCGTTTTTAGCGTCGGTTGGTTCTGTCTCGCCGTACATTGGTTTATTTGGAACAGTGTGGGGCATCATGAACTCATTCCGCGGTTTGGCCAATGTGCAGCAAGCCACTTTGGCAAGCGTTGCCCCTGGTATTGCTGAGGCGTTGGTGGCCACTGCGATTGGTTTGTTTGCAGCGATTCCTGCGGTGGTGGCATATAACCGCAACGCTGCTGATATTGATCGCTTATCGATTCGTTTTGAAACTTTCATTGAAGAGTTTTCAAATATTTTGCAGCGCCAACAGCAAGTTCGTTAAACGGAGATCGCTCATTCATGGCTAGTATCTCTAGAAAATCTGGTGGACGTCGGCGCGCAATGGCTGACATCAATGTGGTTCCATACATTGATGTGATGTTGGTTTTATTGGTGATCTTCATGGTCACCACACCGATGGTCAATCCTGGCATCGTCAGTTTGCCAACCGTTGGTGGTGCCCAAGTGCAGCCAATGCCGCCTGTATTAATCAATATTTCTGCTGAAGAAATTATCTTGATCAAGAGTGAAGGCAAGGCAGATAAAACTGTGACAAGAGCCGAGCTTGGTGCGTTTGCTCGTGAGCGTGCAGAGTTAACCCCTGATCAACCGATGGTGATTGCCGCTGATAAATCCATCAAATATGAGATTGTGATGGACGTGATGGCGCGCTTAAAAGAGAACGGTATCAAACGCGTAGGGTTGGCTGTTAAGAGCAACTAAGACATCACTGAGAGATGAATTGAGCGCCGCTGCATTTCCAATGAGCCCCCTTAGAAACCGAATTCAGGCAGAACCTGGAACCGGTAAGGCCTTTTTATGGGCCTTGGGGATGCATCTTTTGTTGATGGCATTTTTAACGTTTGGTTTGAGTTGGAAAAGTCAAACACCGGCTGGTCTTGAAGCGGAGATTTGGGATAACGTCCCAGTCATCAAAAGTGCACCAGCGAATGTTGATCCAAAGATCGACGCTGATGAAAAAGCAGACATTGCTTTGAAAAAGAAAAAAGAAGCAGTGAAAAAGCCTGAGCCAAAAGAAGAGGTCAAGGCCGCTAAAAAAGTTGATCCAAAAGAGCTGCAAAAACAAAAAGCTGAACAAGAAAAATTAGCGAAACAAAAGCAAGAGCAAGCCAAAGCAAAGGCCAAAGCCGATGCTGAACGCAAAGAGTCCTTGGCACAAGAAAAAGCACGTTCTGATCAGTTGGCTCGCTTGAGATCTGCAGCGGGCAAAGAAGGAGCTGCAGGTGGTCGAGGTGGCGTGGTTGGTGATGGTGTGGGCGGTGGCGGTAATGCCAAGCCTGGCTACGCAGACAAGGTGCGCAAAAAAATACTGCCTTTGATTGTGTTCAATCCATCTTTGGTGGCTGGGAATCCTGCTGTTGAGGTCGGCGTAGAGTTGGCGCCTGATGGCACAATCATGAATAAGAAAGTTTTAAAGAGCAGCGGTGATGCTGCCTGGGATCGCGCGGTATTGAGAGCGATTGATGATGCCGAGACTTTGCCTAAAGATGATGATGGCAAAGTACCTAAACAAATACGTTTGACCTTTAAACCCAAAGATTAAATTGATCGATAAGATTGGTGACCCAAAGATGAAGACAACTCTGACGAAGAACGTTTTAATGATATTAGCTTTGATGACATTTTCAGTAGGTGTCAAAGCGCAAATGAATATTGAAATTACGGGTGTGGGTCAATCACTGTTTCCAGTCGCTGTGATGCGCTTTGTTGGTGAAAATCAACTGCCGGTCAAGGTAACCGATGTGGTTCGTTCTAATTTGACCCGCAGTGGAGCGATTCGAAATGTGGAGAGTGGATCTGCTGAGTTGGGTTGGGATATCAACCCTGATTACAAATCCTGGTCAGCACGTGGCGCTGACGCCCTAGCAGTCGGTAATGTCACCAAGTTATCGGATGGTCGTTTTGAAATTCGTTACCGTTTATTTGATATTCGCAAAGGCGAAAGTTTGGGCGGTCTTGTGGTCACGGTCGGCGTTGAAGATTTGCGTTTGGCAGGACACAAAATTGCTGATGACATCATTCAAAAGATTTTGGGTGAGCGCGGTATCTTTTCTACGCGTTTATCTTATGTGATTCGATCTGGTAAGAGCCATCGTTTGGTGATTTCTGACTCTGATGGTGAAAACGCCAAGCCTGCGCTCGCAAGCAATGAGCCAATCATCTCGCCTAACTGGTCGCCTGATGGTAAAAAAGTCGCTTACGTTTCATTTGAGGCCCGCAAGCCAGTGATTTACGTTCATGAGTTAGCAACCGGGCGTCGCACGATTCTTTCTAATCAGAAGGGCAATAACAGCGCGCCTTCTTGGTCAGTGGATGGCAGTCAATTAGCCATGGCCCTATCAAAAGACGGCAATACTCAGGTTTATAAAATCAACGCCAATGGCACTGGTTTACAACGTTTGACCAGGGGTTCATCCATTGACACTGAGCCACAGTGGTCACCAGATGGTAAGTCTATTTATTTCACGAGTGATCGTGGCGGTAGTCCGCAGATTTATAGAATGTCGACTGCTGGCGAATCATCTGGCGCCGCACAAAGAGTGACTTTTAAACATTCTTTTGTGACCAGCCCGCGCTTGTCGCCGGATGGTAAAAATTTAGCTTATGTCGCACGTGTTTCTGGAGCCTACCGCTTGCATCTTCAAGATTTAGCCACTGGAGAGGTCATCCCTTTAAGTGATGGCACCAGAGATGAAACTCCGACATTTGCGGCCAATGGACGTTACATTCTTTATGCCACTCGCGCAGCAGGCAAGCCGGTGTTGATGGCTGTTTCTATCGACGGTAAAAATAAACAAACTTTGAGTTTGCCGGGGGCAGATATTCGTGAGCCTGCTTGGGGCCCATTCATGGACTAATCTTCCCAAAAGCACTGAATTCAGCACTGAACTCAGCTTAATTTGGTACGATAGGGGCTTAATTCATTGAATTAAGCCTTTTTTAATGAAAATGAATAAATAAAATTTAAATACACGAAACAAACATACACACAGATTAATTAACATTTATTTTGGAGAAAATCATGAAACAATTTTCAATGGCTCGTCGCGCAACATTGTTGTTGTCAGTGGCCTTATTAACAGCTTGCGCATCTGGCGTGAAATTAGATGACGTAGATGGTAAGGGCGGTACAGATTACAGCTCACAACCATGGAATGATCCTAAGAGCCCATTGTTTAAGCGCAGCGTTTATTTTGACTTTGATAGCTACACTGTTAAGTCTG
The DNA here is from genome assembly GCA_039805465.1 of Pseudomonadota bacterium. GTDB lineage: Bacteria > Pseudomonadota > Gammaproteobacteria > Burkholderiales > Burkholderiaceae > Polynucleobacter. The sequence goes on from JBDLUD010000028.1 coordinate 3,575, forward strand.
AGTACCAAGCGACATTACAAGCTCATGCTAACTATTTGAAAGCCAACAAAGATCGCAAGATCAAAATTGAAGGCAATACCGATGAGCGCGGCACAACAGAGTACAACTTGGCTTTGGGTCAACGTCGTTCAGAAGCTGTGCGTAAATCATTGTCATTGCTAGGTGTGTCTGATTCACAGATCGAAGCAGTGAGTTTTGGTAAAGAAAAGCCAAAAGCACAGGGTAGCAACGAAGCAGCTTGGCAAGAAAACCGCCGTGCTGATATCGCTTATTAATTTGACTTAAATTAATTTAAGAAAAGAACACTCATGCAGCAATCAAAGTGCTTTAGTTTTCTGCAAAATTCAACAGCGGCTTTGGCCGCTGTTGTTTTTGTTGGCTTATCTTTTGTATCCACATCTAGCTTTGCTTTCTTGGAAGATGGTGAGGCGAGACGCGCAATTTTAGATTTGCGATCACAACTTTCAGCCAGTCAAAAGGCCCAAGTTGAGCTTCAAAGTCTTCTTGATGAACTCAATCAAGAAACAGCTAAATTAAGAGGCCGTTCAGAAGTCTTGGAAAAGCAAGTTGAAGAGTTAACTGCGCAGCAGAAAACTTTTTATCAAGATTTGAATGAGCGGATGAAAAAACATGAGCCTCAGATCATGGAGATTGAGGGTGTTCAGGGCAAAGTTCAGCCCGGTGAACAAGAAGCCTATGACACTGCTTTGAAGGCTTTCCAAGATGGTAATTTAAAGAGGGCTGATACAGGGTTTCAGGCGTTTGTTAAAAAGTACCCTAACAGCCCTTATTGGCCATTGGCGCAGTTTTGGCTAGGAAACTCTGAGTACGCTCAAAAAGATTACAAGTCGGCGATCACAACGCTCCAAACAATGGTGAAACGTTATCCTTTGCATGGACGTGTGCCTGATGCACTTTTAACTTTGGCCAACAGTCAGATTGAGGCTGGTCAAAAGCCTGTAGGTAAAAAAACTTTAGAAAATTTAATTGCTAAGCATCCTGATACTGAAGCTGCTGACTTGGCTAAACAGGCGCTAAAACGCTTGAAGTGATCGAGGATCAATATGTCTTTTGATTTTGGGATCATGCGCGCTAGAAAGTTGGGCGCTCCTGCAGTGGTTCTGTTGTCTGGAGGCTTGGATTCGGCAACGGTTTTGGCGATTGCAAAAAAACTTGATTACGCTGTTTACGCATTGTCGTTTCGCTATGGTCAGAGACATTCTTCAGAATTAGATGCTGCCACCATAGTTGCAAAATCATTGGGTGCGGTTGAGCATCAAATCATTGATTTGGATTTGCGTCGCTTTGTGGGTGGTTCTGCTTTGACAGATGACGCCTATGACGTTCCAACCAGTCCAGGTGCGAGCAATGAAATACCAATCACCTATGTTCCGGCACGCAATACCATCATGCTTTCAGTGGCCTTGGGGTGGGCTGAAGCATTGGGTGGTTTGGATATTTTCTTTGGTGCTAACGCAGTTGATTACTCTGGCTACCCAGATTGTCGTCCAGATTATGTGAAGTCTTTTGAAGCAATGGCCAATTTGGCCACCAAGGTGGGGGTTGAGTCTCATCAAGAATCCACACGCTTTAGGGTGCATGCCCCAATCATTCAAATGAGCAAGGCTCAAATCATTCAGACAGGTATGTCATTGGGTGTGGATTTTTCTCAAACAGTGTCTTGTTATCAAGCCAATTCTGATGGTTTGGCTTGTGGTCAGTGTGAATCATGCCGCCTTCGCAAAGAAGGTTTTAAAGCATCGGGTATTTCTGATCCAACTCACTATCTTTAAAGATGTATTAGTGGATGATTAATTTTTGAATGTTATTCATCAATGAATAATGAAAAAAGCCGGTGACGCTAATGCTTCACCGGCTTTTTAATTGGAGCTGCTAGATTTATTTCAAGGCAGCAAATACGCTCGCAGTGATGGCATCAACTGAACCAGTGCCTTCGATTTTGCGATAAGCAGGAGCCGGAACTTTGGCTGCTGGATCGCCATTTTTAGACCAGCCAGAATAGTACTCAACCAATGGTCTTGTTTGAGCGTCATAAACGTCTAAACGCTTCTTAACTGTTTCTTCTTTATCGTCTTCACGTTGAATCAACTCTTCACCAGTTTCATCATCTTTACCAGCGACTTTCGGTGGGTTGAATGTGACGTGGTAAGTGCGGCCTGAAGCAACGTGAACACGACGACCGCTCATGCGATCGATGATGGCGCTGAAAGGCACGTCGATTTCAAGAACGTAGTCAATTGGTACGCCCGCATCTTTCATGGCCTGTGCTTGAGGAATGGTGCGTGGGAAACCATCAAAAAGATAACCCTTGGCACAATCCGCCTGAGTTAAACGGTCTTTAACGAGACCAATGATGATTTCATCAGAAACCAAACCACCAGAATCCATCACTTTTTTAGCTTCGATACCCAGCGGTGTGCCAGCTTTCACAGCTGCACGGAGCATGTCACCAGTAGAAATCTGGGGGATGCCAAACTTCTCACAAATAAATTTAGCCTGCGTGCCTTTTCCAGCGCCTGGTGCGCCCAATAGGATCAATCGCATGGTTAACTCCCTTTTTATTATTGAATCAGGTAATACAAAATTTAAAAAAGTATAAGAGTAGGCTGATTGTTTGACAGCTTGCTGACTCTTACTAATATCTGGGGGGATTTTCCCATTATTTGCCCCTGAAGGCTAATTTTTGACCCTAGGACTTACCCAGGCTGGCAAAAACTTGGCGAACGCGCTCTAAATCCTCAGCTGTATCAACGCCTGGGGGCGGAGCCTCCTCAGTTAGTAAAACTTGTATAGCGTGACCATGCCAGAGAGCTCTTAGCTGCTCTAAGGCTTCAGCTTCCTCGATCGGGGCTGGTGAGAGTTTGGAAAATTTCTTCAAAAAGCTGGCTCGATAAGCGTACATGCCAATGTGTCTGTAGCACTGAGCTTGGAATTGCTCTGGGTTGCGACTAAATGGAATGGCTGAGCGCGAAAAATAAAGCGCTTGATGAGACTGGTTCATGACCACTTTAACCACATTGGGATTGTTGATTTCAGCAGTGTCATGAATCGCCAATGCTGTGGTTGCAATCGATGCTTGCGGGTGTTGCGACAGTGTGTTTGCAACATCGGTGATCAAGTCAGAAGGTATCAAGGGTTCATCACCTTGCACATTGACAACGATCTCGTCGTCTTGCAAATTGAGTTTACTGACAACTTCACTCAATCGGTCCGTGCCCGTTGGATGATCTTTGCTGGTGAGCATCACATCCAAACCATGAGACTTACAGGCATCAAAGATGCTTTGATCATCGACTGCAATCACTACTCGTGATGCCCCAGACATCAATGCTCGCTCTGCCACTCTCACCACCATCGGCTTGCCGGCAATATCAGCCAATGGTTTATTGGGCAAGCGAGTCGAGGCTAAGCGCGCAGGAATAACAACCAAGAATGGGGTGTTAGGCTTCATTGAGTTTTGCTTTTATGGTTTTGCTTCAATGGTTTTTTAAATAGGTCTTATTTAGAAGCGTTCAGTTCGCGTGCTTCATTCACCAGCATGACTGGGATGTCGTCGCGAATCGGAAAAGCCAATTGATCAGCTTTACAAATTAATTCATTCGTCTCGCCATCGTGATGTAAAGGAGATTTGCAATTTGGGCAGACCAAAATATCAAGTAAACGTTTATCCATGATGTGTCAGCAAGTGAGTGATTAGATTATCTTAACAAGTAGGGTGTTGAATTTAACTTAAACCTAAGATTTTGAATCAAGGTTTAGGTCTTTTTAATATCTCAACCATTTGCGCAACAAAGTCATTTGGCAAATCCACCGTTATCGGCAAAATCCAGATACGCTCATCATCCTTATAGTCGTTGAGTTGTTTGCATTTTACGGCATCCTTCTCAGTGATGAGTATCACTTTTGCAGTATTTTCTTTGAATGGATTGGTGGAGAAGTCAAAATGATCTGGGAGTGGCATTTCTTGAAATTTCAAGCCATGAGATTTGAGTAAATCAAAGAATTTTTTTGGATTGCCCAAGCCCGCTGCAGCCAATATTTGGTTCTCAATGGCCACGTCAGGGTTCAGTAGTTGGGTGATGTCATTCAAGGCCATGCGATGACTTGGCGCTGTGAGTTGATATAGCTGATCTGTTTTAACGGGCAACGCAAAATTGGGGGCGTCTTGAAAGAACAGTGGTTCAGCTTTGGTCCTTGTGGCTTCAGTGCTACCAATGTTCAAGGTGAAGTCACGTGCACGATGGGGTTTTTCTCTGAGAGGGCCGGCCGGCATCAGCCATTGATTACCTTCTCCTCTGGCATCGCGTATGACCAGCTCAATATCTCTACCACCTTCTCTAGCAGGCCAGCGTTTGAGTTTGTAGTGCTGTAAACCATCATCGCTGATGATCACATCCACTTCAGGATATTTGATCAGCAAGGCTTTTGCAGCATCTACACGGTTGGTATGAACCATGATGGGGGTTTTTTGATCGGCTAATTGCTGGGCCATATAACAAGGCTCATCGCCGTGTTCGCTTGGCAATGATTCCGGAGTGACTTCCATTGGGGCCAATTGAAGATTCGATGAATTACTTTGATAGCCTCGAGAAATAATGCCTGGCTTAAAACCATGAGCGTGCAAAGCTTTTGCAATGGCTAAAACGGTTGGGGTTTTACCAGTACCACCCACACGAATGTTTCCAACAATCACAAGCGGTACTGAAATCGAATGGCTTCTGAGTATGCCAAAGGCATAAAGAGCTTTTCTAAGATTTGTTAGCCAGCCAAATAGAACTGACACAGGCCATAGCAAGAGAGCTTTTAAACCTCTTTTTTCCCAAAATGCTGGGGCTTGTGTATGTTTGTGTTGGCTCATGATGCCAATGCTACTTTGACTTTGATTGAGTGGCAAAGACGATGTTCGGTAAATTCGCATTGCGTGCAGCTTCCATCACTTGCATGACCGCTTGATGTGGCGCTTTACCATCGGCAGCAATGATTACCACTGGTCCGTTATCGTTACCAGTATTTTTAGCTGATTGGCTCAAGCTTTGACTCAATTGCTCCAGTGCAATTCTTTTGCCATCAATGGCAATTCGCCCATCGGATGTGATGGCAATGGAAATATCTTTTGGTTTACTTTTTGATGCAGCACCTTCAGCAGCAGGCAGAGTGATGGATAACTCTTGATAGCGTGTGAAGGTGGTAGAGATCATCAAGAAGATCAAAATTACCAACAGCACATCGATGAAAGCAATTAAGTTGATTTCAGGAGCTTGCTGTTGACTGCTAGGGGCACTTGATTTTCCGGAAGAGAAAAGACTGCGATTATTTTGACGAAAAAGCATGGCGGCTCAATCAAATACTATTTAAATGAGCGAGTAATTTCTTTGCAGCTACATCACACTCACGTTGGCGCTTTTCAGCCATTGCTTTAAGGCCTCTCCAACCTGCATAAGCAGGAATCGCGATCAACAAGCCAAAGGCAGTGTTGTACAAAGCAATCGAAATACCATTGGCCAATTGTTGAGGATTAGCACCAACACCTTGCTGACTGCCGAAAATTTCAATCATGCCAACAACCGTGCCAAATAAACCCAATAAAGGGGCAATGGTGGCAATCGTTGCTAAGGCACCTAGATAACGCTCTAACAAAATAGTGACAGACTCAGCGGCATCTTGCATCGCTGCAATGATTTTCTCTTCTGAGCCACCCTGAGATTTTTCTAACAAGGCTGCGGCCAAAATCTGTCCAAGGGGCGCTGCATCCGCTAATGCTTTTGTGGCATCTTGAGCAGTTTTAGATTGTTTTAGTGCTCCAGAGCTGGCTAATTGGATGGCACCCTCTAGTAATTGGGGTGGCGTGATTCGCTTGGTCTGTAAAAACCAGGTTCGCTCGATCAGGATGGCCAAAGCCAAGATGGATGTCAGAAGTAAGGGCCATACTGGCCAGCCGGCGGCAATAAGAATTGTGTACATACCCTATACTTTAAACGATGCAGTTGTGTGGGACTCAAAGGTCTCTGGGAAAAAGCATCAAGCTTGTGGATAACTATGTGAAAAACTTTCTTTAAGATGCACGCTAAACCCTTGATTCTTTGTTAAAGACTCAAATTTTCAAAAGTTGTAAAATGAATAATATGATTAAAATCAATAACTTGCATGAATGTGATTGGTTTTGGTCGGAGTTTGGGGGAAATGCCCCAGTTTTTAATTGGTCCTGTGGATAGTTGTTAACCGCGAAGCCATATAGTTACTAATTTGACGTGGACAAATGACGGAAATATCGAAAGAAATTATTGGGGTTGGTGATCTGAACCGCGCTATTGCCAGTGTTTTAGAAGAGGGCATCGGTAGTGTATGGGTTCGGGGGGAAGTGTCTAACTTCAAGGCCTATGAAAGCGGGCATTGGTATTTCTCTTTGAAGGATGCTGAGGGTCAAATTCGCTGCGTGATGTTCCGTGGCAGAAATGGTCAAGTGGGTTTTTTACCCAAAGAAGGTGATTTGGTTGAAGTGGCCGCTAACATTTCAATGTATGTTCCCCGTGGAGATCTTCAGTTAAACGTGGGCATGATGCGCCGGGCTGGTCAAGGGGGTTTGTACGAAGCCTTTTTAAAGCTCAAAGAGAAGTTGGGCAAAGAGGGTCTGTTTGATGAAGATGCCAAGCGATCCTTGCCAAAACATCCAAGGCGCATTGCAGTGATAACTTCACCACAAGCGGCTGCCTTGAAAGATGTTCTAAGCACCTTGGCTAGAAGAGCGCCTCACATACCCGTCACAATCTTTCCAAGTCTAGTGCAAGGGGTTGATGCACCCCCAGCTTTAATTAAAGCTCTGGAGGCTGCTTATGCGGCTCATACAGCGGATGAGATAGACGTCATCCTCTTGGTGCGAGGTGGTGGCAGCATTGAAGATTTATGGGCGTTCAATGATGAGGGCTTGGCCCGGGTGATAGCTCAATCTCCAGTACCCTTGGTTTCTGGAGTTGGTCATGAGACTGATTTCACCATCGCAGACTTTGTGGCTGATTTACGTGCCCCAACACCAACAGGTGCTGCAGAGTTAGTCACGCCGGATCGCCAAGCTTTATTGCAAGACTTGGCCACCTTCAGTCAGAAAATGTCCACACGGGTGAGTCAAAGAATTGATAAGGAAGCTCAACGTTTAGATCAATTGTCACTGAGGCTTTCTCATGCATTGCCGAATGCCGATCGCATGAGAGAAAAGATGGATCAATTGACCATGCGCTTAGATCAATCGTGGCAAGTCAGGATCAATGTTTATTCAGAAAAACACCGCAGTTGGGCCAGTCATTTAGAGCTTTTAAGCCCACAAAGAACCTTGGACAGAGGGTATGCGGTTCTTTTAAGTAAACAAGGCCAAGCCGTGCGTGATCCGAAGAGTATCCATCAAGGCGATCAAGTGGAGGTTCATTTGGCCTTGGGCAGTGCTCAGGTTGAAATATCAAAAGTGAGTCTTTTGGCAAAAACAATTTCAAAAGAATAGAATAACGTTTTAGTTCAGTCACACCACTTAAAGATCGATAGGAGATTTTATGGAACACACATTGCCGCAGTTACCTTATGCACTAGATGCATTGGCACCACACATTTCTAAAGAAACATTGGAATTCCATTACGGTAAGCATCATCAAACCTATGCCACCAACTTGAATAACTTGATCAAGGGCACAGAATTTGAATCAATGAGCTTGGAAGATATCGTTAAAAAATCTTCAGGTGGTGTGTTCAATAACTCTGCTCAAGTATGGAACCACACTTTTTACTGGATGGGTTTGAAGCCAAACGGTGGTGGTACACCTACTGGTGCCTTGGCTGATGCAATCAATGCCAAGTTTGGATCTTTTGATAAATTCAAAGAAGAGTTCACAAAGTGTGCGGTTGGTACATTTGGTTCGGGTTGGGCTTGGTTGGTGAAGAAGTCTGATGGCACTCTTGATTTGGTTTCAACCAGCAATGCTGCAACACCTTTGACAACAGATGCCAAGCCTTTGTTGACTTGTGATGTTTGGGAGCACGCTTACTACGTTGACTACCGCAATGCCCGTCCAAAATATGTTGAGGCATTCTGGAATTTGGTTAACTGGGACTTCGTGGCAAAGAATTTTGCTTAAGCTTTAAATTTGAAGGTTTAAGTTCTAAGCTTTTAGATCTAAGTACTCAGTAGTTTTAAACAAAAAACCTCTTGGTTGAATAGACCAAGAGGTTTTTTATATTGTTGTAAAGAAAACTAAATAAGGTAAAGCTAACCAAGAGAAAGCTAACTGCGGCACTTAAATAGCGCTATTGCCTTAGTCTCTAAAGTTATTGAAGTTCAGTGGCGCTTCTTCAACGTCTTTGCGAAGCATCGCCATGGTTGTTTGTAGATCATCTCTCTTAGCGCCAGTAACGCGCACTGCATCACCTTGAATGCTGGCTTGAACTTTGATCTTACTGTCTTTGATGATGCGCACAATCTTCTTGGCAAGTTCTGTGCTGATGCCTTTTTGAATCTCGACAATTTGCTTGAGCTTGTCGCCTGAAATTTTTTCAAGCTTGCCGTCTTTTAGAAAGCGCACATCCACATTGCGCTTCGCTAGCTTAGCCAAAAGCACGTCACGCACTTGTCGTAACTTAAAGTCATCGTCACCGTAAAGAGTGAGTTCTTCACCTTTTTGTTCGATTCTGGCATCGGAGCCTTTGAAGTCGAAACGTGTAGAAATTTCTTTATTGGCTTGCTCCAGAGCATTTTTTACTTCAATCATGTCTGGTTCACATACAACGTCAAATGAGGGCATGGGTCACCTAAAAAATCAATTGAAAAGTTAATCACAGTTAAGATTGTGGCATGAAGATTGAATTAAATGCCACATTACGCGAACACAACACCTTTGGTTTTGATGTGTCGGCTCAATATTTGGTTCATTTGACCGAAGTGGTGGATGTACCTGAATTGATTCAAAAAGCTCAAAAAGACAATCTTCCCTGGCAAATATTTGGCGGCGGTAGTAATTTGGTCCTGGCCAAAGACCTGGTCGGTTATACCGGTTTGATGGAAATCAAAGGGCGCCAACTTTTAAAAGAAACCGCCACGCATTTTTATATTGAAGCAATGGCTGGAGAGTCGTGGCATGAGTTGGTGGTTTGGTCCTTGGAGAATCACTACGATGGCTTGGAAAATTTAGCCCTCATTCCTGGAACCGTGGGAGCTGCACCGATTCAAAACATTGGCGCCTATGGTTTGGAGTTGGCGCAAGTGTTTGACAGTCTTTGTGCCTTTGATACTTTGAGCAATAAGTTCATCAAATTATCTAAAGAGCAATGTGAGTTTTCATACAGAAACAGTATTTTTAAAAAAGAGCCAGGCCGGTATGTGGTGGTTTCAGTTTGTTTTGCTTTGCCTAAGGAATGGCAAGCCAATCTTTCTTATGCAGAATTGAACAAGGCCTTTCAAAACTCAGAAAAAGTTTTAGCCAAAGATATCTTTGAAAAAGTGTGTGAGATTCGTCAAGCGAAGTTACCAGATCCTCAATTGATCGGTAATGCCGGCAGTTTTTTCCACAATCCGATTGTTAGTCATCTGCAGAACCTTGAGTTAAAGAAGCAATTTCCATTGTTGGTCAGTTACCCTGTTGATGCGAGTAATCAGGAGGGTGAGTGGAAGCTGGCTGCTGGCTGGCTAATTGATCAGTGTGGTTTCAAAGGTCAGCGTCAAGGAAATGTTGGCATTTATGAGAAACAGGCCTTGGTCTTGGTCAACCATGGCAGTGGCACAGGATTGGAGCTACTTGGCTTAGCCGATAGCATCAAGCAAAAAGTCAAAGAAACTTTTGGTGTTTCTTTAACCGTTGAGCCAATCATTTATCAGTGAGCAAGCCACTCAATCATCAAAGTATGTATTGACTAAAGCAGCAAGAGCCACAGAGGTAATGTGACTGCAGCAGCGATGGTCATGATAGAAATACACACTGCGACCAATGCACCATCCCCACCCATGCGATTAGCTAAAACATAAGCTGTTGTTGCAGTTGGCATGGCAGCAAAGAGAACAACACTGTTGAGTTGCGCTTGAGACAGACCCATGTAGCGACCCAAAATGAGTGCCACAGCTGGCATGGCCAATAATTTGATGGCACTCCAATAGGCAATCAGTGCACCATCTTTTTTACTTTGTATCCACATCAAGCCAGATCCAACCGTCATAAGACCTAAACCAATGGATGCCGCACCTAAACGTGACATGCCAAGTGCAATGGGTTCAGGTAGCTTTAAGCCCAGAATGTTGCTGATGAGACCTAAGGTGGTTGCAATGATCAAAGGATTTTTTAAGAGCTCTTTGAAAATATGAGATTCAGAATTCTTTGCTAAGGCCCATACGGCAAAGCCATTCGCTACCGGCACAAAGCACCCGGTGGTGAGCGCCATCAATGCCACACCCTCTTCACCTGCTAAACGACCAGCGGCAGCAAAGGCAATGTAAGAGTTAAAACGAAAAGCCGTTTGAAAGCCTGATGACCAACTCACAGAGGATGGTTTAAAAATCCATTTGGCAGCAAAGCTAAGAGCCATGGCGCAGAAGAAAGCCGCGGCAGCAACGAGCAACATATTGCTGGTGCCACCCCAGTCAAAGTGGGTTTGATTGATCGAATGAAATAAAAGGGCTGGGAAAAGAAGGTAATAAACGAGCTTTTCAACACTCTCCCAGACTGTTTTATCTAAAACTGTGTAGCGCACCAACAAGAAACCCAGCAAAATGAGCAGGAAGTCTGGAAGCAGTAAAAATGCAGGATTCACAGTGTCTCTTTTAGAATAAAAGCTCAATGGTAGTCAAAAAAACAACTTCTGGCAGAAAAACTGATATTGAAGAGCAATATCAGGGTGATGCGCCCATGAGCAAAGTCTTGATCAGAAGCATGGAGGCGGTTGATATCTTCTGTGATGCTTGCTGGTTGGAAGATGGACTATCTAAAAATACCCTGAGTGCCTATCGTCAAGATTTGAATATTTTTTCTAAATGGTTGGATGCTGACCGTCATAAGTTCATTTACGACGCCGATGCTGCTGATGTGATGGCCTACATTGCTCACAGAAGATCTGATAAAGCCACCACGGCCAATCGTCGTTTGACAGTCTTGAGACGTTTTTATCGTTTAGGCATACGTAAAAATTTAATCAAAGCGGATCCTTGCCTTAATTTAAGAGCTGCAAAACAAGCGCCACGTTTTCCGAAGACACTCAGTGAGTCGCAAGTTGAGTCTTTGCTCGCAGCACCCGATTTGGATACGTCGTTAGGGATACGCGATAGAACCATGCTCGAGCTGATGTATGCCAGCGGTTTACGCGTCTCAGAAATAGTCGCATTAAAAACCATTGAGGTTGGTCTGAATGAAGGCGTTGTCAGGGTGGTGAGCGGTAAAGGCGGTAAAGAGCGATTGGTACCTTTTGGCATGGAAGCTGCCAGCTGGTTAAAGAGGTACCTTGATGAGTCCAGGCCTCAACTTCTCAGTGCATCAAAGCAAAATAGTTCCAGTCAGTATTTATTTTTAGCGCGTCATACAGGGGATGGCATGACTCGCCAAGCTTTTTGGCACATCATCAAGCGATACGCCACGATTGCTAATATCAACGTGCCCTTATCACCGCACACGCTTCGTCATGCCTTTGCCACTCATTTATTGAACCACGGTGCTGATTTGCGTGTGGTGCAATTATTATTGGGGCATGCAGATATTTCCACGACTCAGATTTACACTCACGTGGCACGCGAACGTTTAAAGAGTATTCATCAACAGCATCATCCAAGGGCAAGCATATGAACCAATTCATGTTCAGTGGTTTAGTGGTTTTAATGGCGTATTTGATTGGTTCTATTTCATTTGCGGTGGTTGTCAGTAAGCTCATGGGCTTGCCTGATCCCCATAGCTATGGGTCTGGTAACCCAGGAGCCACCAATGTATTGAGGACCGGCAGTAAAGCAGCGGCCGTTTTAACTCTTTTGGGCGATGCTGCCAAAGGATATGTGGCAGTGGTGCTTGCCAGAGCTTTGGTCGGTGTTGATATTGATTCTTGGGTTCTGCCAATGGTGGCCGTGGCTACATTTTTAGGTCATGTGTTCCCGATTTTTCATGGCTTCAAAGGAGGCAAGGGCGTCGCTACAGCCTTGGGTATTCTTTTGGCCATCAATTGGGTCTTGGGTCTCACAACTCTATCAACTTGGTTGATCGTGGCAGTTTTCTTAAGATACTCATCTTTGGCAGCTTTGATTGCCGCACTATTTGCCCCGGTTTATTTTGTGTTTTTATTTGGCATTCAGCCAATGGCCATCGCTATTGTGCTGATGAGTGCTTTATTGATTTGGCGTCATCGGTCAAACATTAAAAAATTATTGAATGGCACTGAAGGTCGTTTGGGTAAAAAGAAATAATAAACAACAAACAATAAGAAACAAGTTAGCGAAACACTATTTAAATAGTCCGTGCATTAAAAAAGCCACTCAGTTAAAAACTAAGTGGCTTTTTTGTTTGGCTAGTTTATCTAGTTTGGTTGTTTTGATTGAATTTATTTAATGATCAAAACAGGTTGTTTAGATTGGGCTAATACTTGTGATGTTACTGAGCCCATCACAAGGCTCATCAAAGAGCTGCGACCATGAGAACCCATCACAATCATTTCTGCTTTGCCTGTTTTGGCTTCAGCTAGGATGGTGTCAGCAACATGACCAATTTTTTGAACTAATTTATAAGGCACTTTTGCTTTGTCTAATTTAGCTGTTGCTGCTTTGATGGCAGCTTTGCTCTGATCTGAATACCAGTCAGCAATTGATTTTTTAGAAATATATTGTGTGACTTCAGGTGGAATAACATTCGGTTCAACATGTAGAACGATCAAGCCAGATCCTTTGCCTGAAAACATTGATGCATTATTAATCAAATAATCAATTGCTTTGATGCTGTGCTTTGAGCCGTCAATCGATACAAGAACTTTCATTGAATCTCCTTTAGTTACTTTATTAATATATCTACTATTCAATATTAAGCCATATTTGTTGAATCTAATCAAAATGAATTTTTTTATATATCCGTTATCTGAGAAGTGTTTCTCTGATTGAATTAAATTAAATCAGTGCATCTTTGGCTGCATATTGCTTGAGGATTTCAAGGTCAATGGATTCAAGGGCGTTGATGTGAGTACTTTCTAGTTGTATCAGAGGAGCGCACTGGGCTTCAAGGGCTTCTTTCCAACGATTCAAGCACAAGCACCATTGATCACCAGCCACCAAGCCTGGAAATGCCCATTCTGGGCGCGGCGTTATCAGGTCATTGCCTCTTTGAAGACTGAATTGTAAAAATTCATCCGTCACAATCGCGCAGACCAAATGACTGCCTTTATCTTGAGCGTCTGTTTTGCAACAACCATCCCTAAAAAATCCTGTGAGTGGATCGAATGAGCAGGGAACGATGGGTTCACCAAATACATTGAGGGTCACTTCTTGAGAAGCGTGGTTGTGGGCTTGCTTGAGTGTCATGA
>JBDLUD010000029.1:0-16653 GCA_039805465.1 Pseudomonadota bacterium
TGTTGTCCAACAGTGAACTTAGATCAGCATGCCGCCAGTGGTGAAATGAATGTGAACATGATTTCATGCGCTGGTCAGGCGACGATTCCTATTGTTCATGCGGTGTCACGTGTGCAAGCTGTGCCATATGCTGAGATTGTGGCAAGTTTGGCATCTAAATCAATTGGCCCTGGCACGCGTGCCAACTTGGATGAATTCACTTACACAACATCTGATGCGGTGTGCAAAGTAGGCGGTTCAGTAAAAGGTAAAGCCTTGGCGATCATTAATCCAGCAGACCCACCGATGATCATGCGTAACACGATTTATTGCTTAACAGAAGATGAACCTAAGAAAGATGAAATCAAAGCATCTATCTTGCGCATGATTGAAGAAGTTCAAAAATATGTGCCTGGTTATAAATTGGTCAATGGCCCAGTGTTTGATGGTAAAAAAGTATCCGTATTTATGGAAGTGGCTGGTTTGGGTGATTACTTGCCAAAGTATGCTGGCAACTTGGACATCATGACAGCAGCGGCCACAAGAACGGCTGAGTTATTTGCGCAGAATATTATGTCTGGCAAAGTGATCTTAAAAGCAACAAAACCAACTAAAGCAGTGGAGGCTTAATCATGTTTGATAACAATCACCTCAAAGGCAAAAAAGTTATTCTTCATGACATGTGTTTGCGTGATGGCATGCATGCCAAGCGTGAGCAGATATCTGTTGATCAAATGGTCAAGGTTGCAACAGCGATGGATGATGCGGGTGTGCCTTATATCCAAGTAACGCATGGCGCTGGCTTGGGTGGAAATTCATTGCAGCATGGTTTTGCTTTGCACACCAATGAAGAGTACATCACTTCAGTTGCTTCAAAAATGAAGAAAGCAAAAGTATCAGTTTTGCTAATTCCTGGTTTGGGTACCATGAGAGAGTTGCAGTCTGCTTATGACTGTGGCGCACGCAGTGTGCACATTGCCACTCACTGTACTGAAGCTGATACATCACCACAGCACATTGCTTATGCACGTAAGTTGGGGATGGATACAACTGGCTTTTTGATGATGGCCCACTTAAATACTGTTGAAGGTTTGGCTCAGCAGGGTAAGTTGATGGAGTCATACGGTGCTCAAACTGTTTACATCACTGATTCTGCTGGTTATATGTTGCCTAATGAAGTGAAGGCGCGTGTTCATGCTTTGCGTCAAGTGTTGAAGCCAGAAACAGAAATTGGTTTCCACGGCCATCATAATTTGGGCATGGGCATTGCTAACTCGATTGCAGCCATTGAAGAAGGTGCCACACGCATTGACGGCTCGATTGCAGGCTTAGGTGCTGGTGCGGGTAATACACCGTTAGAGGTGTTTGCCGCTGTGTGTGAGCGCATGGGCATTGAAACGGGTTGCGATCTCTTTAAGCTGATGGATATTGCTGAAGAATTGATCACACCAATGATGGATCATATGGTGCGCGTGGATCGCTCATCATTAACACTTGGTTTTGCTGGTGTGTACTCAACCTTCTTATTGCACGCTGAGCGAGCAAGTAAACGTTTTGGTGTGCCAGCCAGAGATATTTTGGTGGAACTGGGTCGTAAAAAGATGATTGGTGGTCAGGAAGACATGATTCTTGATACGGCAATGACCATGGCCAAAGAGCGTGGTATTCAGTTTGAAGAATCTGTTTAAGTAACTGATTAATCAGAAAGATCTAAAGGTGGGGTTAGAAATAACCCCACCTTTTTTGCATTAAAACCCCTGGAGAAGGGTTTTTGGCAAAAATTGGATTTTTATTGAGATTTGTCAATTGGTAAAAATACAATGTTATTTACATTGTATTTTTTTATATTTAGCCCTACTATTAACCGGTAAAAATAAATAAGCGCTGTTCAGCCAATATTTTCATGAATGATGAACAGTGCGTAGTCATATAAAACATTGATTGAAACATCTTATCCATCATGGAGGACTTATGTTTAAAGGTTTGAGTGGCAAGCATGCAATTGTGACCGGTGGTTCAACGTTGATCGGCGCTGGTTTGGTAGAGGCTTTTGTAAAAGCAGGCGCAACTGTGACCATTGCAGATATTGATGCTGAGCGAGGGCAAGCAATTGCTGATGCTTGTGGCAAGGGTGCATGGTTTAGACAAACAGATATTTCCGATGATGGACAGTTAGAGGCTTGTGTGGCTGAATCTGCTAAAAAATTTGGGCGGATTGATTTTGTCGTGAATGCTGCATGCGTTTATGTCGATGATGGCATTAATGCCTCTCGCAGTGATTGGTTAACGTCTATGAATGTGAACTTAATCAGTGCTGCGATGCTGGTGAAAGCGGCCTTGCCTTGGATGAAAAAATCAGGCGGCGGTGCAGTTGTTAACTTCACAAGTATTTCATCATCAGTTGCCCAAACCGGGCGCTGGCTATATCCCACCAGCAAGGCAGCCTTGGCGCAATTAACTAGAAATATGGCAATGGATTTGGCGCCAGATCATATCCGCGTCAATAGCGTATCTCCAGGCTGGACATGGTCGGCCATCATGAATCAGTTGTCGGGCGGGGATCGCGCCAAAACTGACAGAGTCGCAGCGCCATTCCACATGTTGCGCCGTGTTGGAGATCCTGATGAAGTGGCTCAAGTCGTTTTGTTCTTGTGTTCTGATCACGCCAGTTTTGTGACTGGAGCTGATTACGCAGTTGATGGTGGTTACTCTGCTATGGGCCCTGAATCATATGAGCCAGCAATCCCTAAGTTAATGGCTTGATTATTCTGTCACTTAAAAATTAAGACATCTATGAAAATGAATATTGCGATTATTGGTGCAGGTTTTGGGGGATTAAGCGCAGCTAAACTCTTAAAAACATTTGGGTATCAAGTCACTGTTTTTGATAAAGAAGCTGATGTGGGTGGTGTCTGGAGTGCTTCACGTCGTTATCCAGGTTTAACCACTCAGAACGTTAAGTCAACTTACTGTTTGTCAGACTTTCCTTATCCAGATCATTACCCAGAGTGGCCAACGGGTGCACAAGTTCAAGAATATTTGGAAGCTTATGCCAAGCACTTTAATTTAGTGCCAGATTTAAGGCTCAATACAGAAGTGACTTCAGCAGATCTTGATGAAGATAAAAATATTTGGTCGATTGTTACGCGAAACACTAAAACAAATGAAGTGAGTTCACATCATTTTGATTATTTAGTGATTTGCAATGGGATTTACTCAAAACCCATGATTCCTGATTATCCAGGTGCTGCAGAATATATTGCTGCCGGAGGACGTCTGTGTCATACCAGTGAATTTACTCATTTGAATGATGCCAAAGACAAAGATGTTTTGGTGGTTGGTTACGGAAAATCTTCATGTGATGTTGCTCAAGCATTGGTTGGAACGGCCAAGAGCATGGCTGTTATTGCGCGTCATCTCATGTGGAAAGTTCCCAAACATTTGATGAATGTCCTGAATTACAAACATTTATTTTTAACGCGCGGTGGTGAGGGTTTATTTAAATATATACGCGTCAAAGGTATTGAGAAGTTTTTGCATGGTATTGGCAAGCCAATACGTAATGGCATGATGAATACAGTTCAGTGGATAGTGACCAAGCAATGCAAATTGCGTGAGCTTGATATGCATCCTGGAGTGTCACTGGAAACCATTGCGACAAGCAGCATTAGTTTGGTGACAGAAGGCTTTTATGAAAACATTGTTAATGGAAAAATTCAATTTAAGAAAACCAGCATTGAGCGCTTAGAAGTCGTTGATGGTAAAAAAATAGCGCATCTCAGCACGGGTGAGAAAATGAATGCTGACATCATTATTTGTGGAACAGGTTGGATACAAAGCGTTCCATTCTTGAATGAATCTTTGGTGCGAAGAATTACCAATGAAGAGGGTGATTTCCGTTTGTATCGAAATATTTTGCCTGTAGATGTTCCAAGACTTGCATTTGTTGGCTATAACTCTTCATTCTTTAGTCAGCTTAATTGTGAAATTGCGGGTATGTGGTTGGCAGATCTATTGGGTGGCCAATTACAGCTGCCAAGCCGTGATGCTCAAAATCAACAAATTACTGAAAAATTAGCTTGGATGAAGAAACGCACGGGTGGTAAACATGCCAAAGGTACCAATATCGTGCCATTTTCGATCCATCAAATGGATGAGTTATTGACTGATATGCGTTTGCCTTTATCAACCATGACTCGTATCAAACAATGGTTTCAGCCGGTTGATCCAGCAGACTTTATCTACGTGACAGATAGTTTGGTTAAGCGATATAAAATGAAGCAGTAATTTTTATAGCTATTTAATTAGATTGTCGATATGAAAAAACAAAAAACAGGGCCAGGTGAACCGGCAGAATTAGAACACTGGCACTTAGCGCACACTGAGTCAGAGCGTTTCTTGGCTGAATTTGAGCATACTTTGATTTGTTTGGCGCAAGCATTTGACCGTCACAATCTAAGAGGCTTGGTGGCAACCATTGGGGATAGCTCATTCAATGGTCAGGACAACACCATTTTGCACATTATTGGGACTTTGGACCGCCCTAAGAGTCTTTCAGATATCAGTCGATTTATGAATCGTGATGATTTGGCCAATATTCAATACAGTGTTCGAAAGCTCTTAAAAGCAGGTCTCATTGAAAAAGCCAATGACAAATCTGCTCGTGGCACCAACTATCGTGTGTCGGTTGAGGGCAGAAGTGTGGTGGATGCCTTTGTGAAGTTGCGTCAGGAATTGATTGTGGAGCCGATGCAAGAAATGGAGCAATTCAAGGAAAACGTGAAGGTTGCTACCAAAGTGATGGGGCTATTTGTGGGGATGTATGACCAATCGGCAAGGGTCATGACAACCCGAAGCTAGGATTTTTTCTAAGTTATTAAAAAGGCTCGTTTTTTTCAGAAACGAGCCTTTTTTTATGCTGATTTCAAAAACCAGGAAAAGGAGTCTATTTGAATTTTTTTTGTCAATAGGTAAAAATACAATGTAATTTACATTGTTTTTTCTAGAACTAACACCTAATATGTGTGTAACGGGTTATTTTGCCCAGAAATGCCTTTTTTACGGTGGGAGTCACAAATGAGTGTTCTAAGTAAAAGCGCTGTGCCTGTGGTCGATGTTAATACCTATACACGCGGAATATTAGGTCCTAGCAATGAGATGCTGGGCCCAGTCAAAAATGGTGGTGTGATTAAGGCGGGAACGCCTCCAGGTTGCTGGGGTCCGATGATCACGCCTAAATTTCAGGGTGGCCACGAAGTGTCACAACCTGTGGCCGTAGAGGGTGCAGAGATTGGTGATGCCGTAGCCATCAAAATTAAACACATGCGCGTGACCTCTTTGGCAACATCTTCAGGAGTCATGGAGTTTGTTGATGGTCGCTATGTTGGTGATCCATTTGTTGCTAAGCTTTGTAACAGCTGCGGTACGGTGAGCCCTGCAAGCCACATTGAGGGCATTGGTGATGATGCAGTTCATTGCGATAACTGCGGTGCTGAGGTGAACGCATTTAAGTTTTCAAATGGTTATGTGATTGTTCTAGATGAAGTCAATCAAGTTTCTTTAACAGTTGATCAAGACGTTGCTAATCGTTTGGCAGAATCTCCAAAATTACACGCATTGATTCCAGATAATTCAGAGCAGCATTCGATTTTGTCTTTGGCGCGTTCAGATATTTCGGGGTTGGCCGCACACATGCAACCATTTCTAGGAAATATCGGCACGACTCCATCAAGAGATTTACCTGATTCTCATAATGCAGGTGATTTTGGTTCATTCTTGGTAGATGCACCGCATAAATATGCGATGTCACAGGAAGAGTTGAATAAGCACAAAACAGATGGCCATATGGATACCAATTCTGTGCGCCAGGGCGCCATATTGATTTGTCCAGTGAAGGTGCCAGGCGCTGGTGTTTATATGGGCGATATGCATGCTCAACAAGGTAACGGTGAAATTGCTGGTCATGCCACTGATGTGTCGGGCGAAGTAGAGCTGCAAGTCAGTGTGATTAAAAAACTAGAGTTAGATGGTCCCATCTTATTGCAGCGTCTAGATGATTTACCGCCAATGGCAAGACCTATGAATGCAGAGCAGTTAAAGGCCGTGCAAGCATTAGCAAAGAAATATGGTCAAAAGCATGTTGAAGTAAATGCACCCATTACTTTTATTGGTAGTGGCAGAACTTTGAACGAAGCCACCCATGTGGGTTTGGATCGTGCTGCCAAGATCACTGGCATTCCTCGAGACGAAATTTTAAATCGAGCAACGATTGCTGGATCAATTGAAATCAGCCGCCTGCCAGGCGTTGTTCGTGTGACTTTTATGTGCCCCATGTCAATCATTGACAAATTGGGCATTGGTCAATTGGTTCGTGAGCAATATGGGCTACCAAATTAATAGAATTTTTAACGGATAAATTTTGAAGTAGTTTTTTTCATTGAAAGGAAAATGATGAACGCACCAACAGAATTAAAGTGGGCTAAAAAATACCCAGAATTAGGAACAGGCCCAATACCGGTTGAATCATGTATCTCACCTGAATTTTATGAAATCGAACGTGAAAAAGTTTTCATGAAAACATGGTTGAAGGTTGGCCGAGTTGAGGAAATAGCCAACGTAGGTGATTACAAGGTGAAGAAGTTGGGATTTGCAAAAACCTCTGTAATTTTGATTCGCGGTAAGGATCAAAAGATTCGCGGCTTCCACAATGCTTGTTCACATCGCGGTAATAAAGTGGTTGTTGAAACAGGAGAAGAAACATTTGGTAAAAGTAAGGCTGCAGTTGTTACATGCCGTTTTCATGGCTGGGTTTATGACGCGGAAGGTGCTTTAATCAATGTGCCTGAAGAGGAGAAGTTTTCGCCATGTTTTACCCGTGAAGAAAATGATTTAACAAAAGTACATACAGATACATGGGAAGGTTTCATATTTGTTAATTTAGACCCTTCTCCAGAAGTAACACCGCTGAAAGAGTATTTAGGTGATATGGGCAAGCATTTGAGCAATTTCCCGTATGACAAATTATCAAAATGTTTTAGCTATTACACGTATTTGGATTGCAACTGGAAAGTGGCGCATGATGCTTTTGCTGAGGCGTATCACGTATCAACCATCCATGCTGGATCATTCCCTAATGCTTTTTCATCAGGACTATCTGATGTTCAACTAATGGGACCTCATCGCACAACGGCTATTTGCTTGTCATTGAAAAATGAACCAACACCTGTTGCCAAAATCGCTAATTCATTAGCTGCTGCATCCTTGGTATCTAAGCGTGGCGCAACCATGTTGCCAGAATGCATCAATCCATCACGTCGTGAAGACTTCTCTTTTGAGTTATCAGTATTTTTCCCAAATTTATTGGTGCATGTGGCTGAAAATATTTGGTTCACACACCAATTCTGGCCAATGGGTCCTGGTAAGACTTTATGGGAAGGTAAGTATTACTTGGCTGAGCCAAAAACTAACTCTCAACGTTGGGCCTTGGAGTTTGCGCAATGCTTGCAACGTAATGCTTGGTTAGAGGACACAGGGACGATGGAAGATACACAAATTGCTATGGAGTCTGGTGCCAAGAAGTTTATGCACTTGCAAGATGAAGAAATTTTGATTCGTCATGGCTACCATATATTAGAAAACTTTATTCACTCTAAGTAAGCGAGTATTAATCATGAATTCAACAACAACAGCAACATCTTTGCCAAAATCATTTGAAACACTTGAGACATTGGTGCCGCAATGGGCTTTGGCAACTCAAAACGAACGTCAAAAAAAGCGCATTAATTCTTCAACAGGTGAATTGCGTGCATTTTATGATGCGATCTTGCCTCGCTTAGAAGAAATTTTGGCGCATGTAGATAAATTCCCTTTGAATGAATTACCAGCTGATTCATTTCGATTATTTACTTTGGCATTGTCAATGGCCGAAATAGCACCACACATTGAACTCTATAAAGGTGACCCTAAAGTACCGCATAGTTTTGATGAGAGTAGATTCGTTGCCGAACATGGTGATGTAAGAGGTTGATCACTTGTTAAGCATGGTTTGAACGGTATCCTAAAACGATACCGTTCTTATTTGAAACTAATAATCAAGAAGCGAGCTGAAAATGACAGAGACAAATAGCATTGCCGCATCCATTGAAGATCACGCATTAGAAGTTGTTCCGGCTTCAGATAGACATGGTTGGTTACAAATTTCTTGGAACACGGTGGGCATTGTTACCACCTTAATACAATTGTTTATCGGTGCTTTAACTGCATTCGTTGCTGGCATGCCCATTGCGTTATTAGGCGGTTTCATTGTGATGATCATTGGCGCCTTATTGGGTTGGGGTGTTGGGCACATTGCTTATAAAACTGGTTTATCAAGCACGGTGATGTCTCGAATCTATGGATTTGGTAAAGCCGGCTCCATGATTACAGCAATTATTTTCGGTTTCATGATTATTGGTTTTATTGCTTTGGAAAATGTGCTTTTGTATAAAGGACTGCTTTTCTACTTCGGCATTGCAGATTCTATTCAAATGCAAATTTTGATTTATGGCTTATTGACTTTAAGTTGGATCATTTTGACTGCTTTTGGATTTGGCTTGGTGACAAAAGTTTCTTCTTGGTTGCTTGTTTTATTTTTAGCGGTACTGGTTTACATCATGTGGGGTGTTGTTGGATCTTCAAGTTATTCAGTGACTGAAGTCACAACTTTTACCTCTCAATTACCCATTGAGGTGTTGACGAAGATGCAAGCAGCAACTTGGGGTGACAAGCTTGCTTTTTGTGTGAATATCTTAATTGGCTCAGCTGGTGCATTAGCGTTAATTGATGGTGACTTAGGGCGTTATGCGCGACGCTCAAAGGACGTTGCGATTGCTGCATTTTTAGGCAATGCTTTTATGGACATTGGCATGCTATTTATTGGCGGTGTTGTGATGTATGCGGGCATGAGCGAGTTAGTTGCCTACTATGTCAGCACAGGCATGACGCAAGAAGCAGCTCAAAAAATAGCCCTTGAAAGTCCAGACAGTGTGGCTGCCGCGTTTATTGTGTTTGGCGGACTTCTAGGCGCCATCTTGATGTTATTGGCTCAAGCAAAAGCACAAGTATTAAATACTTATAGTGCATCACTATCACTCACCAATTTAATGGATGCTGCTTTAGGTTGGCAGCCAGGTCGTTTAACGTTTGTGATTCTGGCCAATGTGATTGCTATTTTGATGTTGCTAGGATCAATTCTAGATTGGTTTAATTCGTTTATCACCATTCTTGGTATCTTGACCACTTGCATATCAGGAATCATGATTGCTGATTACTTCATTGTCCATCCGAAATTGAATGAGTCGCAGCTTAATTTCAATAAAAAAGAAGCATTCAATTGGTCGGGAATTTTAGTTTGCGCGATTGGCTTTATCTTGGCACATTATGTTTTGAATTCAATCATTAAAATTGAATTTTTCACTGCTTTAATTTTTTCAGTCATTGCCTATCCACCATTGCGTTTGATGAGCTTGAGTAAGCACAAGTAAACGCTTTTTAAGCTCCAGGAGATATGAATGTCTGATGCAAATCTATTAAAGCGCCTTGATAAGCTTGAGAGTATGGAGGCCATCAGAACCATGGTGGCACGATACGCTGAAGGCGCCGATCTTAAGAATGACCCGGTTATTTTGGGTGCGCTTTTTGCTGAAGATGCTATTTGGGAAGCGAATGGATTTGGTCAATATTCTGGGGCTAAGAATATTGCTGAGGGTTTGTCCGAAATAGCCAAAAATGCAATTCATTGGTCTTTGCATTACATGATTTCTCCCAAGATTGCCATTGATGAATCTGGTGATGAGGCTTCGTGTGATTGGTATCTATGGGAGTTGGCTCGAGTGAGTGAAAACCAAGAACCAGCAAAAGCGCATTGGGTGGGCGGTACCTATACTTCACGCGTCAAAAGAATCAATGGTGTGTGGAAGTTTCAACATGTTTCTTTAACACTCAAGTTGTTAAGTCCCTTAGATGTGGATTGGAAAACCTTGCCATAAATGTCTTGGGGTGAGGTTGTTTTTAATTGTGATGATAAATAGTGATTAATTTGGAATTGGGAAGAAGTATGAGCGCAAGTAATGTAGGAGAAGCAGAAGGTACTGTTCGTTTATGTCAGGTTGCTGATGTGGCGGAGGGAAATGGCTTACAAATTAATTTGCCAGAAAGACCACCTTTGGCGGTTTTTAAAATAGAAGGTCAAATTTTTGTTACTGATGACACATGCACACATGGTCAGGCTTCTTTGTGTGAAGGTGAAATTGAGGATGGTGTCGTGGAGTGTCCTTTTCATCAAGGTGCATTTGAAATTGCAACAGGTAAGGCTATTTCTGCGCCCTGCTCCGTTCATTTAAAAACTTATCAGCCAATTCTTGTTGGTGACGATGTTTTTGTTCATTTAGATAAGGCCTCCTCATAATGGCGCGTGTCACCATTGTTGATACTGACCTTGCTTTTGAATGTGCGTCTGATGACTCGCTATTAAGAGCTGGCTTGCGGGCAAATTTAAATTTGCCTTATGAATGCAATGTGGGCTCATGCGGTACATGCAAGTTTGAATTGGTGAGTGGTGAGATAAAAGTGTTGTCTGAGACGGCGCCAGGTTTATCAGATCGAGATCGCAAGAAAGGCCGTCAGTTAGCTTGTCAGTGCATACCTTTGAGTGAGTGTGTCATCAAAATTAGACAAGAAGAAGGCCCTCCTGCGGAATTCTGTCCGGCACGATTAAAGGCAAAGCTAATAAAAGTCACAGATGTCACTCATGACATACGTGAGTTTCAATTTCAAGCAGTATCTCCAGCCTCTTTTATTCCTGGGCAATATGCGATGTTGCAACTCCCTGGCGTTTCAGGAGAGCGAGCTTATTCGATGTCTAATTTGCCAAATGATGATGGTATTTGGTCTTTTATGATTCGTCGAGTACCCCAAGGTGTTGGCACACAAGTGTTATTTGATGCCCTGACATTGGGTGATGAAATAGGCATAGATGGGCCATTTGGAAAAGCGTATTACCGATCTGAAAGTGAACGTGATCTTGTTTGCGTTGCTGGGGGATCTGGTTTGGCACCCATGCTATCCATTGCCCGTGCTTGGTCAAAGAAATCAAAAGGCGATCAAGAGCGTTTAACTTTCTTTTATGGTGGTCGCGAGTCTCGGGATATTTGCGGTGAAACAATGCTTCAACAGTTACCTGAATTTAATCAGCAACTTCAGTTTGTCCCAAGCGTGTCAAATGCAGGTGCTGGTGATGCCATGAATGCTTGGAAAGGTCGCACAGGATTTATTCATGAAGTCATGCATGGTTTTGAAGGCCTTGATTATGCAAATTCAGATTTTTATATCGCAGGACCTCCTGTCATGACTCAGGCAGTGATGGATTTTTTACGCGAGAGTCACGCTGTTCCTCAAGAGAGAATTTATTTTGATCGTTTCTTTTAAAGAAAATGATCAGTAGCTAGTACGAGCATCATTAAAAGGTATTGAGCATCATGATGACAAAAGATATTGAAAATGTTTTGATGCAAGGATCGATTGCTGAGTTACGAGCTCTGTATGTTGAGAAGCGCCTATCAGTGACTGATGCGGTTAATTGGTATTTATCTCGAATAAATGACATTAGTCAAAATGGCCCAGCGATCAATGCTGTTCGTGAAGTTTCATTGCGAGCCATCGATGATGCGAAGAGGGCTGATGAAGCCATCGCCAGAGGTGAAGACCTTCAGGCTTTGCACGGCATCCCCGTTCTTCTAAAAGATAATATCTTGACTGGTGATGGCATGAAAGCAGCTGCTGGTGCAGCAGCTTTAAGAAATTTTCAGCCTGATGGTGACGCAACGCTGGTCAAACGTTTACGTTCAGCCGGGGCGATTGTGTTGGGTAAAACAAATTTGACAGAGTTTGCAGATTTTGTCTCTGATGTCATGCCGTCTGGTTACAGTGGCAATGGTGGCATTGTTAAAAATCCACATGGCATTGAGTATGGTCGTGGACAAGGTTCAAGTGTTGGATCTGCGGCAGCAGTTGCAGCATCTCTATGTATGTTTGCAATCGGTAGTGAAACGCAAAACTCAATTCAAACACCTGCATCCTATTCTTCGGTGGTGGGATATAAGCCGACGGTTGGACTCGTTAGTCGCGCAGGTGTTGTGCCTTTGGTGCCTAGTCAGGATTCTCCAGGACCATTGACACGTTCCGTTGAAGATGCTGCTTTGGTAGCAAGTATTTTGGCTGGCCCTGATATGAAAGACACAGCGTCTTTAATGGCTTCGAAAGTTATGCCTGGTAGTTTGACCTGTCAAGGATTGAAGCATATTAGAGTGGGCGTGATGCGCAGACAAATGGCAGATAGAGAAGAGTTTCTTCCGGTAATGCCATTTTTTGAAAATGTATTGAAAAAATTATCGGCTGCTGGGGCATCCATCATTGATCCTTGTGATTTGCCCAGTGCAGAGCAATTACAAGAGGTTCGCTCAAGTGTTTTTAGAACTGAATTCAAAGCTTCTTTAAATACCTTTTTGCAAGAGCATGGATCTCCATGTGGAATTGATTCAATGGAAACTTTGATCGCATGGAATGAAGCGCATCCAGAATCTATTCCTTACGGACAATCATTATTGCTGGCATCAAATGCCAGCAAAGGAATCGATGATGCGCAATACCAATCAGACCGCGCTCGAGATATAAGTCTTTCAGTCACTGCAGGTATTGATGCTGCGATGAATATGTTTGATGTGGATCTGTTGATTGCACCGATGGGCGCTGCAGCAAAATTGACTGGTAAGGCGGGGGCTCCAGTGATCGCTATTCCATGCGGTATGGGACCAGATTCAACACCATTTGGAGTGACAATCATCGCAAAAGTGGGTGATGATGCCCGACTTTTAGCCATGGGACACCAAATTGAGCTGATAGTTGGAGAAAGAAAAGTACCGGTAATTTAGTAAAAATCTCGTAAAACACGTTTTATGAGAATTTCCATAATAAACAAACAGTTAATACTTGATTTAAAAAATATTTTAGATGATTCTTAGGGTATGTACTCATTGCCCAGAAGTTGATTCAAGAGAAAAATAATCTCGAGATTACATTACTTAGTCGGAATTTTTATGAACTTTAAATATTTTAAGAGTGCAGGCGTACTTTTAGCTGTTAGTTTGATGCTAACAGCTTGCGGTAAATCTGAGTCTACCGCAGTGTCTGTAACACCAGATACGGTAACAACACGCGTTGACCAATTTCAAGGCGTGGCTTCCAATCAAAAAGTAGCCGTGATTGTTGGTAAGAACGTGGTTGCAGTGATTCCTCATGATGGTAGCAAGCCAACAAGAGTTGATCTCAAAGGTATTGTTTCTTTGATTGACGTAGCGACTTGCTCTGATGGTAGCTTTGTGGCTCTCGACTTCTATAAGAAAGTTTGGACTTCAACTGACAATGGTCAGTCATGGGCATCCAAGCCTACACCTGAATCAATTCGACCTCTTGGCCTCACTTGTGGCCCAGCAAATACATATTGGTTCGTTGGTAGCAATTCAAGTATTGCGCACAGTACCAATCGTGGCGGCTCATGGAGCGTGAATACCAACAATGAAGACGCAATGTTCAATTCGATTCAATTCATTGATGCTCAAAATGCAGTTGTTGCTGGTGAATACGGAATATTTAAAAAGAGTTCTGATGGCGGTAAAACTTGGACAACGTCTTCGATTGGCCCTGAGTTCTACCCATACACAGCTCTCTTCACCTCACCACAAGTGGGCTTTGTCACAAGCTTGACTGGAATCATCATGCACACCAAAGATGGTGGTGCAACTTGGACGGCAACTAAAAACACAACAGGATTGTCACAGTTTGGTTTGGTGAACGTTGATGGCAAAGTTTACAGCGTTGGTCTAGGTGGAACTGTGTTGAGCTTTAACGGTACGCAGTGGACACCTGTGAAGCTTGAGAATTTTGGGGCGCCTTATCTCAAAGGTGTGGCGACAATTGGTCAAGGTCGTTTCCTTGTGGCTGGTGGTAACGGCGCATGGAAAGTTGTAACAGCTAAGAACTAGGAATAAAAAGTGAAAAAGAAACTAACTCGTATCCTTCACGTTGGTGAAGAGTGGCTATTTGAAAACCCTAAGATTGTTCTTGGAGTCATTTTTGCCATCAGCTTAGGTTTTGCTTCTTTGCTACCTAACGTGCGCATGGGCACAGACTTTGAAGATCTATTGCCACAAAGCCACCCTTTTATTCAATTGCACAATGAAATCAAAGATGACTTTGGTGGAGCAAGTGCGGTTGTTGTTAGTGTGCAAGTTAAAGAAGGCGATATTTTTACCAATGACACTTTGCAGTTAATTGAAAACTTAACTCAAGGTGTTGATAGCTTGTCAGGTGTTAACCATAACTTGGTCAGCAGTTTGACGCATCGTCTAACTCGTAAAGTAACTTTAGATGAAACAGGCAGCATTAAATCTGCTTTGTATTTTGATCCGGCAGCTGAAAAACTAACTCAAGCTGAATTGGATCAAATGAGACGTGATGTCATGGCCAATCCAAGGGTTTATGGATTCATGGTGTCGCCAGACTTGAAGTCAGCCATCATCAAAGGTCAGATGAATGAAGGCGGTGAGATTGATTATCAAAAAACGTTTGCTGAGTTAACTGAGTTGCGCGCTAAATATGCAACAGATCACGCATTGATTCATGCGACAGGTCTACCAGTACTAACAGGTTGGGTATACACATACCTCAATCAAATTTTGCAGATTTTGCTTTACACAGCCGCTTTGATTTTTGGTTTGTTGGTTGTTTATTTCCGTCGCTTCTACGGCGTGGCATTACCTTTGTTGGGTATTTGTTTATCGTCTGCTTGGGGTTTAGGTTTCATGACGATTTTGGGTTACACCTTAGACCCACTTTCAATGACGATTCCATTTTTGATTGCAGCTCGCGCAACTTCTCATGGTGTTCAATTGGTTGAGCGTTATTACTATGAATTGGAAATCACCAAAGATGGTAAAAAGGCCGCTCGTAACTCTTTGGATGCTTTGTTCAGACCAGGTTCTTTGGCAATCACTATTGATGCGATTGGTATTTTTGTAATTGCTTTAGGTGCTGCACCTATCAATATTAAGTTGGGTTACTACGCTGGCTTCTGGGGTTTCTCTGTGATTTTCACAGTGCATTTCATGGTGCCATTGTTCTTGACAATTTTGCCAGCGCCTAAGAAGACTCAAAATAATCGTTCAGGTACAACCACTGTTTTATATAACTTCGCTAAAGTTTTGGTGAATCCTTTGAGCGTGAAGGTTGGTTTGATCGGTACAGCTCTTGCTGTGATCGTGGCTTCTTTCTTTGTGGCTCAAGTGAAGTTTGGTGAGTCTGAGCCAGGTTCTCCGATTTTGAATCGTACTCACGATTACAACATTTCTGCTAAAGCTATTAACGAGAGCTTTCCTGGATCTGAAGAATTATTTGTGGTTGCTCGAACCAAAGATGAAAGCGGTATTTCACGACCAGAAGTTGTTCACGCCATGGAGCGATTTGGTGACAAGATGATGGTGAAAGATCCTGAGTTGGGTGGTTACAAAGCGATCCCAGGATTGATCCGTCAAGTGAATATGTTGACGCACAGTGGTGATCCACGTTGGGCACAAATTCCTGATACGCAGCTTGAGGTAGCAGGTTTGATGTCAGCGTATGAACTCTCTAGCCCAATTCCAGGGGCCATGAAAGAGTTCATGAACCCACAAGGTACAGATGCTGTTTTGACATTCTTCTACAAAGATCACCAAGCAACAACGCTTGAGCGAATTGTTTCTAACTCAAAGCAGTTGGTGAAAGAAATCAATGGTACGGTTGAAAACTTTGAGCTCTTGTTAGGTGGCGGCATCATTGGTGTGAGCGCTGCGATTGACGAAGAGAACTATATCGACACGATGATCATCACACCGGTGGTGATGATCATGGCCTTTATCTTTGTGATGATTTATTACGAGTCACTTCACGCTGGTTGGTTGATGGTGTTGCCGATGTTGTATGCAACGATCTTGACCTACGGTTACATGGGCTTTATGAACATTGGTATCAGTGTGAACACCATTCCTGTGATTGCAGTCGGGGTCGGGGTTGGTATTGACTACGCTGTTTACATCATGGATCGCATACGTGAAGAGTATGAAGCCACACAAGATTTACGTGAATCAGTGTTGCGCGCATTAAGTACAACTGGTTTGGCGGTAGGCTTTACAGCGGCAACTTTGATTGCGGGTGTGATCATGTGGGTGATCTTCTCAGATTTACGCTTCCAATCAGATGCAGCGCTTCTCTTAACTGTGATGTTGGCCTTGAATGCTGTGGCCGCGGTACTTTTGGTGCCAGCATGGGTGATGGCATTTAAGCCAAAGTTCATTACTGGGGCGCATCGCGATAAGGACGGAATCTTACAGAATTCTTAAGAATATCTCGAGATTTTATTAGGGATTTTACTAATCGGGAAAGTTCCTAGATCAAAAATCTCGAGAAAGCAGTATTTTAACGGTAATAAGTGCGGTTTTTTTTGATTAAAAGTTATAGAAGTTCGTTAAGGAGAGAGTTTATGAATAACAAGAAATGGCGCAAAGCTATACAGCCAAAGGGCTTAGCTCTAGCGGCAGTATTGGCAAT
>JBDLUD010000030.1:0-16411 GCA_039805465.1 Pseudomonadota bacterium
TGGGCGATTACAAATCAAGACTTGATCACATCCTGCTTGGAGCGCCAACTTAGCGCCTTTGACCACGCTTCCAGCCACTGACGCACCTTCCATTGATAGGTCATCACTGAAAATCACGCCTGTGAACTTCAGCTGTTTTCTTAAGATATCTTGTAACCAGATCTTAGAAAAGCCTGCTGGATTTTTATCAACCTTTGGATAGATCACATGAGCTGGCATCACTGATGCCAAACCAAGACCTAAATATTCATAAGGTTTTGCATCATCACTCATGATTTGTTTCAAAGAGCGCTCATCCACAGGAATGGCCACATGAGAATCTGCCTCTGCAAAACCATGTCCTGGAAAATGTTTACCGCAGTTGGCCATGCCCGCTAATTGCAAGCCATGATTGAGACTCTTGGCAAGGGTGGCTGTGATTTGTGGGTCACGATGAAAAGACCGATCACCAATCACACCGCTGCGTCCAAAGTCCAAATCCAAGACGGGCGTGAAACTAAAATCCACGCCACAAGCTCTCAACTCAGACGCAAGTACATAGCCAACGGCTGTTGCGGCTTCCATGGCTTTTAATGCGTGCTCAGCTGTTGCCTTCTTACCAAGGTTGCCCCAAATATCACCCAATTTTTTCATGGCCGGCAAATGCGTGAAACCATCGGATCTGCAACGTTGCACACGTCCACCCTCATGATCAATGCTGATCATCACATCACTGCGAATCGCCTTGATGGCTTTAGTTAAAGCAATTAACTGAGTTCTGTCTTGAAAATTTCGTCCAAATAAAATCACACCACCAGTTTTAGGGTGAGCAATGCGGCGAATATCTTCTTTATCCAAAGTTTTACCAAGTACATCAAGAACGATGGGGCCTGCATTGAATGAATTTAATTTGCTCATGTGGTTTTAAATGAATGAATGATTTGTTTAATTGGTTTGTTTGTTTTTTTGTTTAATTGGTTTGTTTTATTTTCTTATCTTCTGATCATGAGCCCATCAGATCTTTTGGATCAGTCACACCAGTCACTACAGGCGTGCCATAAATCACGATCACAAAGGCCATGGCCATATCGACTTCATCGGTGATGCTGACTTGAGCGGTGTAGAACTTCTCTTCCATGAATGCCTGCAACTGACCAGAGCATTTGATGATCGGCTTACCACTCGGATCATTGAGGGTTTGCATGGCACGCCAAGACATCGGACTGCGCATCCCCAAACCAATGGCTTTAGAGAAAGCCTCTTTGGCGGCAAAACGCGTTGCTAAGTAAGCCATGCCTCTTGACTCATTGCGAGCTAAGCGTGTTTTAAAGACCTGTATTTCATCAGGCCCAAGTATGCGCTCTGCCAAACGACCATTGGTACGCTGATAAGCCGCTTTAAGGCGATCAATCTTTAATAGGTCAGTACCAATGCCTGCAATCATGATGGATGTAGTTAATTAATCTGTGATCAATGCTTCTGATTCATGGCGCGCTGACGGGAATTGAGCATGAGATTTCTCATGTCTTGAATCGCAGCCTTCCAACCTTTAAAAACAGCTTCAGCAACAATCGCGTGCCCAATGTTCAATTCTGCAATTTCCAATATTTCTGCAATTGCTTCAACATTACCTTCGTGCAAACCATGTCCTGCATTTACCTTTAAACCAATTGAATGACCGAACTTGGCTGCCGTTTTAATGCGCTCCAGTTCTTTGGCTTGCTCAGCTCCTGCTGTGTCAGCATATTTACCAGTGTGTAATTCAATCACTGTGGCGCCAGCTTCTTTGGCCTTGGTGATTTGCTGCTCATCAGGATCAATGAAGATCGAAACCGTGATACCAGCTTGCAATAAACGTTGAGTGGAATTTTTAATGTTGTCAAAGTTACCAATGACATCTAAGCCGCCTTCAGTTGTGACCTCTTGGCGTTTTTCTGGGACCAAACAAACATCGTGCGGTTTCACCTGACAAGCAATCTCGATCATTTCAGGTGTGACAGCGCACTCTAAATTCATGCGAGTTTTGATCAATGGGCGCATCGCGATCAAATCAGCATCTTTGATGTGACGACGATCTTCTCTTAAATGCAAAGTGATCAAATCAGCACCATACTCTTCTGCTAATTGAGCAGCTTTCAGAGGATCTGGGTAGTGCGTGCCTCGTGCATTTCTGAGCGTGGCAACGTGGTCAATGTTGATACCTAGATCAATGATGTTTTTAGGTTTTTGTGACATGTTATGAATTATGCCTATTTAATGACCATGGTGTTATTCAGATCTTTTTCAAATCAATCAAAATCTGACGAGTCATCATGGATTGATCAGGCAAATGCAGACCCAACAAGAATCGTGTGAGCGCCTTGCTTTGAATCAAGGTCTCTGGATCTTGATAGTTTTTGTCATTCATACAAAGCAGGTGTTTACCTGTCATCACAGGCCAATGACCCGGATCATCCGCTTGAAGCTTGCGAATACCTCTTTCTGGCTGATAAACATAGTGCTCATCTTCTTCAGGAGTGGTTTGAGTGTCGATACAAAAGTTCAAGGCTGCGGCAAAACCAGCCTCTTTTAATAAACTGAGTTCAAAGGGTCGCAATATTGGTTCTAGTTCTTTGGGATCTTGCCCAAGCAAGTGAACTGTTTTGGCGTACTCCTCGTACAAGTCTTCATAAGAGTCTTCTCTGGCAATGAATTTGACCAAGAGTTCATTGAGGTAAAAGCCGCACAACAAAGCATCGCCTACCAATGGGGGTACACCACCCAACCACTCTGCTTTGGTCATGGTGCGCAGCTCACTCTTACCGCTCCAAGAGACAGCCAAAGGTTGAAAGCGCTGCAAGACTGGGCGTAAGACAGAATGTGGGCGCTTAGCGCCCTTGGCAATCAAAGCCATGCGCCCATACGAGCGCGTGAAGACATCAAGAATTAAGCTAGTTTCCTTGTACGGAATACTGTGCAGTACAAAGGCAGGTTCATCGTTGACACGAGTCGACATGATCGTGGATTACTCTATGCCCTGCTCGCGCAGAATGACGCGATCATCTGCCCAACCACTCTTGACCTTGACCCAAGTCTCTAAAAATACCTTGCCGTCAAACAGCTTTTCCATGTCTTGGCGAGCCTCAGTGGATATGCGCTTGAGTTTTGCGCCTTTCTCACCAATCACCATGGCTTTGTGACTATCGCGGTCCACCAAAATAGTCGCAGCAATGCGGCGCATCGTGCCATCCATCTTGAATTGGTCAATGATCACTGCGCTGGCATATGGCAACTCATCGCCGGTATGACGAAATACTTTTTCTCTCAAAATCTCAGCAGCCAAAAACTTCTCACTGCGATCAGTCAACATGTCTGGCTCGTAAATTGCCTCTTGCTCAGGCAAATATGGCTCTAAGAATCCCAACAAGCGCTTCACATCATCGGTATTTTTAGCTGTCATCGGGATAATTTCTGAAAACTCAAACTTCTCGCTCATCTCACGCATGAAGGTAAATAGTTTTTGATCGCGATCTTCTGGGGCATCTGCTCTTGAAGCAAATACATCAAGCTTGTTAGCTAATAAAACCACTGGGATATTTTTTGGCAATATCTCAAGCACTTGCTCATCGGCTTTACTCCAGTAACCCGACTCAACCACAAAAAGAATCACGTCCACATCCGCCATGGTGGTTTTCACCGTGCGGTTCATGACTTTGTTCATGGCATTGTTATATTTTGTTTGGAACCCTGGTGTATCGACCAAAACAAATTGCGCTGTCTCAGTGGTGTTAACACCCAAAATACGGTGGCGAGTTGTTTGAGCTTTGCGGGAGGTGATACTGACTTTTTGACCAACCAATGCATTGAGCAAAGTTGACTTGCCCACGTTCGGTCGTCCTACGAGTGCTACGGTTCCACATCGAAATGACATCGACTATTCCTTGAGTGATTGCTTTACTCTGACTTCAACTTCAAATTGAGTTGGTCATCAGTAGGATCTTTAGCCGTGACTAAAGATGCTTTCTTTTTTGTTGCTTTGGTTTTTTTAGGCTTTCTGCCAGATTGAGAAACAATCTTTTGTGCAGCGTCTAAAGATAATTTGGCAGCCGCTTGCTCAGCAGCTCTGCGTGATGCGCCTTTACCATTGAGCGTTACCTTTAAGCTTGGGATGGAGCACTCAACTTCAAATTGTTGGTTATGGGCCACACCCGTGGTTGCAACGACTGTGTAGATAGGCAGGGGTAACTGATGTCCTTGAAGGTATTCTTGTAAGAGAGTCTTATCATCTTTACCCAAAGTTCTTGGATCAACATGCTCCAGAATTTGCGAATACCATTTTCGCAATACTTTTTTAGAGGCCTCAAAACCAGAATCTAAAAAGATAGCGCCCACAATCGCTTCAAAGCTATCGGCCAGAATCGATGGTCGCTTAAAGCCACCACTCTTGAGCTCACCCTCACCCAAACGCAAACAGTCGGAGAGTTGCAATGCTTGAGCGATTTCATACAAAGCTTGTTGCTTGACCAAATTAGCGCGCACTCTGGATAAGTCACCCTCATCCAAATCGCTGTAACGCTCATAAAGCATTTCGGCGACGGTGCAGTTCAAAACTGAATCGCCTAAAAACTCCAAGCGCTCATTGTTCTTCTTACTGTGACTGCGATGCGTTAAAGCCTGCATCAATAAATCAGGCTTTTGAAACGTATAACCCAAACGCTCCTGCAAGAGTTTGATATCAAGAGGTGCGCGAGGTGTCATATCGCTCTTAGCCCCCTTGCTCACTCAAAACGCCCAATGCGTTTAAGGTCGCCCAAGTTCATCCAAACAAAGAAGGCTTTCCCAACTAAATTATTTTCAGGCACAAAACCCCAAAAGCGCGAGTCTGCTGAATTGTCTCGGTTGTCACCCATCACAAAGTAATGCCCTTTTGGCACCGTGCAAGTCACACCAGTCATGGTGTAAGTGCAGTTTTCTGCATAGGGGAAACGATCTTGCACAAAAACTCCAGGAGGACGCTCAGGATGATTTAAAACGTTATAAGAATGTCCGCCAAACTCTTTAGGGAAGGTCTCCGTGAAGAATTTGGCATAGGTCATGCCTTCAGGATCCAAGTAATCTGGTTTTGCTACAGATTGAAACTCTTGGCCATTGATGGTCAGGCGCTTGCCTTGATAAGAAATCACATCACCAGGCAAACCAATCACACGCTTGATGTAATCAACTGACTCATCTTTGGGAAAGCGAAAGACTGCTACATCACCGCGCTCTGGCGAATTCATCTCAATCACTTTTTTATTGATGACTGGCAAACGAACACCATAAGTGAATTTATTGACCAAAATAAAATCACCAATCATCAAAGTAGGAATCATGGAGCCTGATGGAATCTTGAAAGGCTCGAATAAGAATGAGCGCAAAAAGAAAACCGCAAAAATCACAGGGAAAAAGCTGGCCGTGTACTCCAACCACAAAGGCATGCGATCAATGCCTGCCGCTTTTCTTTGAGGAGCAAACACCAACTTATCGGCAACCCAAGCAACACCCGTCACCAGAGACAAGATCAAAAGTATCAAAGCAAAGTTCATTACTTGTCCTCCACTTGCAAGATAGCCAAGAAAGCTTCTTGTGGAATTTCCACACTGCCCACCTGCTTCATGCGGCGCTTACCTTCTTTTTGCTTCTCTAATAGCTTCTTTTTACGGGTGATGTCACCACCGTAACACTTGGCCAACACGTTTTTACGTAAGGCCTTCACGTTTTCGCGGGCAATGATGCCACTGCCAATCGCTGCCTGAATCGCTACATCAAACATCTGACGTGGAATGATCTCGCGCATCTTGGCCACGACTTCACGACCACGGTATTGACTGTTACTTCTATGAACAATGATCGATAGAGCGTCTACTTTTTCACTGTTGATCAAAATATCGACTTTGACCACATCAGATGCACGGTATTCTTTGAACTCATAGTCCATTGATGCGTAACCACGAGAAATCGACTTCAAGCGATCAAAGAAATCGAGCACGATTTCAGCCATCGGCATCTCATAAGTCAGCTTCACTTGACGACCGACATACTGCATGTCCATCTGGATACCGCGCTTACCTGTACACAAGGTGATCACTGCACCAACATACTCTTGCGGCATGAATAAGTTCACGACCACGATTGGTTCCATGATCACTTCAATGCGACTTGGGTCTGGCATTTTTGATGGGTTATCCACCACAATCTTTGAACCATCTTTGAGGTCTACTTCGTACACCACGGTTGGAGCAGTGGTGATGAGTTCCATATTGAATTCACGCTCTAAACGCTCTTGCACAATCTCCATGTGCAACAAACCCAAGAAGCCGCAACGGAATCCAAAGCCAAGAGCTTGAGACACCTCCGGCTCATACATTAAAGCCGCATCGTTTAACTTGAGCTTTTCTAAAGATTCACGCAAGGCATCGTATTGATTTGATTCGACTGGATATAAACCTGCGAACACCTGAGGTTGAACTTCCTTAAAACCTGGCAATGGAGCAGATGCTGGCGTTCTGTTTTGTTGACCTGGTGCGTGAGTGACCGTGTCACCCACCTTGGCAGCTTTGAGCTCTTTGATACCAGCAATGATGAAACCCACTTGTCCAGCGGATAAGTCTGGGCGATCAACCGACTTAGGTGTGAAGACTCCAACGTGCTCAACCAAATGTTGCGTACCTGAAGCCATCAATAAAACTTTGTCTTTTGGTTTGAGTGTGCCGTTGATCACACGCACCAACATCACCACCCCCACGTAGTTATCAAACCACGAGTCAACAATCAAGGCTTGCAAAGGCGCGCTTGGATCACCTTTGGGTGGTGGTACTTTTTTAATTAAATCTTCAAGAACATCTTGAACGCCTAAACCAGTTTTTGCTGAACACGACACAGCGTCGGTGGCATCGATACCAATCACATCTTCGATTTCTTGCTTGGCGCGATCAGGATCGGCCTGAGGTAAGTCAATTTTGTTTAAAACCGGCACAACTTCCACACCCAATTCAATGGCTGTGTAACAGTTGGCCACTGTTTGAGCCTCAACACCTTGACTGGCATCTACTACCAGTAAAGCACCCTCACAAGCAGACAATGATCGGCTGACTTCATAGGAGAAGTCGACGTGTCCTGGGGTATCAATCAAGTTGAGGTTATAAATTTTGCCGTCGCGGGCTTTGTAGCTCAAAGCTGCAGTTTGGGCTTTGATTGTGATGCCACGCTCTTTCTCAATGTCCATAGAATCAAGGACTTGAGCTTCCATTTCGCGATCTGAAAGACCACCACATAGCTGAATAATTCGGTCTGCTAGGGTCGACTTTCCGTGGTCGATATGGGCAATGATAGAAAAGTTACGTATATGGTCCATGGATTCCTTAAAACGGCTTGCCGCAATGCAACACCATATTGCACTGCAATAAGACGCCTCTGACCTCTATTGTAGACGGAACGAGGGGGCAAGCCCCATTTCTAAAAAACAAAAGCCAGGAATGGGGTTATTTCCCAAAATCCTGGCTAGAACAATCACTTAGTGAGTGGTTTTACTGGAATCACCAAGGTGCTATCGCCTCTGCGAATAAACACAGCCACTGATTTATTATTTTTTGCCACTGCCTTCATGGCAATCTCAAATTGCTTGGCAGCAATGATGTCGACATCACTTAAACGCACAATCACATCACCCACTCTTGCGCCCGCTTTTGATAAGACACCATCTTCAGCCATCGCAGTGATTTCAACACCAGCTTTGAGTGATAACTCTTTTTTCTTGGCTTCAGACAAATCAATCACAGCTACCCCAAATGCATTCTTGGTCGAAGCCGCTTCTTCTGGCTCTGCTTTTTTAGCGGCGGCCTTTGGAGTAGGCTCTAAATCAGCCACGGTGATATTGAATTCTTTTTGAGCGCCCTTGCGCCAGACCATGATTGATGAAGAGGTGCCCGGTTTGGTGTCACCAACAATTCTAG
This sequence comes from Pseudomonadota bacterium, assembly GCA_039805465.1. GTDB lineage: Bacteria > Pseudomonadota > Gammaproteobacteria > Burkholderiales > Burkholderiaceae > Polynucleobacter. The sequence goes on from JBDLUD010000030.1 coordinate 7,950, forward strand.
GTAAGTCAGATGATTTATCAATTGGCTTATCACCGAAACTCAAAATAACATCACCTGGCTCAAGCCCTGCCTTATCAGCTGGCGCTCCAGCTTCGATGTTGCGAATCAAAGCACCGCGTGCCTTCGGTAAGCCCAAGCTCTCTGCGACTTCTTTACTGACTTCTGCAATAGCAACACCGATACGACCACGACTGACTTTGCCGCTGGACTTTAACTGGTTAGAAACGCGCATCGCTTCATCCATTGGAATCGCAAAAGAGATGCCCATGTATCCACCAGAACGTGAAAAGATCTGTGAATTAATGCCCACGACTTCACCACGCGTATTCAACAGCGGACCACCAGAGTTACCAGGATTCACAGCCACATCGGTTTGAATGAACGGCAAGTAATCACCTGTGTCACGACTCTTGGCAGACACAATGCCTGCGGTGACTGTGTTTTCTAAACCAAACGGTGAACCGATTGCTAACACCCATTCACCAACACGCACTTTTGAAGAGTCGCCGATGGTTAAACGTGGCAAGCCAGCAGCTTCAATTTTTACCAAAGCCACATCGGTGCGCTTATCAGCACCAATCAGTTTGGCTTTGAATTCGCGCTTATCGGTCAATGTGACATAAATTGTTGTTGCACCCTCAATCACGTGAGCATTGGTCAAAATGAAACCATTGCTTTCAATGATGAAGCCTGAGCCAACACCACGGTTTTGTTCTTCTTGCTGAGGTTTGCGATTGTTGGGGCCTTGCTGCTTGGGTGTTGGCAAAGGAACGCCAAAAAAGCGGCGGAAAAACTCAGCCTGCTCCTCATCCAAACCTGGCATTCCAGGAATACCTGAGGCAGAACGAACATTGACCTTTTCAGTTGTACGAATATTGACCACAGCAGGATTGGCTTTTTCAACCAAATCAACAAAATCTGGGTAAGTACGAACAGCGCTGGCAGGTGCTGGCGCACTGGTTGTGCTGGCCACTGGGGCCGCTTTACCAGCAGCATTACTTTGAGCATAAGCTGGCAAAACAAGCAAAGAACTTGTTGCCGCAAACAGGGTTAAAGCAGAAAGGATTTTTTTCATGGTGTTGATACTTTAGAGCATTCAGGAAGTATTTGCAGGAAAGCCTTTAAATACTATCTGAGCATGGTTATTAATGAGGTTTTATATGAGTATTTTTAGTTTATTTTCAACGATCTTAATACAAAAAAGCCTCCGAAATCATCTAGAGGCTTTATGTGATGCATAACCCAGCCAAGCTGAATATTGATCAAATGATTTAAATACGGCGGAACACGATCGTGCCGTTTGTGCCACCAAAACCAAAGTTGTTTTTAACAGCCACATCGATCTTCATATCTCTAGCGGTATTGGCACAGTAGTCCAAATCGCACTCTGGATCTTGATTGAAGATATTGATGGTTGGCGGAGATTTTTGATGATGCAAAGCCAAAACTGTGAACACAGACTCCAAACCACCTGCGCCACCCAATAAGTGACCAGTCATTGATTTGGTTGAGTTCACGACCACTTTCTTCGAGGCATCACCCAAAGCTGCCTTCAAGGCATCAGTCTCGTTTTTGTCGCCTAATGGCGTTGAAGTGCCGTGGGCGTTCACATAGTTCACTTGATCAGGATTCACTCCAGCATCTTTCAATGCATTGACCATGCAACGACGAGGACCGTCCATGTTTGGAGCAGTCATGTGATAAGCGTCACCACTCATACCAAAACCAGCTAACTCAGCATAAATCTTTGCGCCGCGAGCTTTGGCATGTTCATATTCTTCGAGGATCATCACGCCAGATCCCTCACCTAGAACAAAACCGTCACGGTCTTTGTCCCAAGGACGAGAAGCAGTCGCTGGATCATCATTTCTTGTTGATAGCGCTCTTGCTGCAGCAAAACCACCCACTCCCAAAGGAGAAATTGTGGATTCAGCGCCGCCCGCAATCATGACGTCCGCATCACCATACTGAATCAAACGAGCCGCTAAGCCAATGCTGTGCAAACCTGTTGTACAGGCAGTCACAGCAGCAACGTTAGGACCTTTGAGATTCAAATTGATGCTCAAGTGGCCTGAAATCATATTGATGATTGAGCCTGGCACAAAAAACGGTGAAATACGGCGAGCACCACGCGTGGTGTACTCGGTGTGGGTTTCTTCAATCATTGGCAAACCACCAATGCCCGAACCCACCAAAACACCAATTCTTTCGGAATTGGCTTCTGTAACTTCTAAACCAGAGTCTTTAAAGGCTTGCGTTCCAGCAGCAATTCCATAATGGATGAATGTATCCATATGGCGAGCTTCTTTAGCAGAAATATAGTCTTCAATATTGAAGCCCTTTACTTCGCCGCCGAAATGCACGCTTAAGCCAGAGTGATCAAACTTAGTGATGGTGGCAATACCAGATCGCCCCGCCAATAAATTTTCCCAGGCATCACCAACGGTATTACCCACCGGTGAAACCAAGCCTAGTCCGGTAACAACTACCCGGCGTTGCCCTTTGATCTGGCTCACAGCTAATTAGCCCTGCTTGGACTTGGCGAAATCGATTGCCAATTGCACAGTCGTGATTTTTTCAGCTTCTTCATCAGGAATTTCGATGCCGAATTCATCTTCCAATGCCATTACCAATTCAACTGTGTCGAGAGAATCTGCGCCCAAGTCATTAACGAAAGAAGATTCATTCTTGATTTCTGCTTCGTCTTTGCCTAATTGCTCGGCTACGATTTTCTTAACGCGTTGTTCGATGTTATCCATTTAATCCCCCAAGGGTTGTTGTAAAAATATTGAAAAGAGATTTTATCAGCTTATTTGACCAAATTAGCTCAAATAAAGTCCGCCATTCACATGAAGTGTCGTTCCCGTGATGTATCCAGCCCCTGGAGACGCTAAAAATGCTACCGCATGGGCAATATCTTCGGGTGTTCCAAGGCGTTGGAGGGGAATATTCGCTTTTAGTGAATTTTGTTGGTCTTCTGAGAGGGCTTTGGTCATATCTGTATCGATAAAACCTGGCGCCACACAGTTAACTGTGATGTTACGGCTACCGATTTCTCGGGCCAAAGCACGACTCATACCAGCCACACCTGCTTTTGCAGCCGCATAATTGGCCTGACCTGGGTTACCGCTGCTACCCACCACAGAGGTGATATTGATAATACGACCGCCTTTGGCCTTCATCATTGGGCGTAAAACACCTCTGGCCAAGCGGAAAACAGCGCTCAAATTGGTATCAATCACTGATGACCATTCTTCATCTTTCATGCGCATCGCCAAATTATCTTGGGTGATACCAGCGTTATTCACCAAAATATTCAGAGCGCCACGCTCTTTAACAATACTATCGATCAAAGCTTCACAAGCAGGGGCATCATTCACATTCAGAACTACTCCAGCACCGCCGCTTGGCTTTAATGCTGCATCAATGTCTTTTGCACCTGATTCACTTGTTGCAGTACCAATCACAACAGCACCCTGCTTTGCCAATTCCATCGCAATAGCACGGCCAATCCCGCGAGATGCCCCAGTAACTAAGGCAATTTGTCCAGTTAATGTACTCACAATTTCTCCCAAACTAATTTCACTGCTTGATCAGATAGACAACTCTGATTGTTCATTTTTTAATCGTTAATCTTTACGCTTTGATGACAGCCATCACTTCAGCCATGGTGGCAGGATCATAAACAGCCAAACCATTTAAATCTCCATTGATGCGTTTGGTCATGCCTGTCAATACTTTTCCAGGACCACACTCAACCACATGAGTGATACCAAGTGCTGCAATCGCCTGAACCGTCTCAACCCAACGAACTGGTGATGCTGCTTGTCTGACCAAGGCATTCTTAATCGCTGCTGGATCTTTTAATACGCTCACATCGACGTTATTGATCACATCAATGCTTGGAACTTGAAATGTTTTATCAGCCAAATATGTTTCTAATTTTTGAGAAGCAGGCTTCAGCAATGATGAATGAAAGGGTGCAGACACAGGCAAAGGTAGCGCACGTTTTGCGCCCGCCTCTTTAGAAAGCTCACAAGCTTTTTCCACGCCCGCTTTTGAACCAGCGATCACGACCTGCGCTGGCGCGTTGTAGTTCACAGCTTCAACCACTTCACCAGTGGCTGACTGTGCATCAGCACAGGCTTTGCGAACCGCATCATCATCTAAACCTAAAATAGCGGCCATGCCACCCGTGCCAACAGGCACAGCATCTTGCATCGCTTGCGCGCGGAATCTCACCATCGGCACAGCGTCTTTGAAGTCAATCACACCTGAAGCAACCAAAGCACCATACTCACCCAAGCTATGACCCGCCATCACTGATGCAGCAGGACCACCCGCTGCAATCCAAGCGCGATAACAAGCAACACCTGCAGTCAACATCACAGGCTGGGTATTGGTGGTCAAAGAAAGAGCTTCCGCAGGACCTTCTGCAATTAATTTGGCAATGTCTTCACCCAAAGCTTCTGAAGCTTCAGCCAAAGTTCTTTTGACTTCAGCGTTATCACCCCAAGCATTCAGCATGCCGACTGCTTGAGAACCTTGACCTGGAAATACAAATGCAAATTTCATGAAAATTCCTGTGATTTTTTTAAGTGATTGAGCTTATTTAATTTTTTGCTTAATTTTTATTTAACGTTGTCAACATCAATACTTAACGACCGCAGCAGCCCAGGTGAAACCACCACCCACGCCTTCCATCAATAGATGTTGTCCGCGCTTGATTTGACCAGCACGAATTGCTGTGTCAAGCGCCAAAGGAATCGATGCGGCTGATGTGTTGCCGTGATCTTGAACGGTCACGACCACATGGTCTAAAGCAATGCCTAGTTTTTTAGCAGTGCCTTCCATGATGCGAATGTTGGCTTGGTGAGGAATCAACCAATCAATGTCCGCAGGCGTTAATTTTGCGGCTGTTAAAACTTCTTGAGCCACTTGCTCTAAAACTTTCACAGCCAATTTAAATACTGCTTGACCATCCATTTTCAAAAAGGCGGAGCCTTCCAAGGCGCCATGCTCAGTTCTTCCTGGCACACACAAGATGTCACGATGACTGCCATCCGCATGCATGGCAGCAGCCAAAATACCCGGCTCATCACTCGCACCAACCACCACTGCTCCGGCACCATCACCGAAGAGCACGCAAGTACCGCGATCTTTGAAATCTAAAATTCTGGAGAATGTTTCAGCACCCACGATCAATACTTTTTGATGCATGCCGCTGCGAATAAAACTATCAGCCACTGCCAACGAGTATGCAAAGCCTGAGCAAACAGCTTGAACGTCAAACGCTGCACATTGATTCGTGATACCTAATTTATCTTGGAGCACGCAAGCCGTGCTTGGAAACCCACCCAAGTTATCGGGTGTTGAGGTCGCCAAAATAATTAAGTCGATGTCATTTGCTGTGATGCCAGCTGCTTCAATCGCTTTTTTAGATGCTTCCAAAGCAAGGTCACTGGTCAACTCATTAGCGGCAGCAAAATGACGCGCACTGATACCGCTTCTTGAAAAAATCCACTCATCACTGGTTTCAACACCATCTTTAGCAAGTCTTTCAGTGATCTGAGCATTGGTCACTTTGTTGGCTGGCAAATAACTGCCTGTGCCTAGTATCTTTGCGTATCGTCGAGTCAATTGAGTCATTGAACTGAATCCTTATGCCGCGGTCTCATTGCCAGAGTTTGCTGCATGCGTCACCATGAATGCATCAGCCACTTTTCCAACCATATTATTTTTAGCACCTTCATACGCTCTTCGTAAAGCAGTTGTGAACGCTTTTTTATCTGCGGAGCCATGACTTTTGAGAACCAAACCACGCAAACCCAAAAGCACAGCACCATTGTAATTACGGTGATCCACGCGCTTTTTAAAACGAAGCAAAACTGGCATTGCTGCCAAAGCCATCAAACGACTGATCCAATTACGACTAAATTCTTCTTTGATCAATCCAGAAATCATGTAAGCCAAACCTTCGCTGGTCTTTAACGCCACGTTTCCAACAAAACCATCACACACCACAATGTGGGTGGTGCCTTTGAATATGTCGTTGCCTTCTACGTTACCGTAGAAGTTCAAACCACTTTGACGCAACAATTCACCCGCCTCTTTGACGACCTGATTGCCTTTGATCACTTCTTCGCCGATGTTCAAAAGACCAATCGTAGGATTGGTGATACCGTCCACGGCTCTGGCCATCACATCAGCCATCTGCGCAAACTGTAATAGGTGAATCGCTTCACAATCAGCATTGGCGCCCAAATCTAAAACGATTGTGCCTCGGCCCAATTGATTTGGCATGACCGCAGCAATCGCTGGACGGTCAATACCATCCAAGGTTTTTAAAACATAACGAGAAATCGCCATCAAGGCGCCCGTATTACCAGCAGAGATGGCTGCTTGCGCAAGACCTTCTTTGACTTGCTCAGCAGTCACGCGCATCGATGAGTCTTTTTTCTTGCGCAAAGCCACCTCAATGGAATCATCCATCGTGACAACTTCTGAAGCGTGGACGACGGTGATCCTGCTCGTTATTTCAGAGGGAACTTGGGCTAACGCTTGATTGATTAAATCAGCGTTACCGATGAGTCTTATATGTAGATCTGGCAACTCTGCCAGAAGGCCTGTGCTGGCGGGTACTGTGACCACTAGACCGTGGTCTCCACCCATCGCATCAACTGCTAGCGTGACGCTCATGAAAATTGTTTTTTTAAGAAAAAAGCGGCCACTGGAAGTGCCGCTTGATCTTTTCCTGTGAGGGAATTAGTCGTTCTTAGTCTTAACAACTTTACGACCACGGTAGTAGCCATTTGGGCTAATGTGGTGACGTAAGTGAGCTTCACCAGTCGTTGGCTCAACTGCCAATGAAGGTGCAGACAAGAAGTCGTGTGCACGGTGCATGCCACGCTTTGACGGTGATTTTTTATTCTGTTGAACAGCCATGTTTTTACTCCTAAACGAATCCGAGATTCTAGCATAAAGTCATTATTTCTTGAGCTTTTCTAAGATTGCAAATGGATTGGGCTTCTTGATAATGATCTCTTCTGACCCCGATTTAAGGGTTTTAGTCACTTTTTGCAGGTCTTCTGGCTTGCACTCCCCCATGGGGTGTTTGGCAATCAAAGGCAGGTTCAGAAGTAGTTCTTCTTCAATGGCTTCCAATAGATTAAAGGTCTCAGAGGACACCAGGGCATCCTCAGCATCTTGATTTTCCTCATCAAAATCCCAGGCTTCAGCCTCCTCTTCAGTCTCAAACAGTATGTAATCACGGTCTGAGTCCAAAGATTCCATATACGGCTGCAAACAGGCTTGGCAGGTCAGTGGCAAATCAAGCGCCAAACGTAAGTGCATGTATTGCATAGGAATTGTTCCTAAACGCTCTTCAAACCAGGTGCTCATCTCCCAATGGAGTCCTGAAGGCTGAAAATTAGCCTCAACCGTCATTTCCTGTAACAATCTTGGAAAGTGAGATAGTTCGAGCACCCCCTGGCCGATGTAAGTCTGCCCAGACCGCATATCGATGGATTGAAGATCTTTGGCATTATTCGGCAAAATGTGGGGTGTCGTATTTTTTGAATTCATACCGAAAGCATAAATGAGTGCCGCCCCGAACCCAAGCAATTTATCCAATGATTTAGTCAGCCAAAGCAAAAGATTGATATTGGCCTCCACTTCCAAGTACAGGAAAGAATTGTTGGGTCGCCTAGGCTTGGTATTTGAGACCATCTCCCCAGAAGTGGATGAAGCACCCTTACCAAATGAAACCCCAGAATTGATGGCGGTTCGCCTAGCTCAAGCCAAAGCATTGGCGGTGTCACTCTCCAATCCGTCGGCCTATGTGATTGGTTCAGATCAAGTGGTTGATTTGAATGGTGTTGCCATGGGCAAACCAGGGAATCATGCAAATGCCATGATGCAACTGCAAAAGTTGCGTGGCCAAACCGTAAAATTTCATACAGCTGTTTGCGTGGCTCATGCCGGAGCAGCAAAAACGATGAATGTCATCACCGAAGTGAAATTCAGAGAACTCGATGATGCTGTTTTAGAAGCTTATCTTCTCGCTGAGACACCCTACGATTGCGCCGGCAGTGCCAAATCAGAAGGTCTGGGCATTTGTCTTTTAGAGCATGTCCTCAGTGATGATCCTACCGCCTTGATTGGCTTGCCTTTGATAACAGTGTGCACACTCTTGCGTGATGCAGGCTTTTCTATCCCATCCAAATAAATAAAAACCAATTGAAAATGCCAGGCACCCTTTATTTAATTCCAAACACCTTGGGCGACGACGATCGCGAATCTCAACTGAATCATGTTTTGCCTCGCGATACGATTGAGAAAGCCTCTCAGCTTCGTCACTGGATTGTTGAAAACGCAAAAACTACCCGAGCTTTATTGAAAGCCATTGGTTCACAATCGCCATTGATTTGCCCCATCCAAGAAATGCAGATGACCGAATGGCG
>JBDLUD010000031.1:0-16259 GCA_039805465.1 Pseudomonadota bacterium
AAAAACAAGGGCTTTTTTGTTGGCGGAGCGGACGGGACTCGAACCCGCGACCCCCGGCGTGACAGGCCGGTATTCTAACCAACTGAACTACCGCTCCAAAAACTTGGCGTCCCCACGGGGATTCGAACCCCGGTACCCACCGTGAAAGGGTGGTGTCCTAGGCCTCTAGACGATGGGGACCCTGGACTTACGGTACTGCAATTTCACTACTTAACTACATTTCAATCAAAACTACTGGTGGAGCTAAGCGGGATCGAACCGCTGACCTCTTGCATGCCATGCAAGCGCTCTCCCAGCTGAGCTATAGCCCCTTAATTAGATGATCTTAAAAAAGTAAGCTCAAGCAATCAAGACCGTAATTCTAGCCTATTTTTATGCCGCTTTGCAAGCGCTGTTTTGTTTCTTCTATACCAATCAAAGAGATAACAGCATCAATGGCTGGAGTTTGGGTGGTTGAAAACATGGCATAACGGACTGGCATGGCCAAAGCTGGCATTTTTAGGCCATGTTTGGCTAAAACGGCTTTAAAAGCCCCAGAAACGGCTGCCTTTGAACCATCCCCTGCTTCCAGCTCAACAATTAAATCGCTGATGACTGGGTGGATAGATTCAGGGATATTGGCTTGTCGATCCGCAGCTGAATGATTGGGCCTGTCCATATAGAACAACCTGGCACCTTCGGCCAACTCGATCAGGGTATTGGCTCGATCCTTGAGGATATTGACCACACCCACAAAATCAGGACCGGAGTCAGTTTTAATGCCTAATTTCTCTACAAATGGCAATGCTCGTTTGGCCAAATCAGCTGCATCAGCCTGCTGAATGTACTGATGGTTCAACCACAGTAATTTTTCAGGATTGTGCTGAGCCGGTGATTTACCTAAATGGTCTAAATTAAACCACTCAACAAATTGTTCTTTTGTGAATACCTCTGCATCACCATGAGACCAACCAAGGCGCGCCAGGTAGTTAAGAACGGCCTCAGGCATATAACCATCACGCTCGTAATCACGCACGCTCATAGCGCCATTGCGCTTACTCATTTTCTCGCCCTGGTCATTTAGAACAGTTGGCAAATGAGCATAAATTGGCAATGAACCACCAAGCGCTTGAAGAATGTTAATTTGCCTTGGGGTGTTATTGACGTGATCATCGCCACGAATCACGTGAGTGATCTTCATATCTAAGTCATCAACAACCACGCAGAAATTGTAGGTAGGCGTGCCATCAGGACGAGCGATCACCAAATCATCCAACTCATCATTGCTGATTTCAATACGACCCTTCACTGCGTCATCCCATACAACACTGCCACCGATTGGGTTTTTAAATCGAATCACTGGCTTCACGTCTGCAGGAGGTGTTGGTAATTGCTTGCCAGCTTCTGGTCGCCAAAAACCGTTGTAACGTGGCTTTTCTTTGTTAGCCATTTGCTGCTCACGCAAGGCATTGAGCTCTTCCTCACTCATGTAACAAGGGTAAGCTAAACCATCTTTGAGCATTTGCGCAATCACTTCACGGTAACGATCCATGCGTTGCATTTGATAGATGGGGCCCTCATCGATATCAAGACCCAACCAACTCATGCCTTCGATGATCACATCAACAGCCTCTTGGCTTGAGCGTTCTTGATCGGTATCTTCAATACGCAAAATGAAGTCGCCTTTCATCTTGCGAGCAAAAGCCCACGGATACAAAGCGCTTCGAAGGTTACCTAAGTGAATAAAGCCCGTTGGGCTTGGTGCAAATCGTGTTCTAACTGTCATAAACATGATTATCTCATTGACGAGATAAAAGGCTTATTTTTCAGAGGAATTGATCAGTGATTTCTGCCTTGTTGCGATCAAACCACCCAGGAGCAAAGCCAATCCTGAGAAGAGTAAGCCGCGCGCCAAACCGCCCTGCCCATCAGAAATCCAACCTGCGATGGTTGGGCCGATGATTTGGCCAGCAGCAAAGATACTGGTGAAGGCTGTGATTCCCCCAACCCAATCAGAAGCTGGCATATTGTGTTTTACAAAGGCGGTGGTAGAAGCAACCGCTGAAAGAAAAACGGCTCCGAACAAAATACCCGAGCCAAAGATACTCAATAGAATCAGATTGCTCAAAGGCACGTCATAGATCGCAATCAATGCAGGAATCAAACTAGCAATACCTAGCAAGGTGTTCAAGATGGCCAAAGATTGGCCACCCTTAAAACGATCTAACATCTGAGCCCATAAACGGGAAGATGCCATGACAGAAAATCCCAAAATGGCATAAAAGATATTGAGCGTTGCGTTGTTCAATCCCAATTGTTTGAGCAATGCCACCACAAAAGTCATGTAGCCAATATAACCAACGCCAAACATAAAGTAACCCATCAATGCTGGGACATAGGATTTCAGGGGTGTGCCAGAGTCACCACTTGGTTTAGGAGGTATTGCCGGAATAGATTTAATGGGCTTAATGAGTATGAAGGTAAAAATCAAACACAAGATACCCAAGGCATACCAAGATAACTGCCAAGAGTGATCCCAAGATATTTTCACGCCCCAATCATTAAAAAAAGGCAGGATCAGACTGGATAAGACAATGCCAAGTCCAGGTCCTGCGTAGAAGATGCCCAACATCAAACCTGATTTATTGGCATGTATGGTGCCTAACTGAGAAATAAGCACACCACCTGCCACAAATATCCAGGCACTCGCGATACCCGCAATCACGCGATAAATGAAAAGCAAGCTGGTTTGATCGGTGCAACCAGAAAGGAACAAAAAGATACCGGTGATGACAGCGGATGATATGAAAAACTGATGGACTGACATGCGCCTCATCATGGCTGGAGAACTGAGTGCTCCGATGAAGTAACCCAAAGCATTGGCGGTGTTCATGGTGCCAGCCACCAAATATGACCAATCCAAGTCTTCCCTCATGACAGGCAATAAAAGCCCATAAGAAAAGCGCGCCAAGCCCAAGGCGATGGCAGAGCCCAGGGCAAGCGACAAAGCAGTCAAAAAAGGATGTTTATTCGAAAACACAAGCCGTCATTTCATAAAGTTTCTACAATATACGTTATGACAGATAAATACTCCCCAGATTCTCTTCAGGTCTTTGTTTTTGATGGCGCACCTGTGCGCGGTGAAATCGTGAATATTCGAGATTCTTGGCAAGCCATTTTGGCTCGTAAAGACTACCCTCCAGCAGTCAAAAAGCTGCTGGGTGACTTGGTGGCTGCTGGCGTTCTTTTGTGCGGAACACTCAAATTCAATGGCAGCATGATCATTCAAGCCCAAGGTAATGGCGCAGTTCGTTTATTGGTTCTAGAGTGCAACGAACATTTGGTGATTCGTGCAACTGCGAAGTTGAATGAAGACATTGATCTATCCACCCTCGCCGACGATGCCAATTTGTCAGATTTAATTAATCCAGATGGTCAAGGTCGATTGGTGATCACATTAGATCCCTCTGATCGCAAACCAGGCCAAAACCCCTATCAAGGCATCGTTGCTTTGAGTGATGATGGGAAACCGGTTAAAAGCATTGCCGAAGCAATCACTTTGTACATGCGTGACTCTGAGCAGTTGGAGACTCGCTTGTGGTTAGCCAGTGATGAAGATTCTTGTGGTGGCCTATTACTTCAAAGATTACCTAATATGGGCGGTCAACTGAAGATGGATGATGAAATGGCAGCTGAAGGCTGGTCCAGACTTCAAATGCTCTCAGACACAGTCACCAGTGAAGAACTCTTGAGCCTTGAGCCCAAGGTCTTGATGAATCGTCTGTACCTTGATGAATCAACTCATCATGGCGTGAGAAGTTTTGATGAAAGACCCATCAAATTTGGATGCCGCTGCTCGCGCATCAAGGTTGCTGATATGCTGAAAATGCTTGGTGAAGAGGAAGTAACTAGCATTCTTCTAGAGAAAGATGCTGTTGAAACCAATTGCGACTTCTGTGGCCAGGTTTATATCTTCGATGCGGTTGATTGCAAGCAGATTTTTGCCAGCTCCACGATTGTTGATGCAGTGAAACAAGCGCCTAGTTCAAAGCATTAATACAAACAATTAAATCAACAAGCAACTGATTTAGTTTTTGGGAGCCGTATCTTTGGCAGGATCATTTGCTGGCTTTTTGCCTGGAACCACCTGCACGAAGATCTCACCCTCTTTGCTCATGCCATGCTCTGCGCGAGCACGCTCTTCAATCGCTTTGGTACCGTCTTTGAGGTCTTTTACTTCGCCAGATAGCTTGGCGTTTCGTGCCGCAAGGGCATCATTTTTTTCCATTTGTTTAGATACTTGGCGATCGAGTTCATAAACTCTCAACCAACCGCCCTTACCTAACCACAGTGGGTATTGAATAATCACCAAGAGAGCCAACATGCCGTAAACAACAATGCGCATCTGAGCTCTCTTATTTGGTGTGAGTTTCTAAAATTACTTGCGTAAGTTATAGAAAGTTGACTTGCCAGGATATGTTGCAATATCCCCCAAGTCTTCTTCGATACGGATCAATTGGTTGTACTTGGCAATACGATCAGAACGTGACAATGAACCAGTTTTGATTTGGCCTGCATTTGTACCAACTGCAATATCTGCAATCGTGCTGTCCTCAGTCTCACCTGAACGATGTGAGATCACAGCTGTATAACCAGCACGCTTAGCCATTTCAATCGCAGCAAATGTTTCAGTCAAAGTGCCGATTTGGTTTACTTTGATCAAAATTGAATTGGCGATATTCTTTTCAATACCTTCTTTAAGGATCTTGGTGTTGGTCACAAATAGATCATCACCCACCAATTGGATCTTCTTGCCTAATTTCTCAGTCAAGATTGCCCAACCTTCCCAGTCACCCTCGTGCATACCATCTTCAATTGAGACGATTGGGTATTTATCAACCAAGTTAGCAAGATAGTTTGCAAACTCTACTGAAGTTAATTGCAAACCTTCACCAGATAAGTCATATTTACCATCTTTGTAGAATTCACTGGCGGCACAATCCAAGGCGAGTAGAACATCTTCACCTGGCTTGTAACCAGCTTTTTCAATCGCTTGAAGAATGCTGTTCAAGCACTCTTCATTGCTCTTAAAGTTAGGTGCAAAACCACCCTCATCACCAACAGATGTAGACATACCTTGGTCATGAATGATTTTCTTTAAAGCATGGAAAACCTCTGCGCCACAACGCACGGCTTCACGAAAGCTTGTCATGCTCACGGGCACGATCATGAATTCTTGAATATCCAAGCTGTTATTAGCGTGTGAACCACCATTCACAATGTTCATCATTGGCACTGGCAACTGCATTGCGCCTGAACCACCAAAATATCTGTACAACGGCAAGCCAGCTTCTTCAGCAGCTGCACGTGCAACCGCCATAGACACGGCCAAGGTTGCATTAGCGCCCAAGCGTGATTTATTGTCAGTACCATCTAAATCAATCAAGGTGCGATCAAGGAAAGCTTGTTCGCTGGCATCAAGACCCATCACTGCTTCTGCGATTTCGGTATTGATATTTTCAACAGCCTTGAGAACGCCTTTTCCAAGGTAACGACCTGGCTCATCATCACGCAATTCAACGGCTTCACGTGATCCAGTCGATGCTCCTGAAGGCACGGCTGCGCGGCCCATCACTCCAGACTCAAGCAACACATCACACTCAACAGTAGGATTGCCTCTTGAATCTAATATTTCACGCCCAATAATGTCAACGATTGCACTCATGACTTTTCCCTTAACAAATTATTTGAAATCTTTTTCTAAGTAAACGTTGCCATTTTTAACAACGTCATCTAAAGCCACCAAGGTGGCAAGTAATTCTTTCATGCGATTCAATGGCACTGCATTAGGGCCATCTGACAAAGCTTTGGCGGGGTTTGGATGAGTTTCCATGAATAAACCACTCACGCCAACTGCAACGGCTGCTCTCGCTAAAACTGGCACCATCTCACGTTGACCACCACTGCTTGTACCCTGACCACCTGGCAACTGCACAGAGTGCGTGGCATCAAACACAATCGGAGCATTGGTTTCGCGCATGATCGCAAGGCTGCGCATATCAGACACCAAGTTGTTGTAGCCAAAAGAAGCACCGCGTTCGCAAGCCATGAACATATCTTCTGACAAGCCAACTTCTTTAGCAGCAGCACGGGCTTTATCAATCACATTCTTCATGTCGCCTGGGGCCAAGAATTGGCCTTTTTTGATATTCACTGGCTTACCGCTTTGAGCGCAAGCACGAATGAAATCAGTCTGACGACATAAAAAAGCTGGGGTTTGCAGCACATCAACAACGGCTGCCACTGGTTTGATTTCATCAACCTCATGAATATCAGTCAAAATATTCACACCAATTTCTTTTTTCACTTTGGCCAAAATCTCAAGGCCTTTTTCCATACCAAGACCACGGAATGAAGTGCCTGAAGATCGATTGGCTTTATCAAAAGATGATTTGTAAATGAATGGAATACCTAAAGCACTGGTGATTTCTTTTAACTGGCCAGCAGTATCCATGGCCATTTGCTCAGACTCAATCACGCACGTGCCAGCGATTAAAAAGAAACGCTTATCAAGACCAATTTCAAAATCGCATAGTTTCATGACTAACTCCTTAATTCCTTAATACTGCGCAGGTCAACCTGCGATACCCTTTTGGTTTAAGGCTGCTTTGATGAATGCAGAGAACAATGGGTGACCATCTCTTGGGGTTGACGTGAACTCAGGATGGAACTGCACACCAAAGAACCATGGGTGCATGCTGCTTGGCAACTCCATCATTTCTGGCAAAGATTCATTAGGAGTTCTTGCAGAAATAATCATTCCAGCAGACTCTAATTTAGGCACATACACATTGTTCACTTCAAAACGATGGCGGTGACGTTCATTGACCTCTGGACCATAAATCTTTTCAGCCAAGGTATTTGGCTTTACTGGACAACGCTGAGATCCCAAACGCATTGTGCCGCCAAGATCAGAGGCTTCATCACGTTTTTCAATTCGACCTTCACGATCCATCCATTCAGTGATCAAAGCAACCACAGGATGCGGACCATTCGGCTCAAACTCTGTACTGTTAGCGCCCTTCAAGCCAGCCACATGACGAGCAAACTCAATCACTGCCAACTGCATACCTAAACAAATACCTAGGTAAGGAATTTTGTTTTCGCGAGCGTGCTTGATGGCTGCGATCTTTCCTTCAGTACCCCTCTTACCAAAACCACCGGGAACCAAAATAGCGTCCAAACCAGCAAGACTTGAAACATCGCCACCATCTAAATTTTCTGAGTCGATGTAACGAATGCCCACCTTGGTTTCATTATGAATACCTGCGTGACGCAAGGCTTCGATCAATGACTTATAGGACTCTGTTAAGTCAACATACTTACCAACCATACCAATCGTTACTTCATGCTTCGGATGTTCGAGACTGTGAACCAAACCATTCCAAACAGATAAATTGGCAGGCTTAGCATCAATACGCAATTCATGACAAATCAACTCATCCAAGCCCTGCTCATGAAGCATTTGTGGAATCTTGTAAATCGTATCAACGTCCCACACAGAGATCACCGCTTGTTCGCGCATGTTGGCGAACAAAGAAATCTTGGCGCGCTCATCTTCAGGAATTGGGCGATCAGCACGGCACAGCAATGCTGTTGGCATGATGCCGATTTCTCTTAGTTTCTGAACGGAGTGTTGTGTTGGCTTGGTTTTTAACTCGCCGGCACTGGCGATATAAGGAACCAAGGTCAAATGAACAAATGCGGTATCACCTTGAGGCAATCTCAAGCTCATTTGGCGAGCAGCCTCTAAAAACGGTAAAGATTCAATATCGCCGACCGTGCCGCCAATTTCACAAATAGCCACATCTGCATGACCATCATGGCTGGCTTTGGCACCACGCTCAACAAAACTTTGGATTTCATTGGTGATATGCGGGATGACCTGAACAGTCTTACCCAAATATTCACCACGGCGCTCTTTACGAATCACAGACTCGTAAATTTGACCGGTTGTGAAGTTATTGCTCTTGCGCATCTTGGCAGAAACAAATCTCTCATAGTGACCCAAATCAAGGTCTGTCTCAGCTCCGTCTTCCGTCACGAACACCTCTCCATGCTGGAAAGGACTCATCGTGCCAGGGTCGACGTTGATATATGGGTCTAATTTTAAGAGGGTGACTTTTAGGCCGCGCGATTCAAGAATGGCGGCTAAGGAGGCGGCTGCGATACCCTTCCCGAGGGAAGAAACCACACCACCAGTAACAAAGATGAATTTAGTCATCGAATATGCTTAGTGGGTAATACGCAATTATAGCGATACCCAGCAAGAATGCTCAAAATTTCATTATGAAGGTTATTTTTATGCCAGAAAGCCTTTACCAGACTAGGTCTTCGATTTTTGAGAAGATTTAATCAAGTATTTTTGACACTATTGATGCCATGATCGACGCTGCGATTCGCGCCAATCTTTCCTAGACCAATGCTTCCCCTTAAATTCCCAGATTTGAGCTCCTGTGTGAACAGTTTCAAGAATTGGGATCTCACGCTCAACATATCTTTCCACTACTTTCTTATTAGGATGACGATATCGATTCCGATATCCCGCTTGAGCGACGGTCCATTGAGGCTTGATTGCATCAAGAAAGATTGGGGATGAAGATGTGGCACTGCCATGGTGAGGCATCAGCAAAATAGATATCAGCTCATCAGCAGGCTTGTAGTCATTGGCAATGATTGCCTCACCACCACGTTCAACATCACCTGTTAGCCAAAATGAGTAATGCCCGTTGGTGACCTCTATGACACAACTGATGGCATTGGGCTTCCCGGTATGGTGCACGCTGGCAAAGGTCATCTCAGGGCCAGGATGCCAAACCTTGAATAAAACACCATCCCAGCGCCAGCTTTGACCTGCTTGGCATGGCAAAGCTGGCAATTGAGAATCTTTGGCTTTATCAACCAAAAAATGCCATTCTGGCAAGGTCCCCAATAAATCTCCAAAGGCGGCACCCTTCATCAAGCTCAAGGCACCGCCGACATGATCCGTATCCTTATGACTGATGACCAGACGATCAATGAAGTTAATACCCTCACCTCTTAAAAATGGCAAAACGTTTCTCTCCCCAGCATCTGACTGAGGGGATGTTTTGGGGCCAGTGTCATAAAGCAAACGTTTGCTGTGTGTTTCAACCAGCACTGCGGTGCCTTGCCCAATGTCTAAAACAGTGACCTTAAAATCTCCATAGGTCACATCAGGAAACTTTGGCCAAAGCAAAGGCAAACAACAGCAAAGTCCCAGCAGCCTACTTTTATAACTCTCGGCCAATGGGCCGGGCCTGATCGCGTAAATGATCCCTGCTGTAGAAATCACAAACAATAAAAGGCTTGGTTGCGGTAAATAAGCCACCGACCAAAACCATGATGACATTGGCTTTAAAAACCACGCCACCAACTCCATGCATGAATGCGCAATCCACAAACATCCATCACTGATCGGTGAAGGCAAAACAGCCCCCAACATGGCAAACGGAGTAACAATAAAACTCACCAATGGAATGGCGAAGGCATTGGCCAGAGGTGAAACCACAGAAAACTGCGAAAACCAATACAAGGTCAAAGGTAACAAAGCAATCGTCACCACCGCTTGCACACGAGTAGCCTCTTTGAATGACTGCCACCATTTTTGTGATCGACTGTATCCATATTCAGACATACCATCTTGTCCAGGCATTGCAAACAAGATGGCTGCTACGGCACCAAATGAAAGCCAGAAGCCAGGCGTATAGGCAGCCCAGGGATCTAAGAAGAGAACAACGAATAAAGCCCACCACCAAATATCAAAAGCGCGGGTGATTCGACCAGTCCACAAAGCCACAGCAACCACACCCACCATGTACATGGTTCTTTGCGCCGGAATCTGAAAGCCGGCCAGCCAGGTGTAAATCAAAGCCACCAGAAAGCCACTCAATGCCGATACTTTTTGAGTTGCACACAACATGGGCAATGAGCGACGACGCCACAAACGATTCGCCAAAGCAGCTCCCATGCCGGCCAACATCGTGACGTGCAAACCAGAAATCGAAATCAAATGCCCGATGCCAGTTGCATTGAAGACGCGCCAATCATCTTGAGGAATCGCATTTTGTTCACCCATGACCAAAGCAATCAATACCCCAACATAGGGTGCCTCTTCAGGAGCTGATCGTTTGATGCGTTCGCGTAAATGCCAACGAGTTAATTCAACAAATGTTGTGAAACTTAAATGAAAGTCATCTAAGAGTGCTGGCTTCCATGCTCTCGGTAAACCCTTTGCATTGGCTTTAACTGAACCCGTGGCACCAAGATCTTGTTGAAACATCCAACGCTCAAAATCAAATCCATGCGGGTTCATAAGTCCATGAGCTCTTTTGAGAACCACTGGTAAACGCCAGCGTTGCCCAGGTTGGATATCTGGCAAAACTCCTTCGCCGCGCCAACCAGGGTACCAACCTAAAGAAAGTCGATTCGGAAACTCTTTTAGATCAATGGTGGTTGATTCATCTTCATGAATCACATCCTCAACTTTTAATGAGAATCTCAATGACTGATCACCCTGATGAGGCAAGCCATCAATCACGCCAGTCACCAACAATGGAACTCCCTCTAACTCTTGGCTCAAGTCATTACTCAATCGCCCATAAGTTAGATAAGAAGACCAGCCAAAACCCAATAAAAACAGCACCATCATCCACAAAGAAATTCTTATCTTTGGTAAAGCTTGGGTTCTTAAAAATCTGAGGAGATAAATCGCTAGTAGCAGACATCCCATCATCAGAATGAGCATCATCCACACATCGCTGTTAGGCAACTGCGGCAAAAAAAGTAAAAGAGATTCCCCGGCAATAAATGCCGTTAATAAAAAGCGCAAGTTGTCTAATCTTGGAAGTTAGCTAGCTGAGAAAGCAATGCTCCCCAGCGAGGAATCACGCGCAAGACGTTATTGGCACATATGGTCTGAGTTTGACTGATAGATGATGAACGAATTTCCGCAAGTACCGAGGAAATTTGCGGTAACTCTGCAGGCTCATTGCGATGGTTTGTTTGTTTTGCCAACCAAGCAGGTGGAATATCTGGCGCATCAGTTTCAAGCACGATGCTTTCAAAAGGCAATTCTTTGGCCAAGCGTCGAATTTGCAAAGCTCTGGGAAACGTCATTGCCCCACCAAAACCCATCACAAAATTTAACTTGATGAAATGTTCAGCTTGCTGAAAGCTGCCATTGAATGCATGCGCAATGCCACCAATGATCTTTCTAGATCTCAAGGCTTTCAAAATGGCATCTTGAGAGCGGCGCACATGCAAAATCACCGGCAGATTTAATTCTTCCGCAAGATCAAGTTGCTTCTCAAAAAAGAATGATTGGTGATTGGCATCTAAGTCAGGTAAAAAATAATCTAAGCCGATCTCTCCAATTCCCACAAAACGAGGGTCATCCATGGCTTCTGTGACTGTGTGCCTTAAAAGCACTAAATCTGCTTCTTTTGCTTCTGGTGTAAAGATTGGATGAATGCCCAAGGTGTAACAACTTGCAGGCATCAATTGAGCAGCTTGATGAGTTAGATTTTTTACAGACAAATGATCTTTTGCACGAACGGCTGGTAACAACACGCCAGTGACTCCTGCCTGAGCTGCGCGCGCAATCATGGCATCACGATCAAGGCCAAACTCATCTGCATCGAGATGGCAATGGGTATCTAAACACAAAGCCACGTTATTGAGCTTTCAATACGCCATGGTCTAAACGTAAAACACGATCACATCTTGCTGCTCGCAATGGATCATGGGTCACAATCACAAATGCAGTGCCTTGGCTTTTGGCAATATCCAACATCAAATCAAAAACAGTGTCCGCTGTTTCAGCATCCAAGTTTCCAGTAGGTTCATCTGCCAAAACACAGCTTGGCTTGGTTACCAAAGCCCTAGCAACCGCTACGCGCTGACGCTCGCCACCAGACAGAGCTGCTGGTCGATGATCCATTCGATGAGACAAGCCCACTTTTGCGAGCATCTCTTTGGCCATATCTCTGGCCTCATCGTTATCAATGCCTCTGATACGCAAGGGCATCGCCACGTTATCCAAAGCACTGAACTCAGCCAAGAGATGATGGAATTGGTAAATGAATCCTAAATGTTGATTGCGTAAGTTATTCAGATCGGACTCAGAGAGACGAGCCAAGGAATGTCCCGCCAAAATGACCTCACCTTGGCTGGCATGATCCAAGCCACCCAAAAGGTGCAACAAAGTACTCTTGCCTGAGCCCGAGGCTCCAACAATGGCTAACTTTTCACCAACCGCAAGCTCCAAACTGATGTCATGAAGGACTTGCACAGCCAAATCACCTTCTCCATACGTTTTGGAAATATTCTTCGCCACCAAAGACATGTTCATGTTCAATCTCTCACTCATAACGCAAGGCCTGAGCCGGTTTAATTTTGGCCGCTCTCCAGCTTGGATAAAGCGTGGCTAAAAGAGAAAGAATGAATGCCATCAGTCCCACTGTGATCACATCACTGCTGCGCACATCGGAAGGCAGACTCGAAATAAAATAAATATCACGAGGTAAAAATTGAACCCGGAAGATTGCTTCTAGGCTCGGCACAATCACATCAATGTTCAATGAAATCAGCAAGCCCAAAATAATTCCACCCAAGGTGCCTATCGCACCAATCATGAAACCCTGAGCAAAGAAAATTCTTTGAATCATTCCAGCGCTAGCCCCCATGGTGCGCAAAATCGCGATATCGCCCCGCTTATCGGTCACAGTCATCACCAAAGTGGATACCAAGTTAAATGCAGCCACAGCGATGATCAATGTCAGGATGATGAACATCATCCGTTTTTCAGTTTGCACGGCTGCAAACCAATTTTTATTCTGTCTTGTCCAATCTTTGACCCATAAACCCGGTAGCTGCATCGACAGTTGATCAGCCACTTTGGCTGCTTGCTGCATGTCATCTAATTTAAGACGCAAACCTGATGGGCCATCTAATCTCAATAATGCTGCTGCATCCTTCCAATGAACCACGGCCAGAGTGCTATCAAACTCATAATGGCCACTGTCGATGATGCCAATCAATTTGAAGGCCCTCATGCGTGGTGTCATGCCAGCAGGATTGATGTCTCCTTCAGGAACCATGATGGTGATACGGTCACCCAATTGAACGCCGAGAATTCCAGCCAATTCAGCCCCCAAGGCCAAACCAAACTCACCAGGCTTAAGAGCATTGATCTGCCCTTGAATGAAATGTTTCGGTATGTCAGAAACTTTGCCCTCTAGATCGGGGTCAATGCCTCGAAGTGCCACACCTCTCATCACATCACTTCGGCTGATCAAGGCTTGAGACATGATCATTGGTGCTGCACCTGTTACGCGCTTGTTTTCTTGAACTTTGGCCAATAAAGGCTGCCACTCACCCAATCCCGTTGGCGCATGAATCTCCACATGAGACAAAACAGATAGCATCCGATCGCGCACTTCTTTTTGGAAGCCATTCATGACTGATAAAACCACGATCAGAGCGGCGACGCCTAAAGCAATGCCCAACATTGATACAGACGATATAAATGACAAAAACCCGTCTTTAGACCCTGTTTCCTTGTTTTTTCCGCCTTTTCTCCTGGCGTTGGTATAACGCCATGCGATTTCGAGTTCAATCGGCCAAATATTCATATGAAAGAGTTTAGCTTGCTCTTGGACAGAAGGTCTAAATGCCACCTAAAATCAAGGTTATGAAATACACCCTCGTTATTGCCGACAGCCAAGATCAAGAATCCTTTGATCGTGGACTGCCCTATGAGAAGTTTTTACTGGGCAACCAGAATGCCAGTGCACCACTGGAACTTCAATCGCAAGGTGTGATCGTTAAGCCGAATACTTGTGTGGCAAGAATCGAGCCGGTACATATACATGCGGCCAGAGACCACTTGGTTTTAACGAGCACTCAAATATTAGATATACAAGCATCAGAGGCTGATGCTCTTTTTGATTCAGTGAAGGATATTTTTGCCGAAATGAGTGACGTCACTCATCGCAGCATGCCTCATAAATGGTTCATTGAATCCTTAGCACTTGAGACCTTATCAACTGTCAGCACTTCACAAGCAGAAGGAAGAAATATTGACCACTGGATGCCCTCTGACACATCTCTAGAAGGTGTTGCTCGTCAGTGGCGCAAATGGCAAAACGAGATTCAGATGATTTGGTTCAATCACCCAGTCAATGAAGCCAGACAAGCTGAAGGGATGCTCAGCATCAATTCAGTGTGGATCAGTGGTAATGGCAAGCTGGCTGATATCAAGCCCAATGAGAGGTTGTTACAAGCCAAACAATGGCACAGCTCTGATGGCTGCCTGAGTTTACTTGCATCACACCTTCAAAAGCCCCATGTCACTTCACTCAGTGCGTTCGCTTGGAGTGATGCGATATCACTATTATCAGCATCTGATCCAGCATTACAGCTTGTATGGCAAGATGCTTGTGAAGCCTTGATCAGTCGTCAAATCAAAGAAATAGAATTGATTGACTTTCCAGAGGGTCAAGAAAGAAGCCGAACAATCACCATTGAACAGCTACCGAAAAAAGGTTTTGCGCTTTGGAAAAAACCAGTGGTTGGCTCACTTCAGGATATGCTTCGTCAATGAGTATTCAATTCAAAGAGCGCGATTATTCTGAAAAAAGTGCCACTTGGCTTGAGCAAAGTGGCACTCACCCTGTCTTAGCAAAATTATTTGCTGCTCGTGGCGTCGAAAAGCCAGAAGAACTTTTACTAGAACTCAAAAACCTGATCCCACCCGCACAACTTAAAAATTGTGAATCGGCTGCAAAATACTTGGCTGATGCGATTGAAGCAGGTAAAAAATTACTGATTGTTGCTGACTATGATTGTGATGGGGCAACAGCTTGCGCTGTAGGCCTCAAAGGATTGAGAGCTCTTGGCGCACCTTGGAATATTAAGATTGATTACTTTGTTCCTAATCGCTTTACCTTGGGGTATGGCTTGACACCAGAGGTGGTTGATTTGGTTGCAGGTCTTTCTGAAAAACCAGATATTTTGATCACCGTTGATAACGGCATCGCCAGCCTTGCGGGCGTTGAAAGAGCCCAGCAATTGGGCATTGAAGTCTTGGTCACAGATCACCACTTACCGGCAGATCAACTCCCAAAAGCAGCCTGGATTGTTAACCCCAATCAGCCTGATTGCACTTTCCCAAGCAAAGCACTGGCTGGTGTTGGGGTGATGTTTTATATGTTGATTGCGCTGCGCGCCGAATTTCGGACTCGAGGCGCCTTCACCGCAGAAACTCAACCTCGCATAGAAAACCTCTTGGATTTAGTGGCACTTGGTACGGTGGCTGATGTTGCTTCTTTGGACAGAAATAACCGTATTTTGGTTTCAAATGGCATCAAGAGAATTAAAAGTGGTCAGATGCAAGCCGGAATTCGGGCTCTGTATATAGCCGCAGGAAAAGATCCCAATCGAGCCAGCTCCTTTGATCTTGGATTCACCTTAGGCCCTCGCCTGAATGCTGCAGGCAGATTGGCTGACATGTCATTGGGCATCCAATGTTTGCTTTCTGACTCACCAGAGGATGCATTGCGCTTGGCCCACGAACTTGACCGCATGAATCGTGAACGCCGCACCATTGAGGCAGGTATGCAAGAAACGGCTTTGGCCAGTTTGGTAGATATCCAAGTAGGCGAGCAGGCTACTTTATGCATGGCCAATGAATCTTGGCATCAAGGCGTGATTGGCATCGTTGCCTCACGTTTGAAAGAAAAGTTTCATCGCCCCACCCTGATTTTTGCCCCAGGCGAAGAATCTGGACAACCTGTTCTCAAAGGTTCTGGTAGATCAATACAAGGATTTCATTTGAGAGATGCCTTGGATTTAGTTTCAAAAAAGCATCCTGATCTGATTTTGAAGTTTGGCGGCCATGCCATGGCTGCGGGATTGACCATTGAGGAAGATTCTTTTGAAGAATTTAAAGCTTGCTTTGAGGAAGTTGCGCAGAGCTTGATGACCCCAGAAGTTCTCCAGCGCCAACTGGCACATGATGGCAGACTGGATCCAGAGTTCATTGACCCAGAGTTAGGCACCATCCTGGCAAACGAAGTTTGGGGGCAAGGCTTTCCTGCTCCGGTATTTGTGGGTGAGTTTGAGGTCTTGACTCAAACCCTGATTCAGGAAAAACACCTCCGAGTTCAGCTAAAAGCCCTTAATTCAAATGGTTCAAGCCA
>JBDLUD010000032.1:0-16150 GCA_039805465.1 Pseudomonadota bacterium
TTGTATGCCTTCCGCGAACGTGAAGATTTATTTGACATGTATGAAGCTGTTTCTGGTGCTCGTATGCATGCGGCTTACTATCGTCCAGGTGGTGTGTACCGTGACTTGCCAGACACCATGCCTCAGTATTTGGCCAATAAGATTCGTGGCGAAAAAGCTGTGAAGAAGTTGAACGAAAACCGTCAAGGTTCTTTGTTGGATTTCATTGAAGATTTCACCACCAGATTTCCAAAGTATGTCGATGAGTATGAAACTCTATTAACCGATAACCGTATCTGGAAGCAGCGTTTGGTTGGTATTGGCGTGGTCTCACCTGAGCGCGCATTGCAACTCGGTTTCACGGGCGCCATGTTGCGTGGTTCAGGCATTGAATGGGATTTGCGTAAAAAGCAACCGTACGAGGTTTATAGCAAATTAGATTTTGATATTCCTGTGGGCGTTAACGGCGACTCATATGATCGTTACTTGGTGCGTGTTGAAGAAATGCGCCAGTCCAACAAAATCATTCAGCAGTGTGTGAAGTGGTTGAGAGCTAATCCAGGTCCTGTGATGAGCGATAACCACAAAGTCACAAGTCCAAAACGTGTGGACATGAAGTCCAATATGGAAGAATTGATTCACCACTTCAAACTGTTCACTGAAGGTATTCACGTGCCTGCAGGCGAGGCTTACGCTGCTGTTGAACATCCAAAGGGTGAGTTCGGTATTTATGCAATTTCTGATGGCGCTAACAAACCTTACCGTTTGAAGATTCGCGCCCCAGGCTTTGTGCATTTATCAGCTTTAGATGAGATGGCAAAAGGCCACATGTTGGCTGATGCTGTAACTATTATTGGTACGCAGGACATTGTGTTCGGCGAGATTGACCGCTAAAAGGATAAGAGAGCATATGTTTTCCCCACAAGCTCGTGCTGAAATCAATCGCAACATTGCCAAGTATCCGGCCGATCAAAAACAATCTGCTGTGATGGCGGCTTTGGTGGTTGCTCAAGACCAATACGGATGGGTGACCCCTGAATCAATCGAAGAAATTGCGGCCATTTTAGAAATGCCACCGATTGCTGTTCAAGAAGTTGCAACGTTTTACAACATGTACGACACCAAGCCTGTTGGTAAATTCAAATTGGCGGTTTGCACCAATTTGCCATGCGAACTTTCTGGCGGCACTCGCGCAGGTGAGTACTTGAAGAAAAAATTAGGCATTGATTACAACGAAACAACACCTTGTGGCACTTTCACCTTAAAAGAAGGTGAATGCATGGGTGCTTGTGGAGATGCGCCTGTGGCGATTGTGAACAATAAAACCATGTGCAGTTTCATGAGCAATGAAAAATTAGACGCTTTGATTGATGAGTTAAAAGCCAAAGCTAATTCAAATGTAAATGCGGCTGGAGGTGCAGCATGACCAGTCTGCACACGCGCCACATTCAGCCTTTGATCCTTGCGGGTCTTAATGGTGATAACTGGCGTTTAAAAGATTACGTGGCGCGTGGTGGTTATGCGCAGCTCAAAAGAATTTTGACTGAAGGCATCACGCCAGAAGCGGTGATTGCAGAAGTAAAAGCCTCTGGTCTGCGTGGCCGTGGTGGTGCAGGTTTCCCAACAGGTTTGAAGTGGAGTTTCATGCCACGTCAGTTCCCTGGCGATAAATACTTGGTGTGTAACACCGACGAAGGCGAGCCTGGCACATTCAAAGACCGCGACATCATGCGTTACAACCCGCATGCTTTGATTGAAGGCATGGCGATTGCTGCATACGCCATGGGTATTGCTGTTGGCTATAACTACATCCACGGCGAAATCTGGCATGAATACGCACGTTTCGAAGAAGCATTGGAAGAAGCTCGTGCTGCAGGATTTTTGGGCAATAAGATTTGTGGGTCTGAGTTCTCATTCCAATTGCACGCACACCATGGTTGGGGTGCTTACATCTGCGGCGAAGAAACAGCCCTTTTAGAATCTCTAGAAGGTAAAAAAGGTCAGCCACGCTTCAAGCCACCGTTTCCAGCCAGTTTTGGTTTGTATGGCAAACCAACCACAATCAATAACACTGAAACATTCTCAGCTGTGCCATTCATTTTCCAAGTGGGTGGCGAGGCTTATGCCAAGTTGGGTAAACCTAATAATGGCGGCACCAAGATTTTCTCAATCTCTGGCGACGTCGAGCGTCCTGGTAACTATGAGATTCCATTGGGCACACCATTCGCCACTCTTTTAGAGTTGGCAGGTGGCATGCGCGGTGGCAAAAAAATCAAAGCAGTGATTCCTGGTGGTTCATCTGCGCCGGTCATTCCGGGTGCGATGATGATGGAAACAGGCATGGACTATGACAGCATTGCCAAGGCTGGTTCAATGTTGGGTTCGGGTGCTGTGATTGTGATGGATGAGACGCGCTGCATGGTGAAGTCATTGTTGCGTTTATCTTATTTCTATCACGAAGAATCATGCGGACAGTGCACACCATGCCGTGAAGGTACTGGTTGGTTGTGGCGCATTGTGAATCGTATTGAGCACGGAGAAGGTCGCCCAGAAGATTTGGATCTTTTGAACGACGTTGCTGCGAATATTCAAGGTAGAACAATTTGTGCATTGGGTGATGCTGCGGCGATGCCTGTGCGGGGCATGTTGAAGCATTACATGGATGAGTTTGCGTATCACGTTGAGCACAAGCGTTGCATTGTGCCGGCATACGTTTAAGCATCCCAAGAGATCGACAGGAAAATAAGATGGTTGAAATCGAGATTGATGGCAAAACAGTAGAAATCCAACAGGGTTCTATGGTGATGGAAGCGGCTAAGAAAATTGGCACGCATATTCCTCATTTTTGTTATCACAAGAAATTGTCGATTGCGGCTAACTGTCGCATGTGTTTGGTGGAAGTTGAAAAAGCTCCTAAGCCTTTGCCTGCGTGTGCAACACCTGTGACGCCTGGCATGAAAGTGTTCACGCATTCAGAAAAAGCAGTGCAAGCACAAAAATCAGTGATGGAATTTTTGTTGATCAACCATCCTTTGGATTGCCCTATTTGCGATCAAGGTGGTGAGTGTCAATTACAAGACTTGGCTGTAGGTTACGGTAAAACCACATCACGTTACGATGAAGAAAAGCGTGTGGTTTTCCACAAGAATGTGGGCCCATTGATTTCAATGGAAGAGATGAGCCGTTGTATTCACTGCACGCGCTGTGTTCGTTTTGGTCAAGAGATTGCTGGCGTGATGGAATTGGGCATGCTCAACCGTGGTGAGCATTCAGAAATCACATCATTCGTTGGTAAGACCGTTGACTCAGAGTTGTCTGGCAACATGATCGATCTATGTCCAGTAGGCGCATTGACCAGCAAGCCATTCCGTTATTCAGCACGAACTTGGGAATTAGGTCGCAAGCGCTCTGTGAGCCCGCACGATTCGATGGGCTCTAACGTGGTGATGCAAACCAAAGCCAATCAGGTATTGCGCACAGTGCCTTTAGAAAACGAAGCCATCAATGAATGTTGGATCAGCGATAAAGATCGCTTTGCTTATGAAGGTTTGAACAGCAAAGATCGTTTGAAGAACCCAATGGTCAAGCAAGATAACCAGTGGATTGAAACAGACTGGGAGTCTGCTTTAGATTACGTGGCACGTTCTTTGGCATCAATCAAAGAAGACCATGGCTCTGATGCCATTGCTGCCTTGGCTCACCCAATCTCAAGTGTTGAAGAGTTGTACCTTCTTAAAACACTCATGACTGGTTTAGGTTCAAACAATACTGAAACGCGCTTGCGTGCTCAAGATGTGAGTGGCTCAGCCACAGCACCATGGTTAGGTATGAAGATTGCTGAAGTGAGCCAATTGCAAAGAGCTTTCTTCATTGGTAGTTTCTTGCGCAAAGATCAACCTTTGTTGGCTGCCAGAGTTCGTGCGGCCACCAAGCGTGGTTTAAAAGTGACTCGTTTGGGTGCTAGTACCGAAGACTGGTTGATGCCAGTGGTTGCCAGCGCTCAAGTTTCCCCAGCGAATTGGCCAGCTGAATTAGCCGGTGTTGCTGCAGCAATTGCACAAGCAAAGGGTGTGAGTGCCCCAAGCAATGCAGCCATCAGTGCTCAAGCAAAAGCCATTGCTGATAGTTTATTAAGCGGCGAGCGCAAAGCCGTGTTCTTGGGTGCGGCTGCCATGGCTCATCCTCAGTTCGCGCAATTACATGCTTACGCACAATTCATTGCAAACCAAACAGAAGCAACTTTGGGATTCTTGCCTGAGGGTGGTAACGCCGTTGGTGCGCACATCGTTAAAGCAGTTTCTGCATCAGGCATCAATGGCTTGATGGCTAAAAACCTCAAAGCAGTGTTGCTCATGAACATTGAACCAGGCGCAGACTTGCCAGATCCGCAGTTGGCCAAGCAAGCTTTAGCAAAAGCTGGCACTGTGATCGCGATGACGGCCTTTGACAGCGCCGAACTTCGTGAAGTGGCCGATGTGCTCTTGCCTATCACGCCATACACAGAAACTTCTGGCAGCTTCATCAATTTAGAAGGTAGTTTGCAAACCACGCAAGCCGTGGTCAAACCTTTGGGCTCAGCTCGTCCTGCATGGAAAGTGCTGCGCGTCCTTGGTAACTTGATGAGCATGGATGGTTTCTACTTCAACAGTTCTGATGAGGTGTTGGACGAAGCTGTTCCTAAAAACTTTGTAGAACAGTTAAATAACACCACATCTGCTGCTCCTGCGATCACGAGCACCTTCACGCCAGCGATTGAGCGTTTGGCAGATGTGACGATTCATTCAACAGATGCGATTGTGCGTCGTGCGCCTGCTTTGCAGTTGACGCAAGATGCTAAGAAGGCCATGAAGTTGGGTGTGCCAACAGATCTCATGATGCAACTTCAATTAAAAGAAGGTGATGTTGTGCGTGTCACTCAAGCTGGATCTTCTGTGAATATGCCAGTGACAGAAGAGCGTGCATTGACCAGCGGCGTTGTCAGACTTTCTGCAGGCACAGCATTCAGTGCTCAATTGGGTGGAATGTTTGGTCAATTATCTGTGGAGCGCGTATGACCGACTTTATTCAAACAATCAACACCAATGGTTTAGCTTTCTTCGGTGAGATGGCTTGGCCCATCGTTTGGACTTTGATCAAGATTGTGACCATCGTTCTACCAATGTTTGGATGCGTGGCTTACTTGACTCTGTGGGAACGTAAATTAATCGGTTGGATGCACGTTCGTTTAGGGCCTAATCGTGTGGGTCCTTTGGGCTTGTTGCAGCCAATTGCGGATGCTCTTAAGTTATTGCTCAAAGAAGTCATCATTCCAAGCAAGGCTAGCAAGGTTTTATACATCGTGGCTCCTGTGATGGTGATTGCTCCTGCATTCGCTGCATGGGCTGTGGTGCCGTTCCAGGCAGACATGGTTTTGGCCAACGTGAACGCTGGTTTGTTGTACGTGATGGCGATCACATCAGTGGGTGTTTATGGTGTGATCTTGGCTGGTTGGGCATCCAACTCTAAATACGCTTTCTTGGGCGCGATGCGTGCCTCGGCTCAAATGGTTTCATATGAAATTGCGATGGGCTTTGCACTTGCGGCTGTTTTAGTTATTTCTGGTACTTTGAACTTGAGTGACATCGTGAAGTCTCAGCAAACGGGTTACTTCGCTAGCATCGGTTTGAACTTCTTGTCTTGGAACTGGTTGCCGTTGTTGCCAATGTTCTTGATTTATTTCATCTCAGGTGTTGCTGAGTTGAATCGTCATCCATTTGACGTGGTTGAGGGTGAATCTGAGATTGTTGCTGGTCACATGATTGAATACTCAGGCATGGCCTTTGCGATGTTCTTCTTGGCTGAGTACGCCAACATGATTTTGATCGCTGCTTTGACCTCTATTTTGTTCTTTGGTGGTTGGGCTCCGATTGTTGACTTGCCAATCTTGCGTGACATCCCAGGAATTTTCTGGTTGATTGCCAAGACATTCTTCTTCTTATCTTGTTTTATTTGGTTGCGTGCGTCATTCCCACGTTACCGCTATGACCAACTCATGCGTTTGGGTTGGAAGGTATTTATTCCCATCTCGATCTTCTGGATCCTGTTGGTCGGTGCTTGGGTCTTGTCACCCTGGAATATTTGGAAATAAGGCGAGGATTTAAAAATGTTCCAACGTATCCGCGAATTCTTCGGCAGCTTGCTCTTAAAAGAGTTGCTACAAGGCATGGCTTTGACAGGTAAGTATTTGTTCAAGCCAAAGATCACTGTTCAGTACCCTGAAGAAAAAACACCGATGTCTCCACGTTTCCGTGGTTTGCACGCTTTGCGTCGCTACCCGAATGGTGAAGAGCGTTGTATTGCTTGCAAACTATGCGAAGCAGTGTGCCCAGCCATGGCGATCACGATTGAATCAGATCAACGTGATGACGGTACGCGCAGAACCACTCGTTATGACATCGATTTAACCAAATGTATTTTCTGTGGCTTTTGCGAAGAGGCTTGCCCAGTAGATGCGATTGTTGAAACACATATTCATGAGTACCACGGCGAAAAGCGTGGTGACTTGTATTTCACTAAAGACATGTTATTAGCAGTGGGCGATCGATATGAAAACGAAATCGCTGCCAACAAAACAGCGGATGCTAAATACAAATGATGCTAGAACCTAAATCAATCCTCTTTTATATCTTTGCAGCTATTTTGATCATGGCTGCATTGCGTGTGATCACTGCCCGCAATCCGGTGCACGCCGCATTGTTCTTGGTTTTATCTTTCTTCACAGCCGCGGCTATTTGGATGTTGTTGCATGCTGAATTCTTGGCCATTTTGTTGGTCTTGGTTTACGTTGGTGCTGTGATGGTCTTGTTCTTGTTCGTGGTCATGATGCTGGATCTGGACTTGGATCATTTGCGCAAAGGTTTCAAGCAATACATGCCAGTAGCCTCTTTGGTGGGTGCGGTGATTGTGGCTGAGATGGCGATTGTGTTGATTCGTGGTTTTATCGGTACCACCCAACCCATCAGAAACCTAGATCCTGTAGTGGCTGCTAATAACACCAAGGCTCTAGGCATCTTGCTTTACACCGAGTACCTGTTCAGCTTTGAAGTTGCCGGCGTTATTTTGTTGGTGGCCATCATTGCTTCGGTGGCTTTGACTCTGCGCCGCCGCAAAGACACAAAAACTCAAAATATTCCTGATCAAATTCGCACAAGAAAAGAAGACCGCGTGCGCATGGTCACCTCTATGAATGCTGATTCATCAGCCAATAAAAAATCTTAGGACAGCGATGATGAGACATTTCGGAAAAAGGATTTATTCATGACAATCACCTTAGCTCATTACTTAGTGTTGGCTGCCATCTTGTTTGCAATTGGCGTGGTTGGCATTTTCTTGAATCGCAAGAACGTCATTGTTTTATTGATGTCTTTGGAATTGATGTTGTTGGCCGTTAATTTGAACTTCATTGCCTTCTCTCACTATCTTGGAGATATGGCTGGTCAAGTATTCGTATTCTTTATTTTGACCGTGGCAGCTGCTGAAGCAGCCATCGGCTTGGCAATTTTGGTCACGATGTTCCGTAAGCTAGACACGATCCATGCTGAAGACCTCGGACAACTGAAGGGTTAAGACAGATCATATGACTACTCCAACCTTGAACCCTCTTGTATTACTGGCTATTCCACTGGCCCCATTGGTGGGGGCTGCGATCGCTGGTTTATTTGGCACTAAATTCTTGGGCAATCTCATCGGTCGCTCAGCTTCACACACAGTCACCATTTTAGGCGTGGCTATTTCATGCATCCTTTCATTCTTGGTCTTGAATGATGTGATGGCGGGTGCAAGATTCAACGAAACCATTTACACCTGGATGCAGTTGGGTGAGTTGAGTCTAGAAGTTGGTTTCTTGGTTGATCCGTTGACCGCCATGATGATGGTGGTGGTGACATTTGTTTCATTGATGGTGCACATTTACACCATTGGTTACATGGCTGAAGACGAGGGCTATGCCAGGTTCTTCTCCTACATCTCTTTGTTCACTTTCTCCATGTTGATGTTGGTGATGAGCAACAACTTCTTGCAGCTTTTCTTTGGCTGGGAAGCTGTGGGCTTGGTCTCTTATTTGTTGATTGGCTTCTGGTACAAGCGACCAACCGCCATCTTTGCCAATATGAAAGCTTTCTTGGTCAACCGTGTGGGTGACTTTGGTTTCATTCTAGGCATTGGTCTTTTGTTGGCTTATACCGGCAGCATGAGTTACGACGGTGTGTTTGCTCAAAAAGATTTGTTGGTTCAACAAGTTTTGCCAGGCACTGATTGGAATTTAGTCACAGTGGCTTGCGTTTGCTTATTCATTGGCGCGATGGGTAAGTCTGCACAGTTCCCATTGCACGTTTGGTTGCCAGACTCCATGGAAGGCCCAACACCGATTTCTGCTTTGATTCACGCGGCAACGATGGTGACGGCTGGTATTTTTATGGTGAGCCGCATGTCACCATTGTTTGAGTTGTCTGATGCTGCTTTGTCATTTGTGTTGATCATTGGATCAATCACCGCTTTGTTCATGGGTTTCTTGGGCATTGTGCAAAACGACATCAAGCGCGTGGTGGCTTATTCAACTTTGTCACAACTCGGTTACATGACAGTGGCTTTGGGTGTGTCTGCTTACCCAATCGCCGTATTCCATTTAATGACTCACGCTTTCTTCAAGGCTTTATTGTTCTTGGGGGCGGGTAGTGTGATCATGGGCATGCACCACGATCAAGATATGCGCAACATGGGTGGTTTGTGGAAGTACATGCCAATCACGTGGTTCACATCTTTGTTGGGTTCTTTGGCTTTGATTGGTACGCCTCTTTTCTCAGGCTTCTATTCAAAAGATTCAATCATTGAAGCGGTTGCTAAGAGCACCATCACTGGTTCTGACTTTGCCTTCTTTGCAGTGATGGCAGGTGTGTTCATCACAGCCTTCTATTCATTCAGAATGTATTTCTTGGTATTCCACGGTAAAGAGCGCTTTGGTCAAGCTCATCACGACCACGGTCATGACGCTCATGATGCCCATGACGATCACCATGATGATCATCATGGTTTGGCCCCAGGCCAAAAACCACATGAGTCTCCATGGGTGGTGACGTTGCCATTGGTTTTATTGGCGATTCCATCAGTGATCGTCGGTTATTTCACGATCGGTCCAATGTTGTTTGGTGACTTCTTTGGTAATGCGATTTTTGTTGATGTTACCAAGCACGTGGCGATGAAAGAATTGGCGGCTGCCTTCACCGGTCCTTTGGGCATGGTGGCTCACTCATTACACACCCCTGTTTTGTATTTGGCGCTGGGTGGTGTTGTGACGGCTGCGGTCTTCTATCTATGGTTGCCACAGATTCCAGCATTCTTTGCACGTGTGTTGGCGCCAGTGAAGAAGATTCTTGATAACAAGTATTACTTGGATGACTTCAACCAAGCCGTGTTTGCCAAAGGTGCAAGATTGTTGGGCACTGGTTTATGGAAGCGTGCTGATCAAGGATTGATTGACGGTTTGCTTGTGAACGGTAGCACACGAGTGATTGCTTGGTTCTCAGCCAATGTGCGTCAGGTGCAATCAGGTTATTTGTATCACTATGCTTTTGCAATGATTCTTGGCTTGATTGCTTTGATCGGCTGGATTCTATATACCCACTTGGGCTCCATTAAATAAAACAATAGATAGAGCGCCCCAATATGATTCTTTCTTACTCAATCTGGTTACCGATCATTTTCGGTTTGATTATTTTGTTCACTGGTTCGGACAACAGCAAGGGCTATGTTCGTATCATGGCATTGATCGCATCTTTGATCAGCTTTGCTGCAACCTTGCCATTGGTCACAGGTTTTGACACAAGCACTGCAGCCATGCAGTTTGTGGAGCAAGTATCTTGGGTGCCACGCTATGACATCAATTACTTCTTAGGTGTTGATGGTATTTCAATGTGGTTTGTGGTTCTAACAGCCTTCATCACAGTGATCGTTGTGGTTGCAGCCTGGGAAGTGATCACAGTCAACGTATCTCAGTACATGGCTGCATTCTTGATTTTGTCTGGTTTGATGATTGGTGTGTTTTCATCATTGGACGGCCTGTTGTTCTATGTTTTCTTTGAAGCTACTTTGATTCCGATGTACATCATCATTGGTGTATGGGGTGGTCCAAATCGCGTGTATGCGGCTTTCAAGTTCTTCTTGTACACCTTGCTTGGCTCCCTCTTAACTTTGGTGGCTATTTTGTATTTGTACAACGTGACAGATACATTCAATATCCTGACTTGGCACAAAGCCAAACTAGACATCGTTGAGCAAGTATTGATTTTTGGTGCATTCTTCATGGCCTTTGCCGTGAAGGTGCCGATGTGGCCAGTGCACACTTGGTTGCCAGATGCTCACGTCGAAGCGCCAACCGGTGGTTCAGTGGTCTTGGCTGCCATCATGTTGAAATTAGGCGCCTATGGTTTCTTGAGATTTTCATTACCGATTGCGCCAGATGCAAGCCAATACTTGGCTCCTGCTGTGATTGCGCTGTCATTGGTGGCTGTGATTTACATTGGTTTGGTGGCCTTGGTTCAAGCTGATATGAAAAAGCTTGTGGCTTATTCATCAATCGCACACATGGGCTTCGTTACTTTGGGATTCTTCATCTTCAACCCAATGGGTGTTGAGGGTGCGATTGTGCAAATGATTTCTCATGGCTTTATTTCTGCCGCCATGTTCTTGAGCATCGGTGTGCTTTATGACCGCATGCACTCACGTCAAATCGCTGATTACGGCGGTGTGGTCAACACCATGCCTAAGTTCACGGCCTTTGCAGTGTTGTTTGCCATGGCTAACTGCGGACTACCAGCCACTTCAGGTTTCGTGGGTGAGTTCATGGTTATTTTGGCCGCCGTTGATTATGACTTCTTGATTGGTATCTTGGCAGCGACTGCCTTGATCCTAGGGGCTGCTTATTCATTGTGGATGACCAAGCGAGTGTTCTTCGGCGACGTGGGTAATCAGCATGTGGCAGAGTTGACCGATATCAATGCGCGTGAATTTTTAATCATGAGTGTCTTGGCCATTTTCACGATTGGCATGGGCGTTTATCCAAAACCATTCACAGATGTGATGCACGTTTCTGTTATCGAGCTTTTAAAGCACGTAGCAGTTAGCAAACTTTAATCCTGAAAGAGGAAAGAGATACTTATGCAATCGATTGATCTCATTGCGATGTTACCGGAGCTGGTGCTCCTGACGGTGGCATGTTTGCTATTGATGACTGTTTTTATGAATGAGCCACAGGCATCAGACGAAGATATTTTTTATGCTCCACGCGGCACCGAACTCGCTTATAAAATCAGTTTGGTCTTGTTGCTTGGCTTGAGCTTTGCTTTTGGTTTGCAAGCGGTTGATCAACCGGTGCACGCCTTCAATAATTTGTTTGTGGTGGATGCTTTGTCGAGCATCTTGAAGTCAGTGGCTTGTTTGGCTGTTTTTGTGACTTTGGTTTACTCAAAGCAATACTTGATCGATCGTGGTTTATTCAGAGTTGATTTCATTGTTCTAACTCTTTTGGCCTTGATGGGTCAGTGCGTGATGATCTCAGGGTCTAACTTATTAACACTTTACTTGGGTCTAGAGTTATTGGCTCTGCCAACTTACGCTTTGGTTGCGATGAAGCGTGACTCTGCCTTGGGTACTGAAGCTGCGATGAAGTATTTCATCTTGGGTGCTTTGGCTTCTGGTTTCTTGTTGTACGGTATGTCAATGCTTTACGGCGCTACAGGCAGTCTTGACCTTGATGAGATCCTAAAAGCAGTGGGTGATCAACGCATCAATCGCTTGGTATTGGCTTTTGCGGTGGTGTTCATTGTTTCAGGTTTGGCGTTCAAGTTAGGCGTTGCACCTTTTCATATGTGGGTGCCTGATGTGTATCAGGGTGCGCCAACCGCTGTAACATTGATGATTGCCGGTGCTCCGAAAGTAGCTGCGTTTGCATTGTTATTCCGCTTGTTGGTGGGTGGCTTGTTGCCATTGACTCAAGATTGGCAGCCAATGATCATGATTCTGGCAGTGATGTCTTTGGTGATTGGTAACTTGACTGCAATTGCGCAAACCAATCTCAAGAGAATGTTGGCGTATTCAACGATTTCTCATATGGGCTTCATGATTCTGGGCATGCTGTCGATTTTTGATGAGCACGCATACAGCGCCGCTTTGTTCTACGCTGTGACTTATGTATTGACCACTTTGGGCTCATTTGGTTTGTTGATGATCTTGTCTCGCAAAGGTTATGAATGCGAAACACTCGATGATCTTAAAGGCTTGAACCGTCGTCACCCATGGATGGCCTTCATTGGCTTGATCTTGATGTTCTCTTTGGCAGGTATTCCTCCAACCGTTGGATTTGCTGCGAAGTTATCAATTCTTGAGGCTTTGATTGATAGTGAGCATTTGTATCTTGCGATCATTGCTGTGATGGCTTCATTGGTGGGCGCATTCTATTACTTGCGTGTTGTTAAATGCATGTACTTTGATGAGCCAATTCAAACTGCGCCGATCGAGGGTGGTTTGGTTGTTAAAACAATCTTTACCTTGAATGGCTTATTTGTTCTGTTGTGCGGTATTTTCCCAGCAACATTGATGGCACTTTGCTTGAGCGCCATGTCAACCACCTTGTTGAGCTAATCATGGCTCCTACAAGCTTAAGCATTGAATCTTGGATTTTGATTTTGGTGGCCCTGGTGGCTGCCAATGCTGCTTATGCAAGCCGTAAATTTTTATTCTTCAAAACAGTTGAAGATAAGCACGTGGGTTGGTGCTTATTGGAGATGGGCGTTTGGTACGCTCTGATTGGTTTGATTGGTTATTCATTGGAAAGCATGATTGGTAATGTCTTTCCAAAACGCTGGGAATTCTTTGCAGTCAGCTTGTGCTTGTTCTTTGTGGCTGCATTCCCGGGGTTCACTTGGCGTTTTCTCATGAAGCATCGCAATGATGCTCGTGGCTAAGCCAGTAAATCACCCATTGCATCATGAGTTCATCTGAGTCAAACCCTAAGTCAAACTCTAAGCCAGAAAAAAGTT
Source organism: Pseudomonadota bacterium (assembly GCA_039805465.1). GTDB lineage: Bacteria > Pseudomonadota > Gammaproteobacteria > Burkholderiales > Burkholderiaceae > Polynucleobacter. Next base: position 13,050 of record JBDLUD010000032.1, read on the forward strand.
TCTCTGATTTACCCCAATCTGATGATCACTTGCGTGAGCATCAAACATCTTCTGAAGATGTTTACTCTGGAAAATTCTTGCACCTAAAAAAAGACATGGTTCGTTTGCCAGATGGCAATACGACGTTTCGCGAGTATTTGATTCATCCTGGAGCCGTGGCGATCATGCCCATTCTGAGTGATGGCCGCATCCTGCTTGAGCGGCAGTTCCGATACCCTGTGGATGCCACGATGATTGAGATCCCTGCGGGTAAATTAGATCTTGGTGAAGATCCATTGTTGTGCGCCCAGCGCGAACTCTTAGAGGAGACCGGTTATTCAGCCAAATCTTGGGAATTCCTTGGCAGAATTCATCCGGTGATTTCTTATTCAACTGAAATCATCGATATTTATCTTGCCAAAGATTTGACTCTGGGTGAAAGAGCTTTGGATGAGGGTGAGTTTTTGGATGTGTTTGCTGCCACATTAGATGAAATGCATGAGTGGATTGCCAGCGGTGCGATCACTGATGTGAAGACCATCATTTCTGTTTACCACCTGGCCAGGCGCCTCAAGCAAATTTAATTCAATTCAAAACAAAAATAAAACGGAAATCAATTAAGTATTTAAAATGGTAAATATATTAATTTTTCATAAGTCAGTCTTGCCCCATGAAAGTCTATAACCTCGCTTGCCATCTAGATCACCACTTTGAAGGGTGGTTTGCATCTGAAGCTGATGCTCTGTCTCAGCAAGAAACAGGCTTGCTCACTTGTCCTGTGTGCGATAGCAAAGAGATTGTGCGTTTACCTTCTGCCCCAAGAATTTCTAAGCGTGCCAGCCGTGAATTGGTGCCAGCCAATCAATCCCCTGCTCAAACCAATCATTCTGCTGGGATGAGCGGTGATGCAGGTCAATCCATGGTTTTGACTGGTTCAGAGCATGCGCACTTACAGGCTCGGGTTCAGGCCACGGTGATGAAGGCGATGAGAGAGCTCATCAATAAGACTGAAGATGTTGGCAATGATTTTGCCGAAGAAGCCAGAAAAATACACTACCAAGAAGCCCCAGAAAGAAGTATTCGTGGTCATGCCACGGTTGATGAAACAGCTGAGCTTCGTGAAGAGGGTATTGAGGTAGTTTCTTTACCGGTTTTTCCGGCCTTAAAAGACACCTTGCAGTAATCCTAGGCTATTAAAGTCCCAGTCAATTAATTGGGGACTACCCGCTGTTGACGACTGAAGTCTTGAACGGGAACTTCACTGGGTTTTAGACGCTTTTCACAGACATTTTTACCCTCAAATACCCGCATCACAGAACAGTCATGCCCTGAACCCTCAGAGGCGGCATGGTCCGTCAAGCTCTTGCCAGTCGTGACTGTGGTGCCAACGCTGGCAGCTGTCAGCGGATAGGCTGCCACCATGGCACAGGCTGATAATTGCCCTAGGGCCAATACCGCAGCAAAAAGCTTGAGAAAAAGTCTAAAAACCGTCAATTGGGTAGAATATTGGTAAAGTTGTAATTCTAAGAATATAAATGAAGTAGGAGACAAAATGTCAGAAACTATCGGACACCATATCAATGGTGAGGTCATTCGTTTTGGTGGCTCAACTGCCCCAGTGTATGAGCCTGCAACAGGTCAAGTTCGTGCAAATGTAGAGTTGGCTTCGGTCGACGGAGTTGCTAAAGCGGTTGCTGCAGCAAAAGCTGCTTTCCCAGCTTGGTCAACCACTCCTGTGACACGTCGTGCCAAGGTCATGTTCAATTTCAAAGCCATCATCGAAGCGCGTATCGATGAAATGGCCGAAGTCATCACTCGTGAACACGGTAAAACATTTGATGATGCCAAGGGCGAGATTCAACGTGGTTTAGAAGTCGTTGATTTTGCGTGTGGTATTCCTCAGCTTTTAAAAGGTGAGTACACCGAGCAAATCGCCAAGGGCATGGATGCATGGACCATGCGTCAAGCGCTTGGTGTATGTGCAGGTATCACACCATTTAACTTCCCAGCGATGGTGCCAATGTGGATGTACCCAGTGGCGATTGCCTCTGGCAACACATTTGTACTCAAGCCTTCAGAAAGAGATCCTTCAGCTACTTTGTTGGCTGCTAAGTGGTTGGAAGAAGCGGGCCTACCGAAAGGCGTCTTTAACGTTGTGCAGGGCGATAAGACCGCCGTGGACGCATTATTGAATCACCCTGATGTCAAAGCCATCAGCTTTGTTGGATCAACCCCAATCGCTTCATACATTTATGAAACTGCTGCTAAAAATGGCAAGCGTGTTCAGGCTTTGGGCGGAGCAAAAAATCACATGGTGGTGATGCCTGATGCTGACTTGGATCAAGCGGTTGATGCATTGATGGGCGCTGCTTACGGTTCTGCTGGTGAGCGTTGTATGGCGATTTCAGTGGCTGTGGCGGTTGGTGATGTGGCTGATGCATTGATTGAGAAGCTATCTACTCGCATCAAGAAACTCAAGGTTGATAATGGTTTAACCCCAGGTGCTGAAATGGGCCCATTGGTGACCAAGGTTCACTTGGACAAGGTCACAGGGTATGTTGATGCTGGTGTTAAAGAAGGCGCCAAATTGGTGGTGGATGGTCGTAACTTAAAAGTGGCTGGTTGTGAAAATGGCTTCTTCTTGGGCGGTTGTTTATTCGACAACGTGAAGCCTAATATGAGCATCTACAAAGAAGAAATCTTTGGCCCAGTGTTGAGCGTGATGCGTGTGGATGACGTTGCTACTGCGATTCAATTGATCAACGATCATGAGTACGGCAATGGCACAGCGATTTTCACCAGAGACGGCAACACCGCTCGTGAATTTGTGAGCCGCATTCAGGTGGGCATGGTGGGTGTGAACGTGCCTATTCCTGTACCAATGGCATTTCATTCATTTGGTGGTTGGAAGCGCAGTTTATTCGGTGATCATCATGTGCATGGCCCAGAAGGTGTGCGTTTCTACACTCGCATGAAGGCTGTGACTCAGCGTTGGCCAGAAACCATCGCTCAGGGTCCTAGCTTTAGCATGCCTGTGAATGGCTAATGGATCAAATCATTAGTTAATTTACCTAACTTAAACCAATCCATTTGATTTTCATCAATTTGGACTAAGTCATGGG
>JBDLUD010000033.1:0-16043 GCA_039805465.1 Pseudomonadota bacterium
TGACGGCTTGCAATACATGTGCATTGGTTGTGGTGCTTGCATTGATGCTTGCGACCAAGTGATGGACAAGGTTGGATACGACAAAGGTTTGATCCGTTATACATCTGAACGAGCGATGCTTGATCATATGGATAACAAGAAAGCCCGACATTACATTTTCAGACCACGGGTCTTGGTTTATATCGGGATCATGTCTGTCTTATTGATAGCATTTTCCAGCTCTGTGTTCTTACGCAACCCTCTGCGTGTGGATGTGATGCGTGATCGTGGCGCTTTGGCTCGAGAAATTGAAGGTACGATGATTGAAAACGTTTATCGTCTGCAAATCATGAACTCTTCTGAAAGCCCAATGAAAGTGAGCATTGTTGCTACCGGTTTACCGGGCATGCACATCTTGAGTTCTCAAGGTAAAGAGATCAGCGAACTTGTTGTGAACTCATCAAGCAATCTATTGATACCAGTGAAGGTCAGGGTGGCGATTGACGATGTTAAAACAGGTACGCACCCCATTAGTTTTGATATTGAGGCAACTGAGAGTGGACCTAATGCCTCTAGCACTCTAAGAGTACGTGATGAGAAATCTAGTTTTATTGTGCCAAGATAAATGTAAGATTGAAAGCTAAAAGCTGCAGTAGGAAAAGGAGACTTAAATGTCAAAAGTACAAGATACAAAGCCATGGTGGAAACAACTATGGCCATGGTTGATCATCAGTGGTCCAGCGATTGGCGCGGTTGGTGCTGCTATTACTATTTGGTTAGCATTCACCCAAGACGTTGATCAAACGATTCGCGAAGGTGTTGTTAAACAAGGTTTAAAAATAGAGCAGGTGACCAAATGAAGTGTCGTCTATGGATGTGGATTTTATGGCCATCTTTCTTGGTGGGTGGTATTGCTGAGGGAATATTTTTCACTATGGTGCAGCCTGAAGATTTGGTGTTTTTTGATCAACCAATTCATGCATCAAAAGAAGCGATTTACACAGTTGGTTTTTTTGCTTTTTGGTTGTTGTGTGCTCTTTCAAGTGCGCTTACCATTTATATCTTGCCTGGATCAGTGTGTGACCTTAATGAAAAAGCGGATGGTGGTTTGCTTTAAAAGAAGTAGAGCATTTATCCAGTTCAATAAAAAAGCAGCTTTAAGCTGCTTTTTTATTGAACTTAAATATATTTGGAAATCAAACGTGAGATGCGCAATGAATTGCGCTTGATTTGCCAGCTAATTCTAGTAAGCCATCCATGTCGATTAACTTGATGTGGCGTTGCTTGATTTGAATCAGGCCTGATTCAGTGAAGCGTGAGAATAATCTGCTCACTGTTTCTAACTGAATGCCTAAATAGCTACCAATTTCTTCACGACTCATGCGCAAATGATATTCGCTGGGCGAATAACCTCTGGCTGCAAGGCGGTCTGAAAAATTCAATAAAAAGCTGGCCAAGCGTTCTTCGGCGCGAAGGCTTCCTAAAGATAGTAAGTGACGTTGATCTTGAGTTAATTCTTTACTCAAGATGCGGTGAAATTGATGTTGTAAAGATGGAATTTGTCTTGCTAATGTTTCAAACTCGCTAAATTTAACAACGCAAGCTTCACTGTCTTCTAGAGCGATGGCATTTGATTGATATTGATTGTTACCAATACCATCTAAACCCAGCATTTCTCCTGGAAGATGAAAGCCTGTGATTTGCTCGCGACCATCTGGCAGAGCGTACTCAGTTTTAAGGGTGCCAAACTTGATGCCATACACAGCTGTCAAAGTATCGCCTTGGCGGTAGAGAGCCTCTCCCTTTTTTAAGCGCACACGTTCAGTGACTAAAGAATCAATTTTGCTGATATCTTCCGAGTTAAGACCAACAGGCAGGCAGAACTGTCCTAAAACGCACGTTGAGCATTTGTTGGCTGATTCGGAACTGGCGATACGATTCATGATTATTTGCTTTATATCAATGCTGTAAAGAGCAAGTTGGTACTATTCTATTACTTCGCACTTCACATTACCACTTAGGAATATTCAGTAAGTATGGTCACTTCGACACTGTTTTTGACAATATTTATTGGTGCCTTGGTCAGTGGTTGGCATTGTGCTCTGATGTGTGGCGGCATTGCTGCCGGCTTGGAGCGTGCCAAGCAAAACTCTTCTGCTGAACAAAATATTGCTGCTTTGCGCTTTATTTCTAGAAAGAAGCTGATTTTTGAGCAGTTTTTGACCCATTTGGGCAGAATTTCAACTTATGTTTTGTTGGGTGTTTTGGCTGGAACTTTGGGTTTTCCACTCTGGCAACAGGGGTGGTTACCAGTTCAAAGAGTTTTGTTCGCTTTGGCGGCTTTGATCTTTTTGTTTCAGGGCTATCTGGTTATAACTAAAAATAAGACCAAAACCTCTGCGTGGGAGGTTTGGCTCAACACCAAAACAGCTGCTTTGTGGTCAAAACTATCCAAATCACTTCATCAGTCAGGTCGTAAGCCACACTTTTTGGTAGGTTTGGTTTGGGGTTTGGTTCCCTGCGGTTTGATTTACAGCATCTTACCCTTGGCTTTTTTATCCGGGGATGGGGTGTCCGGGGGATTATTGATGCTGGCCTTTGGATTAGGTACATTACCCAACCTTTTATTGATTTCTGGGTTTTCTGCGCGTTTAGCTTCATGGGGTCATCAGGCTTGGACACGCTATATGGCTGCGAGCTTGATGATTTTCACGGGATTGTTTGGTCTATACAGGGCCTTTACCTTGCCTGATGCTCTTCTCAAAGGTGGTTTTTGCATTGGCTGAAGTTTCAATTACAATACGGACCTAGATGGTTAAATATTAAAGATGAGATTTCTGGTATCTATTAGCCAGACATCCTTAACCCAAATATAAACAGATTCCCTTTTTAAATTTATGACTCCTGAACAGCTCAAGCTTGTGCTTGAAACTGCACTCTTATGTGCAGAACAACCCATGACAATGAACGACTTACGTCGTTTGTTCTTAGAAGAACTCTCTGCTGAGGAGTTGAATGAAGCTTTGGCTCAGATTCAGACAGATTGGTCAGACAAGGGTATGGAGCTTTTAGAGCTTGCAACTGGCTGGCGCTTTCAGAGTCGTTTATCGATGCGCGAGTATTTGGATCGCTTAACACCTGAGAAGCCACCAAAGTACTCAAGAGCTGTGATGGAAACTTTGGCCATCATCGCTTATCGTCAACCTGTGACAAGGGGCGAGATTGAAGAGATTCGTGGCGTGACTGTCAGCTCTAACGTGGTGAAACAGTTAGAAGATCGCGGCTGGATTGAAGTCGTCGGCCATAAAGATACGGTTGGACGTCCTGGCTTATACGCCACAACGCGCCAATTTTTAAATGATTTAAGTTTGACCACTTTGCAAGAATTACCAATGCTTGATGACGCTTCAGCTCAAGCTGAATCAGTGGCCCAGCGAGTGATGGAATTTGAAGGTGAAGTAGTAGCTTCTCCTGAAGGCGCATCTGATGTGACCGACGTGGCTGATACATCAGCTCCAGCAATCGATGCTGAAACAGATGTTTCAGATGCTGCCGATCAGCAAACCAATAACGAAAAAACTAATGACTAGTCCTGAATTTGAATCTGAACAGCCTGCCAAGATGGATGGGCAAGAGGCTGGTGAAAATAGCGAGACTCGTCCGAAAAGAACCAGTCGCAGCCCCTATAACAAGGGCCGCAGCAGACGTCCACGTGATGAAAATGCACCTGCTGGTGATCAGCCGGCAGGAGACAATCAAGTAACTCAAGCCAGTGCAGGTGAAGAGCCTGTAGGTGAAAGTGATTCAGCACCAAGACCTCCTCGCGGGCCACGTCCTCCAAGGGGTGATCGTGGCGATAAATCTGCCAGAGGTCCAAGACACAAAAGTAATAACGGTGAGAGAGGTGACAGAACAAATCACCCATCACGCCATCAAGAACCTAAAGCCAGTCCAGTCAGTGAAGAAAGCCAAGCTTTGTTTGCATCAGTGGTTTCTGGAGAGTTTGATGCAACATTGGATACGCCAGAAGTTGAGACTGAAGTAACTCATGACATGGTTGCTCAGACATTGGCTGAGTTAGAGACTGAGTCTCATTCATCTGAATCAGAAACAAAAGAAGCTCAAGCTGAAGAAGACTTGATGCCAGGTTTGCAGTTTTCCAGTGTGGATGAACTGCCCTTAAGTTTGCGTGATGAAGTTTGGTCTGACCTTGATGATGTGGATGAAGAAGGGTTTGACGAAGACACCGTTAAGTTGCACAAGGTTCTAGCTGATGCAGGTATGGGCTCTCGTCGTGATATGGAAGACCTGATCATTCAGGGTCGCGTTTCTGTGAACAGTATGCCGGCGCACATTGGCCAACGTGTTGGACCAACGGATCAAGTCAAGATCAATGGCAAGATGGTTCATCGCAAGATTCAAACAAAACCACCCCGCGTGATTCTTTATCACAAGCCGGCTGGTGAGATTGTCAGTCAATCAGATCCTGAAGGTCGTCCAACCGTATTTGATCGCTTGCCAAAAGCCAAACAAGGGCGTTGGATTGCGGTGGGTCGTTTGGACTTCAATACCGAAGGCTTGTTGTTGTTCACAACATCTGGTGAGTTAGCCAATCGTTTGATGCATCCGCGCTATGGTGTTGAGCGTGAATATGCTGCCCGTATTTTGGGTGACTTGGAGCCAGAACAAGAAAAACTCTTGAAAACTGGTATCAATTTGGATGACGGTGTCGCTAAGTTCTTGCGCTTGGTCAGTGGCGGCGGAGAAGGTGCTAATCGTTGGTATCACGTTGCTTTGACAGAAGGTCGTAATCGTGAAGTGCGCCGCATGTTTGAAGCGGTGGGACATATTGTGTCTCGATTGATTCGAACTCGTTACGGCTTATTTGTTTTGCCGCCAAGATTGCGTCGCGGTCGCTGGGAAGAAGTCCCATCAGATCAGATTGTGCAGCTCATGAAAATGGCTGGCTTAAAAGTTCCTCAGGGCATGGGTGAAAAACCACGCCGCGATCCTCGCGAGGGTGGTAACCGTGCCCCACGTGAACACAGTGGTGGCCAACCGGATCCAATGCAAACCTCAGTTTCATACTGGGGATCTAAGGATGCATTAAGACAGGCATCCAACACCAACCGCTTTGCTCAAGGTCATGCAGATGATCGTGGTGGCAGATATAAGGGCAGCAGTAATGGTGGTGGAAGAGGTAAACCAGGTCAAGGTGGCAAGCCTGGTCAAGGAAAGCCAGGCCAAGGCGGTCGCTCTGGAGGTTTTGGGCAACGTCGCGATGAGGATAGTCAAGCAGGCGTGCACCACGGCAGTGCATTTGGCAGTGGTGCTGATAAACCTCGTTCTGGTCAAAAATACGGTAAAAAAGGTCCAGGTCAGGGTGGTTCTCGCTCAGGTCAGGGTCAAAATCGCTCTCCAGGTGGCAAACCAGGGGGTAAATTTGGTAAAAAATTCTCCAAACCCAGTTAAATTGTAAGAAAAGCTAGGGGAAATCCCTTGGCAGTGCAGGCAAGTTCTTATATAATTCAATTGTTTAGTAGTTCCGGCTAAAGTTGCGTTCAACGTAGGTCGGGCATGTTCTTTTTGTTTAGGAATATGGGCTATATGCCCATTTTTTTTTGGTGAAAGAAAACGTAATAGTCGATGGCGAACGAACAAGTTTTGATTGCTGATGCTCTGAAGAGCCTAGGTTACCTACTCGTTGATATTGAGCGAGAAGGCCGTGGCTTGTTGCGCGTCACGATTGAAAATATTGATTATGAGCGCCCAATCGATATTACTGATTGTGAAAAAGTGAGTCGTCATCTGAATTACAGCTTGCCTGTAGATAACGTTAACTACGATCGATTGGAAGTTTCGTCACCAGGCTTGGACCGACCTGTAAAAACAGTTGCTGACCATATCCGATTCATGGGTTTGGAAGCCAACGTTAAATTACGCGTCGCACATGCTGGTCGAAAGAATTATGTAGGTGTTTTGCAGGGCTTGATCAGTGGTGACGCTGATTCTGTTGATGCCAAGTTGGGTCTGTTAATTAAAAACACAGATGGCAGCGAGGCAATGTTTGAATTTACTCTGGCCGAGGTTGAAAAAACTCGGTTGGTTCCCGTAGTTGATTTCAAAGGAAGAAAATCATGAGTCGTGAAGTCCTCATGCTGGCTGACGCTTTAGCACGCGAGAAAAACGTTGAACGAGATATCGTATTCGAAGCACTTGAGATGGCCTTGGCCTCTGCAAGTAAGAAACGTTACGATGAAGATGTGGATATTCGTGTTGCCATTGATCGCAACACTGGCGAATATGAAACATATCGTCGTTGGTTGGTTGTGCCTGATGAAGCAGGTTTGCAAGAGCCGGACAAAGAGATTCTTTCATTTGAAGCGAAAGAACAAATTGCTGACATTGAAATCGGTGATTTCATTGAAGAGCAAGTTGAGTCTGTTGCTTTCGGTCGTATTGGTGCACAAACAGCAAAGCAAGTGATCTTGCAGCGCATTCGTGATGCTGAGCGTGAGCAGATTTTGAATGACTATTTAGAGCGTGGCGAAAACGTCATGACCGGTACTGTGAAGCGTGCTGATAAGAATGGTTTGATCATTGAATCTGGTCGCGTTGAAGCTTTGTTACGTCGTGACCAAATGATCCCAAAAGAAAACTTGCGCAGCGGTGATCGCGTGCGTGGTTTTATTTTGAAAGTTGATCGTGAAGCCCGTGGCCCACAGATCGAACTCTCAAGAACAGCCCCTGATTTCTTGATCAAGTTGTTTGAGAATGAAGTTCCTGAAATGGAGCAAGGTTTATTAGAGATCAAGGGCGCCGCTCGTGATCCTGGTATCCGTGCAAAGATTGCTGTTGTTGCACACGACAAGCGCATTGACCCAATTGGTACATGCGTGGGTGTGCGCGGCACACGCGTCACGGCAGTTCGTAATGAAGTTGCTGGCGAAGCAGTTGATATTGTTTTGTGGTCTGAAGATCCAGCGCAATTTGTGATTGGTGCCTTGGCCCCAGCTCAAGTTCAATCAATCATGGTGGACGAAGAGAAGCATGCCATGGATGTGGTTGTTGATGAAGAAAACTTGGCGATCGCCATTGGCCGCAGTGGTCAAAACGTTCGCTTAGCCAGTGAATTAACTGGTTGGCACATCAACATCATGACGCCTGAAGAGTCTGCTCAGAAAACTGAAGAAGAATCAGAAAAAGTTCGCGCCTTGTTCATGGATAAATTGGACGTTGACCAAGAAGTTGCCGACATTTTGATTGAAGAAGGCTTCAATAGTTTAGAAGAAGTTGCATACGTGCCTTTGTCAGAAATGCTAGAAATTGATGCATTTGATGAAGATACGGTGAATGAATTGCGTACTCGCGCACGTGACTCGTTGTTAACGATGGAGTTGGCAAAAGAAGAGCGTGTTGAAGAGGTATCGCAAGATCTACGTAGCTTAGAAGGTATGACTACGAATCTTGTTGCCAAATTGGCAGAAGGTAATGTCCATACCCGTGATGACCTAGCGGAATTGGCTGTTGATGAGTTAGTTGAAATGACTGGCATCAACGAAGAAGACGCAAAAGCTCTCATTATGAAAGCTCGCGCACACTGGTTTAACTGATTCATAAGGGGTTCGCATGGCGACCACGACCGTAGAAGATTTGGCAAAAGAACTGAAGCGCACTCCAGCAGCATTGCTGGAGCAGCTTCAGGCTGCCGGAATTAATAAAACAGCAGCCGAAGATAAGCTGACTGAAAAAGATAAAACGAAATTGCTTGAGCATTTGCAAGTGGCTCATGGTTCGGATACTGCTGCACGCAAAAAAATCACTTTAACCAAGCGTGAAACCACTGAGATTCGCCAGGCAGACTCTGCTGGCAAAACTCGCACGGTGCAAGTTGAGGTTCGTAAGAAGCGCGTACTAGTCAAGCGTGATGAGTCTGCTAAGGATGAGCCAGCTCCAGAAGTTGAGAAGCCAGCAACAGTTTCAGTAGAAGTCGCACCCGCAAGCATTTTGGATGATGCTGAGTTAGCGAAACGCGAAGCTGAAGCCAAGCGCCAAGCTGAATTATTAGCTCGCCAAGAAGCTGACATGCAAGCTGAGATGGAACGCAAGGCTCGCGAAGAATCAGAAAAAGCTGCAGCAAAAACAAAAGCAACGAAGACTGATAAAAAAGAGAAAACAAGCACTGAAGAAGATAAAGCTAAAGCTGAAACTGAAGAAAAAGAAAAAGTAGCAGCAACTGCAGCTGCCAAAGTTCGTGATGATGAATTAGAGAGCATTCGTGTGCGTCGCGCCAAAGCTGAAGCTGAAGCCTTGGCGATTCGTGACATGATGAATGCGCCAGCTAGAGTTCTTAAGGCAGCGAAGCCGCCTGAAGAAGAAAAGAAGGGCACTCTTCATAAGCCGGTGAAGGTCGAGGGTGCAGATGATAAGAAGAAAGATAAAGTCAAACCAGGTGCTAAGACCATTAAATCAACCGAGTCATCTTCGACTTGGCAAGAAGATGGTAAGAAGCGTGCTGGTGGATTAAAAACTCGTGGCGACACAACCGGTGGATCAGGTAACTGGCGCACGGGTGGTGGCAGAAGAAAAAATCAACAGCAAGCCTCTGATGTTCCAACTAACTTTGTGGCCCCAACTGAGCCAGTCGTGAGAGATGTTCATATTCCAGAAACAATCACCGTTTCAGAATTGGCTCACAAGATGTCAGTTAAAGCGGCAGAAGTGATCAAGTTGCTCATGGGCATGGGTCAGATGGTCACGATTAACCAAGTTTTGGATCAAGACACAGCGATGATCATCGTTGAAGAGATGGGTCATAAAGCGTTTGCTGCTAAGTTAGATGAGCCAGACACAGATTTAACAACCGATGCGCATGATGCTGAATTAATCACAAGACCACCAGTGGTCACTGTGATGGGTCACGTTGACCACGGTAAAACATCTTTGTTGGATTCTATTCGCCGTGCCAAGGTTGCATCAGGTGAAGCGGGTGGTATCACACAGCACATCGGTGCTTATCACGTCGAAACCCCACGTGGCATGATCACATTCTTGGATACACCGGGTCACGAAGCCTTTACGGCGATGCGTGCACGTGGTGCTCAAGCGACTGACATTGTTATTTTGGTGGTGGCTGCAGATGACGGCGTGATGCCACAAACCAAAGAGGCTATTGCTCATGCAAAGGCTGCGGGTGTTCCGTTGGTTGTTGCAATCAACAAAATTGATAAGCCAGATGCCAATCCTGATCGCGTGAAGCAAGAATTGGTTGCTGAAAGCGTTGTGCCTGAAGAGTACGGTGGCGATTCACCATTCATTCATGTATCAGCTAAAACGGGCACAGGCATTGATGAGCTTTTAGAAAACGTTTTATTGCAAGCGGAAGTTCTTGAACTCAAAGCTCCAAAAGAAGCTGCAGCCAAAGGTCTAGTGATTGAAGCTCGCCTTGATAAAGGTAAGGGACCAGTTGCAACTATCTTGGTTCAATCAGGTACTTTGCGACGTGGTGACATGATTTTGGCGGGTTCATCTTTTGGCCGTGTTCGCGCCATGTTAGATGAAAACGGTAAGCCATGTAATGAGGCTGGCCCATCCATCCCAGTTGAGATTCAAGGTCTATCTGAAGTTCCTGCAGCTGGTGAAGAGGTTATTGCAGTTTCTGATGAGCGCAAAGCTCGTGAGATTGCTTTGTTCCGTCAAGGTAAGTTCCGTGATGTGAAGTTAGCCAAACAGCAAGCGGTGAAACTTGAAAGCATGTTTGAAAACATGGGTGAAGGCAGTGTTGAGGCTAAGAACTTGCCAATCATCATCAAGGCAGACGTTCAGGGTTCTCAAGAAGCTTTGTCACAGTCATTGCAAAAGCTTTCAACAGCCGAGGTCAAGGTTGTGATTGTTCACGCAGCGGTTGGTGGCATCACTGAGACTGACATTAACTTGGCCGTGGCCTCTAAAGCGGTGGTCATTGGATTTAATTCTCGTGCTGATGCATTGGCGCGCAAGTTGGCTGAAGCCAATGGCGTGGACATTCGCTACTACAACATCATTTACGATGCGGTTGATGAAGTGAAGGCTGCGATGAGCGGTATGTTAACGCCAGAGAAGAAAGAAGAAATCACTGGCTTGGTTGAAATTCGTCAAGTGATCCAAGTTTCTAAAGTTGGTTCTGTTGCGGGTTGTATGGTTCTTGAAGGTATCGTCAAGCGATCATCACGCGCACGTTTGTTGCGTAACAACGTGGTTGTTTGGACCGGCGAATTGGATTCATTGAAGCGTTTCAAAGATGACGTCAAAGAGGTGAAGGGTGGTTTTGAGTGCGGTCTATCTCTCAAAAATCACAACGACATCCATGAGGGCGATCAACTAGAGATATTTGAAGTTACAGAAGTGGCAAGAACACTTTAATAGCTTTAAATAAAGAACATGCCAGTAAAAAATCATCGCAATCAACGAGTGGCCGACCAAATCCAAAGGGATTTGGCCGAACTCATTCCGCGTGAGATTCGTGACCCCAAAGTTGGTTTGATCACATTGCAGGCTGTTGAGTTAACGACCGATATGGCGCACGCAAAAATCTTTTTCACAGTTCTAGGTGCTGAGCCAGAGAATGCCTTGGCTGCTTTGCGTGAAAAAGCCGGTTACTTACATTCATTGCTGTTTAAGCGTTTACATATTCACACAGTCCCGACCTTGCATTTTCATCATGATGAATCTGTAGCGCGTGGCGTTGAAATGTCACGTTTAATCGATCAAGCGCTGCGCGACGATAAGGCTTAATCATGCCCCAAGGTATTCACGGGGTGGTTCTTCTGGATAAGCCAGAAGGAATCAGCTCACAAACTGCTGTCACGATGGTCAAGCGCGCATTTGATGCGGATAAAGCTGGACATACGGGCACTTTGGATCCTATGGCGACTGGTTTATTGCCAGTCTGTTTGGGTGAGGCAACAAAATATTCACAAGATTTATTGGATGCAGATAAAACTTATTTGGCAACCATCAAGTTTGGTGAAAAAACCTCTACAGGTGATGCAGAGGGTGAAGTGATTGAAGTTAAAGAAGCTAATTTTGATGTGACCGATGCATATCTATTGCAAGAAAAATTAGCAGAAGTAGCGTTGAAGTTCACGGGTGAAATTGCACAAATTCCTCCGATGTACTCTGCTTTGAAGCGTGATGGCAAGCCTTTGTATGAATATGCCCGCGCAGGTGAGACATTGGAGCGAGAAGCAAGAATGATCACGATTCATTCATTGAAGTGGGTGGATGTGTCATGGCCAGTGGCTCAATTAGAAGTTTCATGCAGCAAAGGAACGTATGTCAGAACCTTGGCTGAAGACATTGGTGATTATTTAGGGGCTGGGGCTCATTTGATTGGCTTGCGCCGCGAGAAGGTGGGCCATTTGAGTTTGGGCCATGGTGTTACTTTGGAAACCGTCAAAAATAATCATCAAGAAAAAAATATCAAGCCTGAGTATTTACTGCCAGTAGATGCTCTCGTACAAGACCTCAACTCATTGGGGCTTACAAATGAAGAGGCAGATCGCTTGCGTCTTGGGCAAAGAGTCCCAGTCAGTAAAGCGGGTAGTAATGAAGAGTTAATGAGGATTTATCGTGGCACGATTGAATCTTGTAATTTTATGGGTACCGCAGACTGGCGCAAGGGTGTATTGCACCCACGTCGTTTGATTGCCCAAGCAGCAGCAGTAACGAATTTAACCAATTGAAAAAAGTGAAAGCAGAACTATGAGTATTCGCGCCTTAAGAAATATTGCCATCATTGCCCACGTTGACCACGGTAAAACGACTTTGGTTGACCAATTGTTGCGTCAGTCAGGCACATTCCGTGAGAACCAAGCGCTTACAGAGCGCGTCATGGACTCTAACGACATTGAAAAAGAACGTGGTATCACGATCTTGTCAAAGAACTGTGCAGTTGAGTATGAAGGTACTCATATCAACATCGTTGACACCCCAGGACACGCAGACTTCGGTGGTGAAGTTGAACGCGTTCTATCGATGGTGGATGGTGTGTTGCTATTGGTGGATGCTGTTGAAGGCCCAATGCCTCAAACACGTTTCGTGACAAAGAAAGCTTTGGCACTTGGTTTGAAGCCAATCGTGGTTGTTAACAAAGTGGACCGTCCAGGTGCGCGCATTGATTATGTTGTTAATGCAACATTTGAATTATTTGATAAATTGGGTGCAACAGAAGAACAGTTGGATTTCCCGGTTGTTTATGCATCAGGTTTGGCTGGTTACGCAGGTTTAACACCTGAAGTGCGTGAA
Source organism: Pseudomonadota bacterium (assembly GCA_039805465.1). GTDB lineage: Bacteria > Pseudomonadota > Gammaproteobacteria > Burkholderiales > Burkholderiaceae > Polynucleobacter. Next base: position 12,265 of record JBDLUD010000033.1, read on the forward strand.
GGAACCATGGCACCATTGTTTGAAACGGTATTGAAATACGTACCGATTCGTGATGAAGATCCAGACGGTCCTTTACAGTTCCAGATCTCATCAATTGATTACAACAGCTACGTTGGTAAGATTGGCGTAGGCCGTATCAGCCGCGGCACAGTAAAAACTGGTCAAGCAGTGATTTGTCAAAACGGACCTGATGGCACGCCATTCAATGGCCGTGTAAACCAAGTATTGAAGTTCCAAGGTTTAGAGCGAGTCCAGGTTGATCAAGCTGCTTCAGGAGACATCGTTCTGATTAATGGTATTGAAGATTTGGCGATTGGTACAACAGTGTGTGCACCAGATAAAGTTGATCCATTGCCGATGTTGAAGGTTGATGAGCCAACATTAACGATGAACTTCATGGTTAACACCAGCCCATTAGCTGGCCGTGAAGGTAAGTTCATTACAAGTCGTCAAATTCGTGATCGTTTGCAACGTGAGCTAAAGTCAAACATGGCTTTGCGCGTGAGCGATACAGATGACGACACCGTGTTTGAAGTTTCAGGTCGCGGTGAATTGCATTTAACTATTTTGATTGAAAACATGCGCCGTGAAGGTTACGAGCTTGCAGTTTCTCGTCCTCGCGTGGTTTTCCATGAAGAAAATGGCGTGAAGATGGAGCCGTTTGAAAACTTAACAGTTGACGTTGAAGACACCACACAAGGTGGCGTGATGGAAGAGTTAGGTAAGCGTAAAGGCGAACTTCAGGATATGGTTTCAGACGGTAAAGGTCGCACACGTCTTGAGTACAGAATCCCTGCGCGTGGCTTGATTGGTTTCCAAGGTGACTTCTTGACGATGACTCGCGGTACTGGTTTGATGAGTCATACATTTGATGCTTACGGCCCAATGAAAGACGGCATGGTTGGTGAGCGTCATAACGGTGTATTGATTTCTCAAGACGATGGTGAGGCTGTTGCTTACGCTTTGTGGAAGCTTCAAGATCGCGGACGCATGTTCGTGGTTCCTGGTGATGCGCTTTACGAAGGCATGGTGATTGGTATCCACAGTCGTGACAATGACTTGGTTGTGAACCCTATTAAAGGCAAGCAATTAACCAACGTTCGCGCCTCAGGTACTGATGAAGCTGTTCGATTGGTACCATCTATTCAGATGTCTTTAGAGTACGCAGTAGAATTTATTGCTGAAGATGAATTGGTTGAGGTCACACCAAAGAGCATCCGTATTCGTAAACGTTATTTGAAAGAGAATGAGCGTAAGAAGGCAAGTCGTCCTTCTGGCGTTTAATTAGCAATAGTTAAAAAATCCATAAAGCCGCAACCATAAGTTGCGGCTTTATGGTTTCTGAAATAGCAAAAAATACCAACTATCATGGACATTAAAAACGGCGTTGGCCCTAGTAAAGTATTTATTAAAAATACTGAAAAAGACCATACCTATTTAATTGATTTTTTGGTTGAAAAATTCCCTCAAATCCCAAAAGAAGAATGGGTTAAGAGAATGGATCAAGGTCTCGTTCTGGACGAGGAGGGTATCCCTCAATCTGCGAGTGATCAGTGTCGACCCAATACCTTCATCTACTATTACCGAAGTATTGAGATAGAGGAATCGATTCCGTTTCAGGAGTTAATTGTTTATGAAGATGATCATTTACTGATTGCTGATAAACCTCATTTCTTGCCAGTTACTCCAGCAGGACATTACTTACAAGAAACACTACTCGTACGCCTAAAAAATAAAACAGGTATTAAAGACTTAACTCCGATACATAGAATCGATCGAGAAACTGCTGGCTTGGTGGCATTCTCAAAAAAGGCGGAGGACCGTAACTTCTATCAAGTTTTATTCAGAGAGCGTCAAATTAAAAAGACTTATGAAGCGATTGCGCCTTACCAAGAGCATCTGAGAGATCAGTTCCCAATCGAGCGCATGAGCAGAATTGAAGAATCTGATATTTTTATTCAGATGCACGAAGTTTCTGGCGAACCTAATTCAGACACAGTCATTCATTTGTTGGAAGTGAGCAAGCCATGGGCCAGATATCAGCTCGAGCTTGGTACTGGTAAGAAGCATCAATTAAGGGTTCATATGAATGCTTTAGGGATACCGATCAAGCACGACAAGATTTATCCGAACATCATTACACAACCCAAAATGGGTAAAGACTTCTCAGAGCCTTTGAAGCTATTGGCCAAACAACTGAGTTTTAAAGATCCTGTGACTCAGTTGGAACATGAGTTTCAGAGCTCGTTTGTGCTTTCTCTATAAAATCACATCATGTCAAATAACACCAAGCGCTTAGCCGTTGCCCCAATGATGGATTGGACTGATCGTCAGTGTCGAACCTTCCATCGCAGCCTCACTAAAAAAGCGATTCTTTACAGTGAAATGGTGACAACTGGCGCATTGATACATGGTGATGTTCCAAGGCATCTTGATTTTGATGAGATTCAGCATCCAGTTGTTCTCCAGTTGGGTGGCAGCGAACCTCAAGACTTAGCTACAGCAGCTAAATTGGCTCAGCAGTGGGGCTATGATGAGGTGGATTTGAACTGTGGTTGTCCTTCCGAAAGGGTTCAGCGAGGATCGTTTGGTGCTTGCTTGATGGCAGAGCCAGATTTGGTGGCTGATTGTGTGAAGGCCATGGTGGATGTTGTTGATATGCCTGTTACTGTGAAGCATCGCATTGGCTTGAATGAGATGAACATTCAAGATAACCCACAAGACTACCAATTCACATTGGATTTCATTTGTAAGGTGGCTGCAGCTGGTGCTAGCCAAGTCACCATTCATGCCCGCAATGCAGTATTAAAGGGTTTATCTCCAAAAGAGAATAGATCCATTCCACCGCTTCGTTACGAGATGGCAAAACAATTGCGTTTGGATGCGCAAAAGCATTTCCCACATTTAAAAGTTCTACTCAATGGGGGTCTAGAAAACAATGGAGATATCGCCCGTCATTGGAATGACTTTGATGGCTTCATGATTGGTAGGGCTGCCTACCATACGCCAGGAATGATGCTTGATTGGGATCAGATGTTAGAAACCAATGGTCAGGCATTTGGGCATTTTTTTGGCATTGACCAGTGGAACAGAATCACTGAAGAATTAATTAATCAATGCTCTCGCTGGTTAAAGCATTGTCAGGCATCTGGGGATCACTTTCATATGGCAGCCATTACCCGTCATATTCTGGGTTTGGCTCATGGCAAAGGGGGTTCCAAGCATTGGCGCAGAAAACTCTCTGATTACCGTTTATTGGGTGCGGTCAAGGCAGAACAAGACATTAGGCGCTTTTTTGAGGACGCCAATCAAGAATTAAGAATGCATGTTGAACAAGAGGACGTGGACGGGTTATAATCTTTTTTCTCTACGGTGGCTGTAGCTCAGTTGGTAGAGTCCAGGATTGTGATTCCTGTTGTCGTGGGTTCGAGCCCCATCAGCCACCCCAAATATTTAAAAGAGCTCCTTTGGGAGCTCTTTTTTTTTCTTTCTTATTGATTTGATTGATTCTGCCCAGTCACACTCTTAAACTATTATTGATTTATCAACAAACTTCTGAGGGGTTTTATGAAAAAAATGACAAAATTTATTGCTGTGATGGCATTTGGTTTTGCTTCTTCTGTTTTTGCGAACGGTGAGGTAACTTATAAGCAAATTTGCATGTCTTGCCACTCTTCAGGCGTTGCTGGTGCGCCCAAAGTAGGTGATAAGGCAAAGTGGGCCCCATTGATCAAAGAGGGTCAAACTATTTTGACTGCCCATGGTTATGTTGGTGTCAG
>JBDLUD010000034.1:0-15481 GCA_039805465.1 Pseudomonadota bacterium
TTGATTCAATGAGAATGCTTTAGCGATCGCTGGCAGTTGATCACTTGGGAATGCAAACCCAACGTCCACAGCAAGATCTTCTTTGTCTTGGTATTCAACTTCAGCTTCGGCCAAAGCAGAGCCGCAATCAAAACACCAGTTGACTGGCTTTAAACCGCGGTAAACATAACCGTCCTCAAGAATTTTTCCAAGCGCACGAATTTCATCGGCTTCGTTCTTGAAATCCATTGTGAGGTATGGGTTTTGCCAATCGCCAAGAACACCTAAACGCTCAAAATCTTGCTTTTGTTTTGCGATTTGAACTTTTGCATAAGCCCTGGCTTTTTCTTGAACTTCGGCGGTTGGTAAGTGTTTACCAAATTGTTTTTCAATTTGGATTTCAATCGGCATGCCGTGGCAGTCCCAACCAGGAACATACTTTGCGTCATAGCCTGCAAAGCCCTTGGCTTTGACAATCATGTCCTTCAGAATTTTATTAACAGCATGTCCGATGTGAATATCACCGTTTGCATACGGAGGGCCATCATGCAAGATGAATGTTTTCTTGCCGGCTTTGGCCTCACGAATTTTTTGATAGATTTTTTTCTCTTGCCATTCTTTTACCCAAATTGGTTCGCGTTTAGGTAGGTCGCCACGCATTGGAAAAGTCGTGTCGAGTAAGTTAACGGGGTAAGAATTTTTTTTATCAGACATGGTCATTTATTTCAAAGTAATTTTTTGCTGCTACTGCATCGTTATTGATGGCGGTTCTAAGTGTTTCTAAATCGTTGTATTTTTCTTCATTTCTTAATTTCTTAACAAGCTCAACACGCACTAATTTTCCATAAACAGTTTGTTGAAAATTAAAGATGTGAACTTCTAACAAATACCTGCCTGAATCATCTACCGTGGGCCTTTGCCCAAGGCTTGCAACAGCAGGTAATGGATTGTCGCTTAAGCCGTGTACTTGTGCGATAAAAATACCTTGGGCTGCTGGCTTTCTTTTATGCAATCTGTTGGCCACCGCCAAGTTCAAAGTTGGAAAGCCAAGTGTTCTGCCAAGCTTTTGGCCATGTAATACATGACCACTCAACATATAGGGGCGACCGAGTAATTGTTGGGCTCGATCCATTTGCCCATTTTGAAGTGCCAGTCTGATGGCTGAGCTGGAAATTCTTTCTTGAGCTTCAACCAAAGTTTCCATGCGCTCCACCGAGAAGCCAAATTGTTTACCGGCAGTTTGTAAATCAGAAAAATTACCTGCACGCTTGGCGCCGTAATGAAAGTCATCACCAATCAAAATGGACTTCACTTGCAAGCCATCCACCAAGATATCTTTGACAAAAGCTTCAGGGCTCAAATTGGCGAATGCTTGATTGAAGTGCACCACCAACACTTGATCAATACCGATTTCTGCCAACGCTTCTAATTTATCTCTTAAGCCCAAAATTCTGGCAGGGGCTTTTTCGGGTGCAAAGTATTCAATCGGGTGAGGTTCAAATGTCATCACACATGATTGCACTTGAAGGGCTTTTGCCTTTGCGACTAATTTTTTTAGCAATGCCTGATGCCCCCGATGCACACCATCAAAATTGCCGATGGTCAGGGCGCAGGGGGTCCAATCAGTTGCGGGAGGGATGCCTCTAATTACCTTCACGTTAAGGTATGAATTATATTGGCGGGCATGACTTCAATTGTTATTCTTATTTCTGGTCGTGGCTCCAATATGGAAGCCATTGTTCACGCAGCTCAAAAAGAGGCTTGGCCGGCCAAAATTGCAGCGGTTATTTCTAATCGTCCTAATGCTGGAGGCCTTGATTTTGCTAGGTCTCAGGGCATTGAAGCAGCGGTGTTGGACCACTCTCAATTCAAGGATCGAGCCAGCTTTGATGCTGAATTGATCAAATTAATTGACTCATATTCCCCAGATCTGGTGGTTTTGGCTGGATTTATGCGTATTTTGACTGGTGGCTTTGTGAAGCACTACGAGGGTCGATTGTTAAATATCCACCCTTCTTTGCTGCCTTTGTTCCCTGGATTGCACACCCATGAGCAGGCATTAGAGGCTGGGGTGAAGGAACATGGGGCCACGGTTCACTTTGTGACTGAGGCCCTAGACCATGGTCCTATGGTGATACAGGCCAGTGTTCCAGTGTTTCCTAATGACACCCCAGATCTTTTGGCTCAGCGAGTTTTAAAGCAAGAGCATGTTATTTATCCCCGCGCTGTACGCTGGTTCATTGATAATCGCTTAAGTATTAGCGACAATCGAGTTTTAGTGAGCCCTCCAGAGCTTCAAATGCTCACCTCTACGGATAAATAATTAATGACTACTGATCAAAAAGCCATTGCAGCAAGGGCAAAAGCACTCCCGCAACACGTTGAGCACCTCGGAATCGTTATCACTGAGTTGATGAAATTTGCTCATCCAGCTGATATGGTGGTGAGTAGATACTTTCGCTCCAATCCCCGCTTAGGCAATAGAGACCGGGCATTAATCGCTGAAGCCTCATTTGCATTCTTGCGCAGAAAAACAGAAATTTCACAATTTGCTGAGAGTGGTGCAGGTCCCTTGGCCAGACGTTTGGCGCTTTTGTCTTTGTTGGTCACCATGATTGAAAGTGGCTTGGGTTCAGGCAACCGTTCTGAAAGTGCCTTGGCCGACTTGGCATTTGTGGTGCACCCCAATGAAATTGATTGGTTGCAACGCTTTGGCACCATCGAAAGAAATACCCTTGCTCCTTTAACTCGCGTCAATTTGCCTGAGTGGATCTGGAATGCCCTGGGATCTTCTGTGCCTAAAGATGAGTGCTTGCCACTGGCTGAGGCGATGCTCAAGGCGGCTTCTTTAGATTTGCGCGTCAACACCATTAAAACTCAGAGAGAAGACCTTCTAGGCGTTTTAAACGACCTTGGTGGACGTTATGCGGCGGAACCAACCCCGTATGCTCCTCATGGCGTTCGATTAAAAGGGAAGCCCGCACTTCAGACCCAAGAATTCTTCAAAAATGGCTTTGCTGAAGTCCAAGATGAGGGCAGTCAATTGCTGGCCATGCTTTTAGAGCCTAAGCGTGGCGAGATGGTCGTGGACTTTTGCGCTGGCGCAGGCGGCAAGACTTTGTCTTTGGGCGCCATGATGAAATCCAGTGGTCGTTTGTACGCATTCGATGTTTCTGAAAAGCGTTTGGCTAACTTAAAGCCACGTTTGGCTAAAAGTGGCCTATCTAACGTCCATCCAGTGTGGATCGACAATGAAAATGATGCCAAGGTGAAGCGTTTGGCGGGCAAGATTGACCGCGTGCTGGTTGATGCGCCCTGCAGTGGCTTAGGTACTTTGCGTCGCAACCCTGACCTTAAATGGCGTCAGTCACCACAAAGCGTCGCTGAATTGACGCAAAAACAGTTGTCGATTCTGAGCTCAGCGGCCAGATTGTTAAAGCCAGGCGGTCGCTTGGTGTATGCGACATGCAGCTTGATTTATCAAGAAAATCAAGGTGTTGTCGAAGTCTTTTTGGCTAACAACCCTCAATTTGAGCTAAAAGACCCTAAAGAAGTCTTAAGAGATAGCTTTCCGATGATGGGTGATTTGCCGATTGGAGCCACCCAAAACAGCTCTTACTGGCAGTTATTTCCTCATATTCATGGCACAGACGCGTTTTTTGGCGCCATTTTGGAACGAAAAGCTGCAACTTAACTAAAAGTAGCTAAATTTCACTAACTAATTCGATTTATTAGCTAAAAAACATGATTTAGATTAAATCTGTTTTAGATTTACTGTGTGAACATGGTGAAAGCTTGATAAAATACCCTCTTAAGTTAATTGAGAGGATGGCCGCATGGCTTGGTTAGAACAAACTAGAGATCTTGTGTTGAATTGGATTGCAAATGGCTACCTGAATTGGTCTTGGTGGCAGATTTTGTTGATCACGCTGTTGTTGACTCACATCACCATTGCCAGCGTGACGATCTTTTTGCATCGTTGTCAGGCCCATCGCGCTTTAGAGTTGCATGCTATTCCGTCTCATTTTTTCCGCTTTTGGTTGTGGTTGACCACTGGTATGGTCACCAAAGAGTGGGCCGCGATTCATCGCAAGCACCACGCTAAGTGCGAAAGCATTGATGATCCTCACAGTCCTCAAGTGTTGGGTATCAATACTGTTCTATCAAGAGGCGCTGAGTTGTATCGCGCAGAAGCTAAGAACAAAGAAACCATTGAGAAGTTTGGTCACGGTACGCCTGATGACTGGATGGAAAAAAATCTTTATTCAAAATATCAATGGCAGGGTGTTGCATTGATGTTGATCATTGATGTGATTCTTTTCGGCGCATTGGGTGTCACTGTTTGGGCTGTTCAAATGTTGTGGATCCCCATCACTGCAGCCGGCATCATCAATGGCATGGGCCACTATTGGGGTTATCGCAATTACGATTGCGAAGACGCTTCAACCAATTTAATCCCTTGGGGTATTTTGATTGGTGGTGAAGAGCTACACAACAATCATCACACCTACGCCACCAGCGCAAAGCTATCAAACAAATGGTACGAGCTTGATATTGGTTGGGTTTATATCCGTGCATTAGAAATGGCTGGTTTAGCAAAAGTTAAAAAGTTGCCACCTAAGCCTGTGTTGGCTGAGCTTGGTCAAGCTTCAGAAAAAACTTTGCAAGCAGTGATTGCTAATCGATATGAAGTGATGGCACGTTACTCAAAAACTTTGCGCCAAACTTTTGATGCAGAAGTTGCGCACATGAAGGAACTTGCTGCGCAGTTTGGTGATCAACGTCTCTGGTTATACAAAGATGAAGCCAAGTTAACAGAAGCTGAGCTTGCAAGCCTTGAGAAGCTCATGGCAACGAATAAGTCAGTGAAGTTGATGGTTGAAATGCGCCGTGATTTAGCGAGCCTCTGGCAGCGTTCACACGTGACCAAAGAGCAATTGATTGCTCAGTTGCAGCAATGGTGCCACAAAGCTGAAACAAGCGGCATGGCGGGCTTGCAAGAGTTCTCCTTGCGTTTGCGCAGATACACCGTTTAAAGCTGATCAGGTAGCTTTAAATAGCCACCTGATAGTTTGAAAGATAGTTAGTAAAAATAAGCAAAAGATAGACAACAAAAAACCCGCTCTAGAGCGGGTTTTTTATTTGATCAAATCAATCTGCTTAATTTGAGTAAGACAGAAATTTACTTGATCTTTGTTTCTTTGTAAGACACATGCTTGCGAGCTTTAGGATCGAACTTCATGATCTCCATCTTCTCAGGCATGGTACGTTTGTTCTTAGTCGTTGTGTAGAAGTGACCAGTACCTGCAGTCGATTCTAATTTGATTTTTTCGCGTCCACCTTTAGCCATTTTGCCGCTCCTTAGATTTCACCGCGAGTACGCAAATCAACCAATACAGCGTCGATGCCTACTTTATCGATCATGCGAAGACCGGCGTTGGTAATGCGTAAGCTTACCCAACGGTTTTCAGATTCAACCCAAAAACGACGATTTTGCAGATTAGGCAAAAAGCGACGTTTTGTCTTATTGTTTGCATGGGAAACATTATTGCCGACCATCGGCTTTTTCCCGGTGACTTGGCATACTTTTGCCATGACACACTCCTTGAATTGCGAAAAAAAGAGATTGTAGCAGGTGGCGAGAAACTATTCCACTATTTACTCAAAGGCATTCTGAAATGAATCCAAAAAAGCTTCTGATTTGATCCAATTTCCACGCAAAATAGACTTTTAAGTTAGTGTTTACTATCTATAAATGGCATTATTTTAAGCTCTAAAAAAGATGAGGCCCCTCTTTTTGTCACAATGCAGTGATCCAAGAGATTGACCTCAAGAAGTTGCAGCGCTTCATGCAAAACAATGGTTAAGCCAATGTCCTCTTGACTTGGTTTTAAGCTCCCACTCGGATGATTGTGAGCAATGATCAAATTACTCGCATTTCTCAACAGGCATTCTTTGGCAATTTCACGAATATGCACGGCTGTTTCAGAGATGGATCCTCTAAAGATTTCATGGGTATCAATCAGCCTTAAATGGATATCCAGATAGAGACAAACAAAGACCTCATACTCCCTTTGGCCTATGAGGCCAATCAAATAGCTTTTGACCAAATCAGTAGATGTCAAAATACTTTGTTGCTTGATCTTCTCCTTGTGGCTGCGCTGGACCAGTTCATGAATGACTTGTAGCTGTGACCATTTAGAAATACCAATACCTTTATAAGCTTCAAAGTCTTTCAGGCTTGCTGTCAGGATGGATGAGAGCGAGCCAAATTCTTGAATGAGCCTCTGGGATAGATTCAAAGAGTTTTCTCCTTGGTGGCCTGTTCTGAGGATGATGGAGAGCAGTTCAGCATCATTCATAGAACTTGGGCCACTTAAAAGAAGTTTTTCTCGTGGCCGAGACTGTTTAGGCCAATTTTTAATCGATGATTGGCCAGATTTCTCAGGGCTAGTTAAAATATTGCTATGACTGAATCTAATATGGCTAGCGGAGCCGAAGTTACCGCCAATTCGTTCTTGACCTTGAACTACAGGATTGCTTTGCCCGAGGGCGGAGACATCATGAACACTTTCGAGGACAAGCCTGCTACTTTGATGATGGGCACCGGTCAATTCTCGCCCACGCTCGAGCAAACCTTGGTTGGTATGCTCCTCAACGAGAGAAAAACTTTCACGTTGGCACCAGAAGTTGCCTTTGGTGAAAGGAATCCTGACTTGATCAGAACAATTTCTTTGGCGACCTTGCGTGAGAACTCTTCTCCTGAAGAAGAATATTTGCCGGGCGACATGATTGAGTTCAATGCACCGAATGGTGCGACATACTCTGGAGCACTTTTGGCAATTGATGGTGATTCTGCAACTTTTGACTTTAATCATCCTTTGTCTGGCAAAACCATTTTGTTTGAAGCAGAAATCATCGCGATTCTTTAAATGACAACGCCTGTTCAAACAACTTCTGTGGTGGAGAGTGATGGCGAAATCTTGCTGGCTCAACCCAGAGGCTTTTGTGCTGGAGTTGATCGTGCCATCACGATTGTTGAACAGGCTTTGACAAAGTTTGGGGCGCCTATTTACGTGCGCCATGAAATCGTTCATAACGCCTATGTGGTGAATGACTTGCGAGCTCGTGGTGCCATCTTTGTGGATGAGCTTCATGAGGTTCCTGCTGGCAATACTTTGATATTCAGTGCGCACGGCGTTTCGCCAGCGGTTCGCCAAGAGGCGGAGCAACGAGGCTTGAAAATATTTGATGCGACTTGTCCTTTGGTGACGAAGGTGCACGTTGAAGTTATAAAAATGCGCAAAGAGGGCATGACGATCATCATGATTGGTCATCGTGGTCATCCTGAAGTTGAAGGCACCATGGGCCAGGCACCGGAAGGCATTCATCTGGTGGAAAGCATTCATGATGTTCAAGCTTTGACAATCTCGGTAGGCACGCCTGTTGCGTATGTCACTCAAACAACCTTGTCGGTTGATGAAACCAAAGAAATTGTGGATGCATTAAAAGCGAAGTACCCACATATTCAGCAACCAAAGAAACAAGACATTTGCTACGCCACTCAAAACCGTCAAGATGCTGTGAAGTTCATGGCTCCACAAGTTGATCTAGTGATTGTGGTCGGTAGCCCCAATAGCTCTAATTCCAATCGCTTGAGAGAACTGTCTGAAAAATTGGGAGTTGTTTCCTACATGGTGGACCACCCCAGTCAGTTAAATCCTGAGTGGTTTGTAGGCAAGAAGAGAATTGGTTTAACAGCTGGCGCGTCTGCACCAGAGAGCTTGGCTCAATCAATCATTGATCGCATCAAAGAGCTGGGGCCAAAGAGTGTAAGACCCTTAGAGGGAATTGTGGAGAACACAGCATTCCCATTACCCAAGGGTCTTTGATACTTATTTTGATCTTAGTTGATCGACTTGATCACGCCTCTTAAGAGATCAACCATTTGTTTTAATTCTTCCCGGCTGATATTCAGCGCAGGCATGAAGCGAATTAAATTTGGGCGTGGAGAATTCAATAAAAGACCGATTGGCTCAAGATTGCGAGCGCGTTCAACGATTTCAGGGCCGATGTCACGATTGAGCTTGAGGGCTCTCAATAAGCCTTCACCGCGCTCACCATCTAGACCAAGCTCTTTGCTTAGATCCAGCAACAATTCTCTTAAGTACTGACCTTTGGCCAGTACTTCATCCAAAAATCCTGGAGCCAATAATTGAGAAATCACACTGAAGCCAACCGCCGTCATCAATGGATTGCCGTTATAAGTACCACCTTGATCACCCGGTTCAAAGCAAGCCACTTCATCGGTGGCCAGTAGGGCGGCCAATGGCACGCCACCGCCAATACCTTTACCCAGAGTCATGATGTCAGGGTTGATGTTGTAAAGCTGATGAGCAAATAGTTTGCCTGTACGTCCGCAGCCAGCCTGGACTTCATCAACAATCAATAAGATTTTGTTTTGCTTGGTGAGTTCACGAAGTTCGCGCATGAATTGATGATCTGCTGGAATAACACCACCTTCACCTTGAACGGGTTCAAGCATGATGGCCACAGTTTTCTCATTGATCAGTTTTTTGACGGATTCAATGTCGTTCAATTCTGCTTTTGGAAAGCCAGGCACTTGAGGTGCAAACATTGTGTCCCAGCCTTCTTTACCAGAGGCGCTCATTGTGGCTAATGTTCTGCCATGAAAGCCATGATTGAAGGTGATGATTTCATAAGCATGATTCTTATGAAGCTTGCCCCATTTACGCGCCAATTTAATCGCGCCTTCATTGGCTTCAGCACCACTGTTGGCAAAGAACACCTTGTCAAAGCAGCTATTGGCCGTCAGTAAATTAGATAGAGCAAGCATCGGCTCGTTATAAAAAGCAGGGCTTGGGTTGATGACCTTTTTGGCCTGCTTTTCAATGGCTTCAATCATGCCTGGATTAGAGTGACCCAAGCAGTTAACTGCCCAACCTTGTAAAAAGTCTAAATATTTTTTACCGTTCTGATCCATCAACCAAGAACCTTGACCTTCGGTGAAAACCAAGTCTGGACGTTTGGTGATGTACATCACTGAATGGGTATCGATGGTCATGTCTTTATTTATCTAGTTCAGGGTTGATCAAATAGTTAATCGTTATCAGGGTTTAAGCAGCGGCATTCTTCTTGGCTAAATCAGCAGCAGAAGTGAAGGCGTCTGCATAAAATTCATCAGCCGGTAACTTACATTTTGCAACGAAATCGTTTTTAGCGGATTCAACCACAATCGGTGCGCCACAGGCATACACTTGGTAGCCTGACATATCTGGATTATCTTCCATCGCTGCCACGTGAACGAAGCCTGTGCGACCAGTCCACTGATCTTCTGGAAGGGCATCTGAAGCCACTGGGATGTATGAGAAATTAGGAATCTCTTTCGCCCATGATTGGCACAAGTCAGCGCGATAAAAATCTTTTGGTCGACGACCACCCCAATAAAGCTTAACTGGGCGGTTAATACCTGCATGACGCATGTGCTCAATGATGCCTCTGATAGGGGCAAAGCCCGTGCCTGAGGCAATAAAAATAATTGGCTTGTCAGAGTCTTCGCGCAAGAAGAAACTGCCCATAGGACCTTCAAAACGCAAAATATCTTTTTCTTTAAGAGTTGTGCCGTTCTCAGTTTTGCCAAATACAAAATCAGTGAACGAGCCACCAGGCATGTGTCTGATGTGAAGCTCTAAAGGACCTTCTTCATGAGGTGCGCTGGCAATTGAGTAGGCGCGGCGTTTATCTTTCAATAAAAACTCAATGTATTGACCTGCTAAAAACTGAAACTTCTCAGTGGCAGGTAGTTGTAGTTTCACAACCACCACATCATCAGCCGCCTGCTCTAAGCTGGCAACGCGGCAAGGAATCTTCTTGATGGTGACGTCCCCATTCAATGGAACTTCTTTCACATCAATCACCAAATCTGACTCAGCCTTGGCGCAGCAAAAGAGCGCGCAACCATTGAAAGCTTCTTCAGGAGTCAGGGCTTTTTCTTGATGTTGGCCATGTGATACCTGACCAGACTCGATCTTGCCTTTACAAGAGCCGCAAGCACCATTTTTGCAACCATAGGGTAAATTGATGCCTTGACGCATGGCGGCTTCTAAAACAGTTTCATCGCCGTTGGCACTGAATGTTTTTCCGCTGGTTTTAATGGTTATTTGGTAAGACACTGACTTTCCTTTTTTAAAGCATTACGATTGAGTTTATGCAACGTATTGGTAAACCTAGAATTCTTATCGTTGGTTGTGGCGACGTCGGTATGCGCTTGCTGCCGCTATTGGTGAAAAAGTACCGAGTGTTTGCTCTGACTTCTTCAACCAGCAGGATGTCGGCATTGAGGCAGGCTGGAGCAATTCCTATCTATGGGAACCTTGACCAGCCAGAGACTCTTTGGCGTTTACCTCACTTGGCTGCCCAAGTGATCCATTTGGCCCCGCCAGCTACTCAAGGCCTTCAAGATCGTCGTACAAGTAACTTGCTGTCAATTTTATCTCACGGGGCAGGATTTATCAGGCAACTGATTTATATCAGCACCACAGGCGTCTACGGGGATTGCCAGGGTGCTTTGATTGATGAAACCCGAACCCTCAACCCAAGCACGGCTCGAGCCCAAAGACGGGTGTCAGCAGAGCAGCAAATCAGGGCGTGGGGGATGTCGGGGGTTCAGACCCATATCTTGAGGGTGCCAGGCATTTATGCCGGGGATCGCTTGCCTGTCGAAAGATTGGGGCGTGGCACACCTGTCCTCAATGCCGATGAGGATGTTTACACCAATCACGTCAATGCCGATGACTTGGCCAGATTGATCACTTATGTTTTATGGAGAGGCAAATCCCAGCGGGTCATCAATGCTTGTGATGACAGTCAATTAAAAATGGCTGACTACTTTGACTTGATTGCTGAAAAGATGAATTTGCCAAAACCACCAAGAGCATCAAGGCAGGACTTGAGCGCACAGTTAGATCCAATGATGCTGTCATTCATGGGTGAGTCGCGACGCATTCAAAATAAGCGCTTGAAAGAACTCAGATTTGAACTTCAGTACCCAACAGTCACTGATTGTTTAGACTCGCTGTAAAGACTCTTTATAGAGTCTTTGTTGTTTACTTCCAAGTATCTTTCAGACCCACACACAAGTTAAAGACTGGATTTGCGGCCGTGTGATCGCTTCGATCAGCCACAAAATAACCGTGACGTTCAAACTGGAAGCGTTGTTCAGCTTGCGCATTCTTTAAGCTTGGCTCTAGGTAAGCATGCAAAATTTGTTTTGAATCTTGATTGATCGCGTCCAAGAAATTTTTATCGCCACTATCAGGATGAGGGTCGGTGAACAAGCGATCGTACACACGGATTTCAGCCTTGATGCCTTCTTTGGCACTGACCCAGTGAAGATTGCCCTTCACTTTGTAATTATTTGATTCAGGTGTGCCACTCTTGCTATCAGCGAAGTAATTGGCATGGACCGCCGTCACTTTGCCGCTGGCATCAGTATCGTAGCCAGTGCACTCAATCACAAAGCCATGACGCAGGCGAACCCGACTACCGGCTTCACCATTCATCGGCGGATATAGCCTGAAGAAACCTTTGATCGGCTCAACCATGAAGTCATCTTCCTCAATCCAAAGCTCTTTGCTGAGATTGAAGTCGCGGCGACCCCAGTCTTCATGGTGAGGATGTTTGGGTGCAGAACAAGGTTCACTATGGTTAGCATCAAAGTTATCAATGATCAATTTGAGAGGCTTTAAGACCACAAAAGCACGTTCGGCCTTGGCATCTAGGTCATCGCGAAGGGCTTGTTCAAGCACAGACATATCAATCCAGCTATCTGCTTTGGATACGCCGATGCGTTCACAGAACAAACGAATGCTTTCAGGGGTGAAGCCACGTCGTCTGATGCCTACCAAGGTTGGCATGCGCGGATCATCCCAGCCATCCACACGTTTTTCTTCAACCAACTGCAATAGCTTGCGTTTGCTGGTGATGGCATACGTCAAATTTAAGCGCGCGAACTCGTATTGCTTGGGTAAAGGATCTTTGAAAACGCCAATTTCTTTAAGAGCCTCCAACACCCAATCGTAAAGTGGGCGGTTGTTCTCAAATTCCAGGGTGCAGATCGAGTGAGTGATGTTTTCTAAGGCATCTGAGATGCAATGTGTGAAGTCGTAGAGCGGGTAGATGCACCACTTATCGCCCGTGCGATGATGGTGGGCATGACGAATCCGGTAGATCACAGGATCACGTAAAACAATATTTGGGTGCTTCATATCGATTTTGAGTCTCAACACGTGAGCCCCATCTGGATACTTGCCCGACTTCATTTCTCTGAATAAAGCCAAATTCTCTTCGCTGCTGCGGTCTCTGAAAGGGCTGTTGGTGCCTAATTGAGTGAAATTGCCGCGATTTTTATGAATCTCATCAGCAGATTGGCTATCAACATAAGCTTTACCAGCTTCAATCAACTTTTCTGCAAATTCATACAATTGATCAAAATAGTCGCTGGCATAGTGTTGATGCTCAACACCATCGTGGATCCAGTCAAAGCCTAACCAACGGACCGCATCAATGATGCTATCAACGTACTCGGTCTCTTCTTTGCTGGGGTTCGTGTCATCAAAGCGCATATTGCAACGGGCGCCATTTAAAACATGTGCGTAATCTCTGGCTAAGCCAAAGTTCAAGCAAATACTCTTGGCATGACCGATGTGCAGGTAGCCATTTGGCTCAGGTGGAAAGCGCGTGATGAGGCTTGGCAGGGGCTTCCCAGAGGAGTCTAAGCGCTTAGAGTGCTTGCCTTGGGCGAGATCAGCGTCAATGATTTGACGCAAAAAATTCGAGACCTCTAGGGTCTCGAATTTAGAAGGAATTGGGTTCTTCTTTTCAGACATACCCACATTGTAAATTTATTCTTCGACGAAAGCCTCTTCTCTGGTTTTTTTCACCGCCGGTAGAGTAACAATCACCACCAAAGCTGCTGCAGCAATCAATAAACCGAGAGACAGTGGACGCGTGAGGAAAACTGTGAAATCGCCTCTGGCAAGCAGTAGGGCGCGACGGAAGTTTTCTTCCATCATCGGTCCTAGAACGAAACCAAGGAGTAACGGAGGTGCCTCACAACCCAATTTGAAGAACAAGTAGCCAGCAATACCAAAGACGGCTGTCATGAAAATATCAAAGTTGGTGTTGTTAACGGTGTACACGCCGATACAGCAGAAAACCAAAATGGCTGGATAGAGGTGGCGATAAGGAATTGTCAACATTTTGACCCACACGCCAATCAATGGCAGGTTCAAAATGATCAACATCAAGTTACCGATCCACATCGATGCAATCAAGCCCCAGAACAACGCAGGGTTAGAAGACATCACTTGTGGGCCTGGTTGGATATTATGAATCGTCATGGCACCTACCATCAAAGCCATCACAGCGTTTGGTGGAATACCAAGAGTTAGCAATGGAATGAATGATGTTTGTGATGCGGCATTATTCGCACTTTCAGGACCAGCCACACCCTCAATCGCACCCTTACCAAATTCAGCGCTGTGTTTTGAAGTTTTCTTTTCAATAGAGTAGGCTGCAAAAGCTGCAAGTGCGGCGCCACCACCAGGAAGAACACCCAAGATAGAACCAACGCCTGTGCCACGAAGGATTGAAGGCATCATGCGTTTGAAATCTTCCTTGCTTGGCCAAAGAGATGTGACCTTATCCAAGAAGGTTTCACGCTTTTCTTTTTGCTCAAGATTGCTCATGATTTCTGCGAAACCAAACACGCCCATGGCGACAGCCACGAAACCAATACCGTCTGTTAATTCAGGAATATCAAATGAATAACGAGCGGCGCCTGAGTTAACGTCAGTACCAATCAAGCCGAGTAACAAGCCAAGAACAATCATGCCAATCGCTTTGATCAATGAGCCTGAGGCCAAAACCACCGCACCAATCAAGCCTAAAACCATCAATGAGAAGTATTCAGCGGGACCAAATTTGAAGGCGATTTCTGACAAAGGTGCGGCGAATGCAGCAAGAACCAAAGTTGCCACGCAACCAGCGAAGAAAGAGCCAAAACCAGCTGTGAAGAGTGCAACACCCGCACGACCACGACGGGCCATTTGGTAACCGTCAATGGCCGTCACCACTGAGGATGATTCTCCTGGGATGTTGACCAAAATAGCAGTCGTTGAGCCACCGTATTGGGCGCCGTAGTAAATACCTGCCAACATGATGAGTGCAGCAATTGGAGGTAATGCATAGGTTGCAGGCAATAGCATCGCGATTGTCGCGATTGGCCCCAAGCCCGGCAAAACACCAATCATCGTGCCTAATAAAACACCGATAAAACAGTAAAGTAAATTTTGCAGGGTTAGAGCAGTGCTAAAACCTAGTGCAAGGTTGTCCAATAATTCCATGATGTATCTTCTCCGAGATTTAAGGAGTTAAAAAGCTTGGCCAAACTTGGAACTGAAGTTTCAGACCCCAAATAAAGGCAACGTAGGCAATCACATTCATGATTACCACATTCAAAACAGTACCCTTCCAGTGGAATTCATGGCTGGCCATGGCTGAGATGAATACCAACAGGGCCAAAGAAACTACCAAGCCCATTGGCTTTAAAACAAGACCGAATAAAACCACTGAACCGGTTACCCATAGAACTGATATCCAGTCCCATTTTGCGAGCTTGTCTGATTCACCTTTTTTAGACATTGAAGTCATGGTCACAATAGCGCCAATCATGGCTAGGACAATGCCTAACCAGAACGGGAAGTATCCCGGACCCATCTTGGCGGGTGTACCCATAGGATAAGTTGTTGCAACGTAGGCAAAACCAAGTCCGATAAGTACAAACATGATTCCTGAGGCGAAGTCTTTTTGACTGCGAATATGCATCGTTAGGCCCTCTTTATTTTTATCGTTAAGTGTTGAAGACACAATTGTAAGCTTTGTTAAAGCTTAGATTCCCATTTTTTGGCTTGGGGTTTGTACCAATGGGCCTTGTCTGAGTCATAATTACGCTCATGAAAGTTACTCAAATACGCCAAAATTTCTTAAAGTTCTTTGAATCCAAAGGCCATCAAGTGGTCTCGTCTAGTCCGGTCGTGCCGGGCGATGATCCAACCCTGCTTTTCACGAATGCGGGTATGAATCAATTCAAAGATGTTTTCTTGGGCTTTGATAAGCGCGCTTACAGCAGAGCCACCACAGCGCAGAAATGTATTCGTGCGGGTGGTAAGCACAATGACTTAGACAATGTCGGCTATACGGCGCGTCACCACACCTTCTTTGAAATGTTGGGTAACTTCTCTTTTGGCGATTACTTTAAAAAAGATGCGATCAGTTACGCTTGGGAATTGCTGACCACTGTTTACAAGCTGCCTGCAGATAAGTTGTGGGTGACTGTTTATGCCGAAGATGATGAGGCATATGAGATTTGGCAAAAAGAAATTGGCGTGCCAGCAGAAAGAATCATTCGCATTGGTGACAA